>JAQUYN010000129.1 GCA_028691835.1 Alphaproteobacteria bacterium | reverse complement strand
ACCCCCTTCCGTTGGTTGAGTGCATGATGATCGAGGCTTTAATTCAAGCCACGAGCAGTGCTGCCTTTATTGTGCCCGGCGCATTAGGCGTGCAGGAAGCGGGTTTTTTGCTGTTTGGCTCTATGTTGGGACTCACACCCGAAATCGCTGCCGCGCTGGCTGTCGTGCGGCGTTGTCGCGATTTCATTCTCTATATCCCCGGCCTTGTCTTCTGGCAAATCCAAGAAGGCCGTTGGTTGAGAGCCAGAGTTAGAGCGGGTCCACGATAAAAGGATTGTATAAGTCTCGCACCAATGATTGACGTGAAAAAAAGTATATAAAAGGAAACAACAATGGGGGCCTCAGCTTTCCTCCTTAGCCGGGGAGGGAACTCTACTGCACTGGAAGGGGAGGCACCAATCTCAGATACAGTTAAGGTGAAAAGGCTTCAATAGCCTGACAGACTTCTTCCGGTTTTGTGAAATCGACACGTGGATGTTTGAATGGCACCCATTGATGCCGCGCATACCACATCACACCGAGATGGGGCGGTTTGCTGTAATCATACGAAGCAAGTGGGCGATAGCATTCTTGGGTGACATCGACGTAATCCAAATTTTTCTGCTCTGACTCGTAAAGCCCTAACATCTTGCGCTTAATTCCCTGTTCTTCGGGCGAGAGCATAATCATGGTCTCGCTTCCATTGCAAATTGGGAACTCATGTGAATGTGGCTTGCCACCAGCAAAATTATATTCCGCAAACTCTAAGATGCTGATTTGATCCTTTAAGTGGCTGCACACGGCATTGAGCCCATCATGGTCGGGGTGCCCGCCTTCATAAGTCGGGATCCAAAGCTGATTGATGTTATAGTCGCCGATGGCTTTTGTAATCTCGCGATAGACATCGCCGAGGTTGCGCCATAAATGACGTGTTGGCCTGTCGGAATAGCTGATGGGCGTTAGGTTCAGGCGTCTTGCAACTTGAACCGATTCTTGAAGGCGGCGAATAACGAAGCGATCATATTTATCGCGTTGCCATGGCCATAGTGTTTCTTTGTCTATGCATCCATGTGTGAGATACAGCGTGAAGATCTGCGCCCCATGACGTTGCGCTTGGCTGATCGCTGTACAACACGCGACGACTTCGTCATCAGGGTGAGGCACGAGGATGAGAATACGTCTTCCAAAATAGGTCGGTCTGAGATTGGGCGATGAGGTCATGGTGTGGGTGTTTTACTTTTCTGTTCTGTGGCTTGTTTCCATGTGATGAGTAGGTCTTCACCTAGCACATCAATCCAATTTGCAATGTGCGTTTCGGCAAAGCCAAGTGCAACTTTGTGCATGTGGACTCGTTTGTTGATTGAGCCCACAAAATCTCGCATCGCGTTTGTCCATGCCTCTGTGCCGCTTTCGACCTCAACCATTGCTGGTGTGAAGTTGCACAGTCTTGCGAGCCCACTTTTTTGAGAAACAAGAATAGGCAGGCCGGACGTCATGGATTCAACGGCGGCCATGCTCCGAATTTCGACTTCTGATGTTAGGGCGAGGCAATCCACGCTGGCATACAGCCGTGCCAGCTCTTCTGGGTCGATAAAACCTGCTACAGTTACATGTTTGCCAAGACGTTCACGTAAATCATTCTCAGCTGGTCCAAGACCTGCCGTAATCAAATGGACAGGCTGACCTTCTGCGATAAGGTTCTCCATCGCCTCAATCAGCGTATAGATGTTTTTGCCAACATCAAGCCGCCCGACAAAGATGAAGATAATTTGCTTTGGTGGGATTTTGTAGTCAGCCTCAATGCCAGCGCGATCTGTTCTGTGCGGCCCGACGATAGCGCGATTTACGCCAAGGCGCATGGGGCGCACATTTTCAAAGCCCAAGATGGACTCGGCTAAATCGCGGTCTTCTTGTCGCGTGTAGAGGGCCTTGTTACAGCGATGCAGATGGGCTTTGAGTCGTTTCAGCTTTTTCTGTTCCTGCTTTTCGGGGATCTTGAGCCTATCGATAAGCAACGTTCCCAATCGTCCCGTTCCAAAGATTTGCCCAATGGCCTCTTTCGTAAACACGCGCGCATAAGTCGGGGTGTCCGTATGAAAAGAGGTTGTCAGCGGAATGCCTTTTTTCTTGCTCACTTTTTCAGCGGTTTGGGCAAAACAAAAATAGCCATCAGTTGTATGGATGACATCCATGGTTTCAAGTTCTTTGGCCAGTTCCTTGTGATAGGAACCTAAATCCGTGTTGTCGGGTATGTAGGGTAAGAATTTCAGCTTCGACGTGCTAAAAATAGGGGGGAGCTGTTTGATTCGTGCATGAGCTGACAGTTCTTCTGTGAGGTGTGGCCCCGATGCATACAAGGTAAGATCAAGGGGCAGATTGCTTTGACTGGCGGCTAAGACCAAGTTCTCCCAGCTTTTGAGGTGCCCCCCTGAGATTCGACTCCGGGGGAGGTCAACAAGAGCGGCAACGCGCAGGGGGTTTTGTTCTTTCATGATTGTATTTTCGAATGGTTCTTTTTGGGTTATGAAGAAGCATGCGAACGCTTCGCTTCCTGTTTGAAAGGTAATTTTTCCATGATCGAGCACCAGAGACAAGTGAGAAATCTTATCTTTTTTTCTCTACTGTTGATTGTGCACACTTTTCCTGTTGAAGCGAAACAATCCTTTCGGTCAAATGGCTCTACGGTCGCTGTTTCTGGAGCCTCTGGGGCAGGCGGCAACAAGGTCTTTTCGGTCGGGGATGTATTTGGAAGTCTTGGGCATGTCGTCGGACGTATGCTTCCGTTCGGTGCAACAGAGCCGGATGACGAGGCCGCAGATTCAGCGCAACCCAAAGATCACGAGAAAGATCAGTCTGCGGATGATCCTTCGGCGAAGGGAAGAGCCGATGATTCCCGATTGATTAAAGCGAAGCGGCTGGATGCTGACGTGGCTCCTAATGCGGATTCATTCGATAAGAAGACCAAAGAGGTTGTCAATCCACCTTACAAAGTCTATTCCGCGCCGAGGATACCTGATGAGATTGACGAGAGGGGGGCGGAACCTGTTTCGTCGTACCGTTCAACGTATCGTTCTGCACGGACCTCTGCGCCCCCTGTCGATACGAAAGCTCCTCCCGCTCTGTCAGAGCAGTACATGAGAGATAATCTGGAAGACATTATTGTGAACCCACCGTTGCGCGGTGCGCTTGCTGAGCCAAGCCCGCATGCGGTTGGGCGTAACGATGGGAATAGGGGTACGATTGTGCCAGACGTTGATTCGCTTCCCAAACAGTTTTTTCCGATTTTCCCTTTTGTTTTTTCACAAGATGCACGGGAACAGCTTTTGCCCATCGCCAGCAATCGGGCTTTAGAAGAAAATCAAGGCGACATTGGGCGCGCCATTATTATTATTCATGATATTCAGCGTAATTCTGCCGAGGGGGTCGCCACGTTGATGACTCTTGCCGGGGCAAGCAATGAACCAACCTTGATTCTCGCGCCTCACTTTTCGCTGGATATTGATATAGAGCGTTTTGCCAAGTATCTACCCGACAATGGGCAAAACGTCTCGCGATGGACCATGGACGATCCTTGGAAATATGGCGGTGAGTCTGTGCTT
>JAQUYN010000128.1 GCA_028691835.1 Alphaproteobacteria bacterium | reverse complement strand
CTCGACTTGGTAATCGCCGACGTGTTGAAAGAGGAATGGTTTCGAGTCCTGATCTATAAGACGCTTGCGGGCCACCATGCAGGCTGGTTTGCCTATATCTGTAGCAATCCATCGTCTGCCGAGTTTTTCAGCAACGGCAGCTGTTGTGCCGGAGCCGGAGAAAAAGTCGGCAACTATGCCCCCCGCATTTGAAGAAACCTGAATAATTCTTTCCATCAGACTTTCTGGTTTCTGTGTCGCGTAATCAACCCGTTCTCCAGCAGTGTTTCCAACCCTGCCTATGTCGTCCCATAATGCGCTAACAGGGTTTCCTTTTGTTTCATCTAAATAGATTTTCAATCCGTCAAGGCGAGGAGTTCCATCTCGCTTAACAAGAATTCGTCCTTCCTCCCACCATTTTTCCAACTGTTCGAGAGATGCTCCCCACGACCGGCCAGGAGGTGGTTTTGATCCACGCCACTCAAATTGACGACCTTTGTTGTTCGTCGAAAAGGTCATGTTTTCTGCTTTATAAAGGCGACCGTTTTCATCTGGTTTAAATCTCTTTAACTGCGCTTCGCCGTAGTCCGTGTATTGGGTATTAAATATGGGCTGCTCTGTTTTAGAATAATAAAAAATACTCTCGTTTGACCGAGTGTATCCAAAAGTTTTAAAGTTGTGGGCCGATGTGCGCTTCCATACAACTTCATTGATAAAGAAGTCTTTGCCGAAAATATCGTCGAGAATTATCTTAACATAATGCCCAACATGCCAGTCGATATGTACGTAGATTCCCCCTTCATCAGATAAAAACTCTCGCATCAAAGACAATCGCGGAACGATCATCTGTAAATAGGAGGCTGTTCCATCTTGCCACGTATCCGAATAAGCAAATTGTTCGATGGCTGTTGGACGTTGTTCAATGTCGCCGCCAGGTAAGGTGATCTTCGTTCGATAGTCAGCTTTGCTGTCAAAAGGCGGGTCGATATAGATTAGATCAACCTTGCCACGCATGGACGGCGTTTCATCACTCCCCGCCAGAAGCGCGGCCATCGCCAACAGATTGTCACCGTAAATGAGGCGGTTCATATTCGCGGGATCAAGGTCATGCGTAGCCTTCTCCGCCCGCGCAAACATGTTTTGCCAATTCGTGTCACGCGACGGGATAACAAGTTCGCGCGTTTGAAGCCCGATGCGTTGGGCGCTTTCCAAACGTTCCATAATGCGTTCGGCTTCGCGCTTTCCTTCGGCTACGATGGTTGGAAGTTGCTCTAACAGACTCTTTGCCATTTCTTGTCCCTGACGTGTTTGCGCACTTTCTGCACGGCCTAATGATTCGGTGGTCATATTTTAATCACCCAATTGAAGAAAGTTGGCGCAAAAACGTCAAGATTAACAGAGATTTTTGTGGTTTTCTGGGGAGTTACCACGGTTTTGCTCTGCTCGTCGGCCTCATACGATCTTTTTTGCCTTTCCAAGGCGTTACTTGATCGTTTCCACCGATTCGACTTTGTTGGCTTTGTCATAGATCAGGACATAATTCGTGTATTTGTCCTGCGCGGCCAGTTCGAGGGGCGTTCCAACAACTTCCCAAAGGCCGAGGGTCAAAACATCGGCCACAACATGTCCCGCAACGGCAGCATTTCGGGCACCTGCGCTGTGGGCTTCGGGGTCGATTTTATAGATCACCTTCGTTTTGCCGCCATCAAGACTGGCCGTCATATTCGGGGAGCCAAAACTTTCTTCAATAATCGCCCTGTCAGCCCCAACCTGCATCATGGCGGGATCGCCTTTGGCCGTGCTGCGGCTGGCCGACATAGCTACCGCGCAGCCGCAAAGGGGAACGAGAAGAAAAAGAGTGATGAGTTGTTTACGCATGGAAGTCTCTTTCGTTTTGGTGATGTTGGGCTTCTGTAACATGCGAAGGTGACAGTTCCGGTCATATGCCCTCTTGGCTAAGGTGTTTTTTTGAGGCACTCTTGCGCTGGGCGTAACGGGTATATGGAATTGATTTAATGCGATTTGAAAAAGCCGAAGATCTTCTGAACCTCGCTTTTGCCATGCAATCGAACGGCGAAGGCGTTTCGTTGGCAGATATTGAGGAGATGTTTGAGGTCTCGCGCCGGACAGCCATGCGAATGCGCGATGCCGTTGTGCGGGTCTATCCACAGACAGAGGAAAGCGTCGATGAAGGACGGATCAAACGTTGGCGCATTTCCTCGGCCACAAACGGGCGGCACTTAGCTTTAACGCCCGATGAGCTGGCTACCCTTGATATGGCTTCCAAGGCCTTCAACGGGCGGGGATTGCGCCTGCAGGCCAAAGCCCTGCGTTCATTGGCCGGAAAGATCAAAAGTTTTCAGAAATGCGAGGCCTCTCGCCGGATTGAGCCAGACCTTGAAGCTTTGATCGAAGCCGAAGGTCTTGCGGCACGTCCTGGGCCTCGCCCGAAGATTGATCCTGAACATTTGCATAAGCTGCGCGAGGCCATTAAAGCCTGCAAAATCGTTGATATTCTCTATCGGGGCAAAGGCAAGGCCGAGGCCTCGGTCAAGCGTGTTGCGCCCTATGGTTTTCTCTACGGCCATCGGCATTATCTTGTCGGCGGTGGGACAGAAAAAGGGCGCGAGACTGCACGGTATCATTTTATCCTTTCCCAGATTGAAGGCGTGATGGTGATGAAGGAAGGCTTCAGCCGTGACCGCTCCTTCGATATTCAGGCCTATGCCGAGCAGTCTTTCGGCATTTGGCACGAGAAGTCCACCGAGGTCGTTTGGAGGTTCACGCCCCACGCGGCAGAAGCTGCCAGGGATTTCGTCTTTCACCCGAAGCAGAAAGTCACCATCGGCAAAGACGGCTCCATGACCGTGCGCTTCAAAGCCGGAGGCCTTCTTGAAATGGCTTGGCATCTCTATATGTGGGGCGATCAGGTTGAGGTGATTAAGCCTGCGGTGCTAAAGAAAATGCTCGACGGCCATCAGCATGAGTGGGAGGGATTGCCGTGATGTGTATTCAACCTACATTTCTGGCATTTTGCTGTAATTACATAGAAAAGGAAATCCAATGGAGTCTCCACACAATGCGGTAATTCTCGCATACCTATCTGCCACAGAAAAAAAACGAGGCTTTAGCATTAACGAAATAAAGAGCAAATTAGAAAAATATGCTAAATTTATGCAACACAATGTCATTAAGGAGTTTGAGAAGGAAGGTGTTGGCGAGTGGTGGGAAGATGAAGATATTGTTGATGCGGTCGCGAACTTTGTTGATCAAACAAAAACGCCCGTTACATTTATCTGTTATATCAACCCAAATCCCACTTATAGACCTCCTTGTAGCGATCGATGGAACAAGCTCATACGCGACGAGAAGATTAAACCTGTATCCTATAGACATCCCTGTTTTGTTGAACCTACTGGAAATGTTAAAATTGGGCGTTATATAAGCTTGGCAAAATTTACAGATTTATTGCAGTCACAGAAGCTATTTTTTTCCAGGGCTGATCGCCTAAGAGCTTATGATAAGCGCGAAGGCGAGCTTTTTACAAAGGCATACCAGAAGTCAGCCGACGCAGTTTCACAATTATTATCTGCTGCTCCGGAAATTATCTCTGAGTTCGAAAAAATGAACCCAGACATCTGTATAAAAAAGATTCGGGAAAACATTGCAATTAAC
>JAQUYN010000003.1 GCA_028691835.1 Alphaproteobacteria bacterium | reverse complement strand
ATAGCGATAAAACCTCATGTTTTACATTGGCCAAAATTTATGATCAAAAGGAACAGATTGTCTATCAGGAACTATGGAATGATCCAGCCTATGCCGCTTCATATTTTCATGAGGCGGGCCTCTTTCTCCGGACATTTAATGACTGGTTTGCCTCTGTCAGAAAGGACATTTGTTTATGACCGTTCAGCGTAAAACCCACCTTCAAATCGAAATCAACGCGCAGGGCTGGGGGAAGGTGCCTGGGCTCAAGCGGCGCTTGGAGCAGGCGACGGCTTTAACCTTGGCCACGTTGCCTGCGACCTTGCTTCCGGCGGCCACGAAGGCTCAGGCAACCTTGCTTTTAACGACCGATGGGGCCGTTCATAAATTAAATCGTGAGTTCCGCAACACGGACAAAACGACAAATGTCCTTTCCTTTCCGCAGTTTGAGCGAACTGAGCTGGTTAAGGCGGCCCGCTGCATCGGCGATATTTACGTTGGCGATATTGCTGTTGCCTATGGCACTGTGGTAAAAGAGGCGAAGGCGGAGGGAAAGTCTGTGTTGGATCACCTGACGCATCTTCTTATCCATGGTTTGTTACACCTGTTTGGGTATGACCATGATACAGACAGTAAAGCGACGCGCATGGAGCGTTTGGAAAAGGACATCATGGCCACGCTTGGCCTGCCTGACCCTTATGTTATGATAGAAACCGCGTCAAAACCACGCAGGAGCGTAAAACGAAAGCTATGAACGATCCTCTCACGATGACGGCCCAGGCGGGGGCCGACAAAGAAGAACCGCCGAGTTGGCTCAAACGTTTATGGGCTAAAACGCAGGAGAAACTGCATGGCAATGCCGAGGTTATGGCGTTGCATGAGGCCGTTGATGAGATTCTTGAGGAGTCTCAGGCCAGCGATGGCTCCCCAACGGTGGAGCGTGTTTTTTTAGACAATATCCTCTCCTTTCGCGATAAAGAAGTCGGTGATTGCATGGTGCCACGGGCGCAGATTGTTGCCATCGAGGTGGACAGTGACCTGAAGGATCTTGTGGACCTGATGGTCGAACACACGCACAGTCGCATCCCGGCCTATCGCGAAACGCTGGATGAGACGGTCGGCATGGTTCATATGAAGGATGTTTTGGCGTGCCTTGCCTCTGGTAAAACCTGCCGCATTCGCGACTTGCTCCGTCCGCTTGTTTTTGCGGCGCCTTCAATGCCTGCTTCCAAATTGTTGTTACAGATGATGCAATCACGCAAGCATATGGCGATGGTCATTGATGAGTTTGGCGGTATTGACGGATTGGTCACGATTGAAGATCTCGTTGAAGAAATCGTTGGCGAGATTGAAGATGAGCATGACGATCCCGAAGTGCCAGAGATTATGGCACGTCCTGATGGCACCTTGCTTGTCGAAGCGTCTATTGACATTGAGGACTTTGAGGATCGTGTGGGGTCTCTTTTAACGCAAGAGGAGCGCGAAACGATTGACACGCTTGCCGGCTATATTTTCCATTTAGCTGGACATATTCCGGCTATTGGCGAGACCATTGAAGGCGGGCGTGGTTTGTTGTTTGATATTCTTGAGACGGATCAAAATCGAATTAAGCGCGTCCGCGTGCGTGGGACCAAGAAAGTTGAAGTGTAGATTGCATGGTTGAAACGGTATTGTTATGTGCCGCATGGTTGAAGAATCTTCAAGGATGGCGGCGGATGGCCGTTGCTTTTGGTGCAGGGTTCGCCGCTGCCTTAGCTTTCCCGCCCTTTAATCTCATTCCTTTGCTGTGGATTTGCTTTCCCATTCTTGTTCTGTTGTTGCAAGGGGCAACGCGTTCGCGTCAGGCGTTCGCCATAGGGTGGAGCTTTGCGTTTGGTCTTTTGACTCTAAGCCTTTACTGGATTGCGGGCTCGATGTTCGTGGATCTGAAAAGCTTTTGGTGGGCCATTCCTCTTGCTGTGGCTGGATTGCCATCTTGCTTTGCCTTGTATTATGGTCTGGCTTGTGTGCTTGCCCATAAATGGAGCGTCAAACGCGTGGATGGCGTTTTCTTTTTCGCTCTTTGCTGGTTTGGTGCGGAAATAGCCCGCGCCCATCTTTTTACAGGGTTTCCTTGGGATCTTCTGGGCTATGTATGGGGTGATCTTCTTCCTGTTATGCAAAGTGTGAGCCTGTTTGGGATTGAAGGGCTGACTCTTGTGACGCTCGGGGCCGTTGTGACTCCTGTCTTTTATTTTATGCCTGTGCGACGGTGGAGCGCGCCCCTTGCCGTTGCGTTAAGCTTTATTGTTTTTGTCGTGATGGGAATGATCGGTTCTGTGCGGCTTATGAACGCGCCGCATAATATGGTGCCAGACGTGCAGCTTCGTTTGGTCCAGCCCGATATTGACCAGTCTTTGAAATGGAAGGGCAATCAGCGGTATAAGAATTTCTCACGGTTAATGGCCTTGACATTTAAGACGCCTGCCGAGAAACCCATCACTCATATGATTTGGCCAGAGACGGCGACAGCTTATTATCTGGCGGAAGAACCCGATATTCGTGCGCGGATTGCAAGGGCCATGCCCCTTGATTCCGTCCTTCTCACAGGCGTTGTTCGCCGTCAGGACAACGACGAGGGTGGCGTTCGTTTTTTCAATTCGCTGATTGCAATGACGGCAAAAGGCGCGATTGTCGCGGGCTATGACAAACAGCATCTTGTTCCGTTCGGCGAATATATGCCTTTTCGTTCTTTGATTCCTTTTCCCCTCATTTCAACGATGGGGCAAGATTTCGCAGCAGGCAAGGGGCCGCGCACGACTCGCGCTCCTTCTCTGCCGCCCTTTAGCGGACTTGTTTGCTATGAAGCCATTTTTGCCGGCGATGTTGTCGAGAAAGCAGATCGCCCCCAGTTGATTTTGAATGTGACCAATGATGCGTGGTACAGACAAACGACGGGTCCTGCACAGCATTTTGTTATTGCGCGCGCGCGTGCAATTGAAGAGGGGTTACCCCTGGTGCGTGTGGCGAATGCGGGGGTGACCGCTGTGGTTGATCCTTATGGTCGGATTGTGGCCTCGACCAAGCAAATAGCCGCGAGCGTCGTTGATTCGCCACTGCCAGAGCCTTTATCTCACCTGACGTTGATGGCTGTCCATGGGAATATTCTTGCGTATTTACTTGGTTTTATCACACTATCAGGGCTGATTATTGTGAGAAATCAAAGGAGAGTATTTTAGTCCTAGTACCATCTCTATTTTGCGCTTTTTTTTCGTGAGAAAAGAGTTCATACAGCCGCGTGCCGATGCTATTAGAGTTATATAATGAGCAAGATTTCCGCGACAACCAAAGACAAACGTTCTTCACATCCCGATCCAGTCGATATTCATGTCGGTGCTCGATTGCGGCTTCGTCGGAATTTGCTCGGCATGAGTCAGGAACAGTTGGCCAAAGCTTGTGGTCTGACTTTTCAGCAAATTCAGAAGTATGAACGTGGCACCAATCGAATGGGATCGAGCCGACTTTTTCAATTTGCCAAACTTCTTGATGTATCGATTTCTTACTTTTTTGATGATGTGCGGGCGGAAAGGACCTCCGCTTACGCTGCTGTTGGGTTCGCGGAGCAAGAGCAGTCGCCGCTTGAAGGCGTTGTCCAAACAGACAGTGAAATGTTGCATCGTCGCGAAACATTAGAGTTGATACGCGCGTATTATCGCATCAGTGATGTCAAGACTCGTCGCAAGGTTTATGAGCTGATTAAGTCCATGGCTGAGCCAGATGTTAGCGAAGCCAAGTAAACAGACTTGATCTTGTTGGGTTTTCGTGGTGAACTCGCGCCGTTTCCATTATCCTTCCACCTCATGAAGAGGCTTCAGTCATGAACAGTAACCATAAGAACTTTCTTTTCACATCCGAGTCTGTTGGCGAAGGCCATCCTGATAAGGTTTGTGATCGTATTTCTGACTCCATCGTCGATTTGTTTTTGAAAGAGGATCCGCACAGCCGCGTGGCCGTCGAGTCTTTGGCCACGACAAATCGCATTGTGATTGCGGGCGAGATTCGTGGTCCAGCCTCGATTACGCCAAAAGAGATGGAAGGGGCGGCCCGCGACGCCGTTCGTGAAATCGGCTATGCGCAGAAGGGCTTTCATTGGCAGTGGGCTGATGTTGAAATCCATGTTCACGCGCAGTCGGATGATATTGCGATGGGCGTAGATGCGAACCAAGAAACAGAAAAAGACGAAGGGGCCGGTGATCAGGGGATCATGTTTGGCTATGCTTGCAATGAAACGCCAGAGCTTATGCCGGCGCCGATTTCTCAAGCTCATAATATTTTGCGATATATGTCAGAAGATCGTCATGCCGGAAAGTTGCCCCTCCTTTGCCCAGACGCAAAGAGTCAAGTGACGCTTGAATATGTGGATGGCAAACCCGTCCGCGCTGCACGTATCGTGGTTTCAACGCAGCATGATGAAAAAGTAGAACAAGACGAAATCCGTGAAATGGTCCGCCCCTATGTGATTAAGGCCCTGCCGGAAGGTTGGATGTGCGACGAAGAGTTTTTCTACGTTAATCCAACGGGTCGGTTTGTCATTGGCGGACCCGATGGTGACACGGGCTTGACTGGCCGCAAGATTATCGTTGATACGTACGGCGGTGCGGCTCCTCACGGTGGCGGCGCGTTTTCGGGCAAGGATCCGACAAAGGTTGATCGTTCAGCCGCCTATATGGCTCGTTATTTGGCCAAGAATGTTGTCGCGGCGGGCATTGCCGATCACTGTACGATTCAACTCGCTTATGCTATTGGCGTTTCCGAGCCTTTGTCCGTTTATGCGACTACGCACGGGACCAACCATGTTGATGACAGCAATCTTGTCGATGTGTTGCGCCAATGCGTTAAGTTGACGCCGCGCTCAATCCGTGAGCATTTGGGCCTTAATCGTCCGATCTATAAAAAGACTTCGTCCTTTGGGCATTTCGGTCGCACGCCTGAAGATGATGGTCACTTCTCCTGGGAACGCCTCGATCTCGTTGGCGAGTTGAAGTGCGCATTCAAGTTGTAAGCGCCGCAATAAATCAAAAGCAAAACACCCCGTCTGGTTCATCAGGCGGGGTGTTTTTTGTAAGGCCTATCATGAAGTCAGAACCAGCGGAGGTGCATAACAGATTCGATGCGCAGAACGCCGCTTTTGATAATAAGGTTTGTGTTCGGCGGGTTTAAAGTTTGGCAGTTCCTGCCACCGCTTAACAGCTTTTTCGGGATCGGACATAAACTCATTATAGTTGATCATAGGGAATAACTTTCCATCGCGGGTGCAGACCAGCTTGAATCCGTTTGTCCGGAACGCATGCAATTCTTTTCTCAAGTTGAAGGTGTATTCCTTTTTCTTTTTGGTCATTTGCCCCTCTCTTGGTTGGGTTTGTGTTGTTGGTATAGCTTTGGACATGGCACAGTTCTCCTCTTTCCTTATTTCAGGTTTTACAGTTCAAATTGTCGGGGTGAGGTGGTGTGTTACTGTGCGCTTAGCGCACAATTAGGAACACGATGCTAATCGGGACCCTGACCGTCGTGCGTACAACGCCGTAGTCTTTGATTTTGTAATCAAAGGCAACGGCGTGGGCGAATATGGTTGTGCGTGTGGTCAAATTCAGATCCCTTTTATGTCGGGTTTATTTATGATTGAAGGCAGGGGAACTGTCCGTGTGCACGGCAAGCCGCACGTTGTGCCGCTGTCTTACCTTCACAGACAATACCCAATTGCCACGAAATGGCAGAGGCCAGATGTTTTCTGCCTTTTTGATTGAAGGGATCAAACACTTCGGGAAACGGCGGAACATGTCCACTTTGGTGTTCTTGACATACGCAGCCGGCGGAAGGCTTTGTGACTCCAGTCATCATTTCTGTGCAGGCTTGCCGCAGAGAAGGCGTGATCGTCATGGTCATATAGTGCGCGTCTTCGTGTGATAATGTTGGTTTGGGCGCGGCTTTTCGAGGTTTGGCCGTTCCGTCCGGTGTTTGCATTTTTGTCGATGGCATAGGGGCTGTCATGGCTTATGTGTCCCTTTTTTAGGGTTTTGGGAAGTCTCAGCGATGTATTTGGGGGGTGTGTATGTATGTGCGCTTAGCGCACAACTAGGACGACGACGATGACGCTCACGAGAGCGTTCATTTGAACTGTTTCAAAAAGGGTTGTTCTTGTCATCATGGCTTAAATCTAATATGAGGGTTTCTCGTAAGTCAAGCGGGTGTGCATTATTTTCATAGATTTTGTTGGGATTGTCGCAAATGAGTCACGAGATCAAGGTTAAGAGATTATTTGGCCGTCGCAAGGGGCGGCCCTTACGCACGGGGCAAACGGCCTTGATGGAGACATTGTTGCCGCGTGTGGCGATTACGATTCCGCCAAGTGGCGCGGTCAGTCCGTTTGCTTTGTTTGACGAGGTGCCTGAGGCTGTACGGCTTGAAATCGGTTTTGGCGGCGGCGAACATTTAGTGGCGCAAGCGGCAGCAAATCCAAGCATCGGTTTTATGGGGTGTGAGCCGTTCGTGAATGGCGTTGCAAAATTGATCACGCAAATTGATGCGCAGGATTTGAAGAATGTGCGTGTCTATCCTGATGATGCGCGGGACTTGCTGGATGCGATGCCTGAGGCCTCATTGGATATATGTTTTGTTTTGTTTGCCGATCCATGGCCGAAAACGCGACATGCTTCACGTCGTTTTATTGGCCGTGAAAATTTGGATCGTCTTGCGCGGGTTTTAAAACCGGGCGGGCAGTTGCGTCTTGCGACAGATGTTGTGGCGCTTGCGCAATGGATGCGTGAACAGGCAAATGCGCACAGTTCATTTGTTTGCGTTTATGATGGGCCGCAAGCGCCTGCCGACTGGGTGCCGACGCGCTATGAACAAAAAGGCAAAGCGGCGGGGCGTGAGCCGGAATATATGATTTATAAGAGGGTGTAGTTTTGGGTCTTTACTCCCGCCATCCATGCAGGAAGATCAAATCAACCGTGACGACAATGCCTCCAGATGGCGCAGGAAAACGCGTTGCGTAGATTTCTCGTGCGACTTCAAAAAGATTCCGATTTGTAAAATGACGCGGACGTTCGCTTAAGCTGTTTGTGCAGCCATGACGACGCAGATCGCGCATCAGCGCATGAAGATCAGGATAGGTCAGGATCACGCGTTCTTTATCGACAACGGGCAAGGAGAATCCCGTGGAGGGAAGAAGGCGGCTCATCGTTTCCGCGTCGGGAAGGGGTGGTAGGCGGGGGCTTGCGCCGCCAGACAACCCAATTTCGGCTTCGATGAAGCAGGTGCGTAATTCACTCAGCGTCTGTCCGCCAGCCAACACACCCAGAAACAACCCGCCTTGCGTAAGGCTCGCATAAATTGCGGCAAGTTCATCTTGCAACCCGTTGGCGTTTTGCAATGTCAAACACGAAGTGATGAGGTCGAAGGGTTCGCACGCTCTGCCGTCATTGCGCGCCTGACCGCTTTGGGCGGTTTGGCACTTCATCTCCTTAATTGACGGGCTGTGACAATATTCATTATTGTGTGATGGATTGCCCCGTCGCCCCATGGGCGCCTTGCAATGATGCGGTTGTAGCGGTGTGGTGAGGGGCCAAACTAGCGAATGATTGAACTCCCGCTTCACATCTGCTCGCCGTTCATCCAACCGTGCTTGCGCTTCTCGATACAGCGGATGCGTGGACGGATCGCAGTATCCGCGACGCTGCCGTTGCAACGTTTGGTAGGGTTCGTCAAAAAGGCTTTGGACTTTTGTCATTAGAATTCCTATCGTAAGTTTGTATCTTACTTGATTTTATGGGGCGTTGTGAAGATCGGGGTTTTGAAGACAGCAGGAGGGCTTGCGTCTGGTTTTGTAAGGCAAGGGTTCCGTGCGTCCGTTGATTTCCTTTTGCCGCCTTTGTGCCTTGCGTGTGAGCAGCCAGTCACGCAGCACCAGACCCTTTGCGCCGATTGTTGGAAAGGCCTTCATTTTGTCGGCGAGCCTTTCTGTACCTGTTGTGGCGCTCCCTTTGGCCTTCCGGTGGAGGCGGGGGCTTTGTGTGGGGCTTGCCTTCATCAAAGGCCTGTTTTCAATCAAGCGCGCAGTGTTTTGATCTATGATGACGCCTCGCGGCCATTTATCCTAAAGCTCAAACATGGAGATCGGCTCCATCCCGTTTCAGCCTTGGCAAAGTGGATGGTTCGGGCAGGGCATGATTTGTGGGGCTCGTGTGACGTTATCGTGCCTGTGCCGCTGCATCGTTGGCGCTTGCTCAAGCGGCGCTATAATCAGGCAGCTTTGCTGGCGCAGGCGGTGGGTGCGCAGGTGCAACGCCCTGTGGCTGTTGATGCTTTGGTCCGCGTGAGGGCGACGGCTTCGCAAGGGCATATGAACCGCGCCGAAAGGTACAAGAATGTAGAGGCGGCGTTCGTCGTCGCCGCTCCTTCCAAGGTGAAAGGAAAGCGAATAGTTCTGATCGACGATGTGCTCACCTCTGGCGCTACCGTGGAATCTTGCGCTCGTATTTTGCTGGAGGCCGGGGCGCTTATGGTTAACGTCGTGAGCCTTGCCCGAACAAAAAGTGCCACTTAAGAATAAAAGGGATTAATTTGTAAGAATCCTAATTTTCTTTAATTTTATCAAGTGGCTCCCATTTCTGTCCCAAAAACAATAAAACTTGATTTCCGGGCCGTTTTGACTATGATGCAGATAAATCCGATGGTTAGTTTGACGGGTGGGCCGAAAAGCCCGCCTTTTTTGTTGCCAATCTCGGATAGAACGACAAGGTTTTAAAAGAAGACTCAGAAGACGGGGTTCAGACGATGGAATTGTTGCATGTAGCCGATGCCGTAGCGCGCGAAAAGAATATCGAGCGTGATGAAGTTTTGGAAGCGATGGAGCAGGCGATTCAAAAAGCCGGACGCGCCAAGTACGGCTATGAACATGATATTCGCGCAACGATCGACCGTAAAACGGGCGAGAGCAAGTTGCAGCGTTATTTGTTGGTCGTTGAAACGATTGAAGACGAACATACGCAAATTAATCTGAAGGCGGCCAAGCGCAGCAAGCCAGATGCCGTTATCGGTGAATATATCATTGATGATCTTCCTCCGATTGATCTGGGCCGCATTGCCGCGCAAGCCGCAAAGCAAGTGATCGTGCAAAAAGTGCGCGAAGCCGAGCGTCGCCGTCAATTCATCGAATACAAGGATCGCGTCGGCGAAATCGTTAGCGGTATCGTCAAGCGCGTCGAATATGGCAACGTGACCATCGATTTGGGGCGTGCTGAAGCTATCTTGCGCCGTGACGAATCGCTGCCTCGCGAGCATTTCAAGAATGGTGACCGCGTTCGCGCTTATATCTATGATGTACGTGAAGAACAACGCGGGCCGCAGATTTTCATCTCGCGCACCCATCCGATCTTTATGGCTAAGTTGTTCACGCAAGAAGTGCCAGAGATTTATGATGGCATTATCGAGATTAAGTCGGTCGCTCGTGATCCGGGCAGCCGTGCGAAAATCGCCGTGATTTCGAATGACAGCTCCATCGATCCTGTCGGCGCATGCGTTGGCATGCGGGGAAGCCGCGTTCAGGCTGTTGTGGGCGAGCTTCAGGGCGAGAAAATTGACATTATCCCTTGGTCGCAGGACCCCGCCACGTTTGTTGTGAACGCGTTAGCTCCCGCCGAAGTTGCCAAGGTTGTTTTGGATGAAGACAGCAACCGTATGGATGTTGTCGTTCCTGATGAACAGCTTTCATTGGCCATCGGTCGTCGCGGCCAAAATGTGCGCCTTGCTTCGATGCTGACGGGCTGGGATATCGACATTCTGACGGAAAAAGAAGAGTCCGAGCGTCGTCAGGAAGAACTGCGCGTTCGTACCACACTGTTTATCGAAGCTTTGTCCGTTGATGATGTGATTGCGCATCTTTTGGTCAGCGAAGGGTTTACCCGTGTTGAGCAGATTGCCGATACGCCCGTTGATGAATTGGCAGAAATCGAAGGCTTTGATATTGAAGTTGCTTCTGAATTGCAGCAACGCGCTCGTGCATGGTTGGCTGAGAAAGCTGCGAAGCTTCAGGCCAAGCGCCGTGATTTGGGGGTCACCGATGATGTGTTGTCCTTGCTCCATATGACAATCGAAATGGCCGTTAAACTGGGTGAAAAAGGCATAAAAACCTTGGATGACGTTGCCGATTTGGCTGGCGACGAACTGCGCGAAATTGTTGGTGAAGATGAACTGACAGAAAATCGTGCTAATGAAGTGATTATGGCTGCTCGTGCGCATTGGTTTGCGGACGAAGATGCCGACACACCTGCTTAAGCTTAGAAGATGAGGTCCAACGAACGCATATGCTCACGGCATTCACACCATCAGACAACGAAACGGTCGTTTCGGCGGTAATTATTCCGCCGACGGCGCGCCGTTGCCTTGTTACGGGTGAGATTAAGCCAAAAGATGAGTTGATCCGTTTCGTTCTTGGACCTGAATCTGTCGTGTTTCCTGATCTTGCGGCGCGCCTTCCTGGACGAGGCTTGTGGGTTTCGGCGCGACGCGATCTGTTGGCTCAGGCTATCGCTAAAAATATGTTTTCCCGTGCAGCTAAAACGAAAGCCGTCGTTCCTTCTGATCTTCTTGAGCAGACGGAGCGGTTGTTGGCGCGTCGGTGTCTGGAGCTTTTGGGCCTTGCCAGAAGCGCCGGGGCCGTTGTAACGGGCCAACCCCAGGTCGAGCATGCGCTTTCCCACGATGAACTGGCCTTTCTTTTGATGGCTTCTGATGCGGGCCGGGATTGCCGTAAGAAGTTGTCGCGGGCCAATATCCTCGATTCAGGTTTTTCGCGGGAAGAGCTTGGCGCGGCCTTAGGGCACGAGCATTTGGCATCTGTGGGGCTTCGGCCCCATCCGTTGACGAAGAAATTAAAGAGTGACTGCGTGCGCTGGCAAGGGGTCAGAGCCGTACAGATGAGTGAACCAAACGATAAAACAAACGCAGACTGGATAGCAGACGAACATGACTGATCAAGAGCCGAAGAAAGTCCTAAGTCTTGGTGGTAAGCCCAAGCTCGAGCTTAAGAAACCATTGGCCCCAGAGGCCAAGGTTGGGGGTGCCGGATCTGTGCGCCAGAGTTTTTCTCATGGCCGTTCGAAAACCGTCGCTGTCGAGGTTAAGCGCAAGCGTTCGTCTGAGGCCGCCGCGTCCGCCACATCGGTGACCGAAACCAAAGCTGGTATGACATCAGCCCGTACAGCAGATATGGGGGGTAAGATATCGCTTGGTGGGGCTCCGGCTGCACCTGTGGTTGCTGGCCGCAAGCTGACACAGGAAGAACGTGAATCTCGCATGCGGGCCCTACGTGGTGCTGTGATTGAGAATGAGCAACGGCGTAAAGTTGAAGAATCAGAGGCGAAGATTGCGGCAGAGATTGCTGCGCTTGAGGCTGCGATTCCTGAAGGCCCTCCCATCACAGAGCGCGAGCGTCTTCGTCAACGTGAGCTTGATGAGCTGCGTTTGATTCAAGAACAAGAGCGCATGGATGGCGAACGTCGTAAGGTTGAGGATGAACAGCGCGCGCGCCAATTGGCTTCGACGCGCCCCGGCACAAGCGATAGCGAACGCTCTGCAACGCTGCGAACAGCAACGCCAGCGCCCGGACGTGGGGCGGCCACAGCGGCTGAACGTGTTCTTCCTGGTATTCGCCGTGGGGCTGGATCTGAAGACGAAAGTGAGGATCGGAATCGCAAGGGTGGACGGGCCGCTCCTCGGCGCGGGTCTGTCGGTACGGATCGTCGCCGTACAGGTAAAGTCAATGTTCAGCAGGCTTTGGATGGTGAAGAGGGCAGTGGGCGTCATCGTTCAGTGGCCGCGATGCGTCGTCGTATGGAGCGTGAAAAACGCCAAGCCATGCAAAAGATGGAAGCCGTCAAGCAAGTGCGCGACGTGATTATTCCTGAAGTTATCACGGTGCAAGAACTCGCCAATCGTATGGCCGAACGTGGCGCTGACGTGATCAAATGTTTGATGAAGATGGGCGTTATGGCGACCATTACGCAAAGCATCGATGCCGATACGGCCGAGTTGGTCGCGACAGAGTTTGGCCATCGCTTTAAGCGTGTTGCGGAATCGGATGTTGAATCTGGTCTTTCGATTATCGAGGATACCGAGGAGAAATTGTTGCCTCGACCCCCTGTTGTGACCGTGATGGGGCACGTCGATCATGGGAAGACATCGCTTTTGGATGCGTTACGTAAAACGGATGTGGTTGCTGGCGAAGCTGGCGGCATTACGCAGCACATCGGCGCGTATCAAGTTGTCATGGCCGAGCCTATTCATGGCTTTGATCGTATCACTTATATCGATACGCCGGGTCATGCGGCCTTTACGGAAATGCGCGCTCGCGGCGCGAATGTCACCGACATTGTGATCCTTGTTGTTGCGGCAGATGATGGCATTAAGCCTCAAACAATTGAGGCGATCCGGCATGCCAAGGCCGCCGGAGCCCCGATGATTGTTGCCATCAATAAGTGTGATTTGCCTGCGGCTAATCCTGATCGCGTGCGTCAAGAATTGCTCTCGCACGATGTGCAGGTCGAAGAAATGGGCGGCGATACGCTATCGGTCGAAATCTCGGCCAAGCAGCGCACGGGTCTTGATAAGTTGCAAGAGGCTGTCTTGTTGCAAGCCGAAATCCTTGATCTTAAGGCCAATCCTGATCGTCCCGCCGAAGGCGCGATTGTCGAAGCCAAGATGGAAAAGGGACGTGGCTCTGTCGCGACGGTTCTGATCCAACGTGGTACGCTTCATGTTGGCGACATTTTTGTTGCTGGCGCTGAATGGGGACGCGTTCGCGCCCTTGTCAACGACCATGGCAAGAATGTTCCTGCCGCTGGCCCTGCTATGCCTGTTGAGGTTATCGGCTTGAACGGAACGCCCGTCGCGGGCGATGAGCTGATGGTTGTGCCATCCGAATCGCGCGCTCGTGAAATCAGCGAGTTCCGCATGCGCCGCCGTCGCGCTTTGGCCACGGCCACAACGCCGCGTTCGACGCTTGAACAGATGATGGAAAACATCAAGGCCGGTTCGGCTAAGGAGTTTGCTATCCTTATCAAGGCCGACGTTCATGGCTCTGTCGAAGCGTTGAAGACCGCGCTTGTGAAATTGTCGGAAGACAATGCCGAGGTGAAGGTGCGTGTGCTTGATGCCGCCGTTGGTCCTGTGACTGAATCGGATGTCACGCTCGCCAATGCTTCGGGCGGCATGATTATCGGCTTTAACGTTCGCGCCAATCCGCAAGCGCGTGAGCTTGCCAAACGCGACGCTGTTGAGCTTCGCTACTATTCGATCATTTATAACGTGATCGACGATGTGAAGCAGATTTTGACGGGCATGTTGGCCCCTGAACTACGCGAGAAGTTCCTTGGCAATGCTAAGATCTTGCAGGTCTTCAACATCACCAAGGTTGGCAAGGTTGCGGGTTGTAAGATTACCGAAGGCATCGTTAAACGCGGTGCGAAGGTTCGCTTGCTGCGCGATGACGTTGTGATCCATGAAGGCGCGCTGAAAACGCTCAAACGCATGAAGGACGAAGTTAAAGAAGTCCGCGAAGGCTTTGAATGCGGCATGGCGTTTGAAAACTATGACAACATGCAGGCTGACGACGTGATCGAATGCTTCGAGATCGAAGAGATCGCCCGTCAGTTGTAAGAAGGCAAAATGGATTGGTTTTTTCCATTAGTTGGCGGTCTTGGCATAGGTTCTTTGCTAAAGGGAATCGTGGATCATTTCCTTGTAAATAAAACCAAGGTGAAAGAACGATCCTATCAAGAAATGCGCGAAGCATACTTGGGGTTGTTGGAATCATTACATGACGCAGCGGTTTATCCATCAGATGAAAATGCTAAAGCGTATGCCCTATGGCAAACACGTTGTAAGCTTTTTGGTTCCGAACGTGTGTCCAAAGCCGCTCAAAACATGGTTGATACAAATGAGGACAGAAATGGCCGATTTTTGGCCCACGGGGAGCTATTGGATGCCATGCGTGAGGACTTAAAAAAGGCTTGATCGTACATGTGGTGCGCTGATGGTTGGGCTTGGTATCAAGGTTGCTTTGACGACGAAATAATAAAAGGAAACAGTATGTTGGGTTGCTATTTGTTTCTTGATCCCCCTTGTGTTATAATGAAGGCAACCTAATTAGGTTCCTAGGATGAAAGCAGGGGCTGGAAATGACCAAGACATTAAGTATTAAAGACCAGAAAACGGCGGAACTGGCGCACAAGGTCGCCAAGATGCGTGGGCAGACGATTACGCACACAGTTTTTGATGCCTTGGAAAACATGCGCGTTATGGAAGAACGCCGTAAAGCGCGGAAGGTCGAAAATCTTGTGGAAATAGGCATGGAGATTGCGCGGCATTGCTCTTCTTTGCCCCTGTTGGATACGCGAAGTGAGGACGAGATTCTTGGGTATGATGAGCATGGGGCTCCGACCCTATGATTATTGACAGTTCGGCATTGATTGCCATTTTACAAAAAGAGCCTGAGGCTGGCGCGTTTTTGGCGTGCCTGTCGAAACATGAGTGCCAAATTGCCGCGCCGACCTTGTTTGAGGCAAGCATGGTTATTTACGCGCGTCGGGGCGATGGCGGCTTGGCGGATTTGTATAAACTGATGTCCATAAGCGAGATTGACGTTTTTCCTTTCACGCATAAGCATGTCTTGTTGGCGACGATAGCTTTTCAAAAATATGGACGCGGTAATCATCCAGCCAAGTTGAACTTTGGGGACTGCATATCTTATGCCGTTGCCAAGGAAATGGGCGACCTCTTATTGTATAAGGGTGATGATTTTGACAAAACGGATATCGAAAAGGTGGATTGGGCTTCATGCGAACACAAAGACAGTTAAAGGTTGGGGAAGAGATCCGGCATGCGCTTGCGATGCTGTTTCAACGCGGGGATGTCCCGTGGCCGCGTGAGTTCACGCCGCCGATCGTGACGATTTCCGAAGTGCAGATCAGCCCGGACCTCAGCAACGCTTCGGCTTTTTTCACGGTGATGGGGGAAGGCGCAGATGCGCATGTTACCCGTAAAATCCTCAACACAATTGGCGGGTTTTTCCGCCATGAGATTGCCAAGACGGTGCGCTTACGCCTCACGCCCAAGATTGATTTTAAGGTGGACACAAGTTTCTCCTACGCAACGAATATTGATCGTTTGCTTAATGCGCCGGAAGTCGCGAAGGATTTGAAAAGCGATCAAGTTCCCTATGATATCATCACAGATGCAGAGTGAAGCGGAACGTTTCAATTGTGAGTGATGAATACCGTTGTCATTCCGGACGCCCCTGTTCGGGGCGATCCGGAATCCCATTCCCTTCCCAAAAGAACAGAAAATGGGATTCCGGTTTCGCGCTAATAAGCGCGCCCCGGAATGACAAATGGAGATGTTTTTCTGAAATGTTGAAGGCATATTTGTTTAGAACATGAACCCAAACAAACAAACCTATATCACCCTTCATGGCTGGCTTATTCTTGATAAGCCGTTGGGCCTGACCTCGACGCAAGCTTTGGGGCGGGCGCGTAAGTTCATCGGCGGCAAGAAGGTCGGCCATGGTGGGACGCTTGATCCCTTGGCCAGCGGGATTTTGCCCTTGGCTTTTGGTGAGGCGACGAAGCTCGTTCCCTATGTGATGGACGGCGAGAAGGAATATTTGTTCTCGGTTTTCTGGGGCGAGCAGCGCACGACAGATGATGCGCAAGGTGAGGTTATGGCCTCAAGTTCTTATCGCCCAACGGAAAAAGAAATTCTTTCCGCGCTTCCTCAGTTTTTAGGTGAAGTCGATCAAACGCCGCCGACCTTTTCAGCGATCAAGATTGACGGGCAGAGGGCCTATGATCTGGCTCGCGCTGGAAAGCCTCTCGAAATGAAGTCGAGACGAGTGCGAATTGATGAATTCGAGCTTTTGGCTATGCCTTCGCCGGATCGGGCCGATTTTCGGGTCCAGTGCGGCAAGGGGACCTATGTGCGGTCTTTGGCCCGCGATTTAGCGTTGAAGGTGGGGACTTTTGGGTATGTTGGGGCCTTGCGGCGGACAAAAGTGGGGCCTTTTGGCCTTGAAAGTGCGATTTCACTAGATAAACTGGAGGAATTGTCGCATAACGGCGACGCCCAAACGGCATTGCTTGCGATTGGATCGGCGCTGGACGACATCCCGGGTTTGATTCTTACCGCGAGCGAAGCGCAGCGTTTGCGTTCTGGACAAAGTCTTCTCCTTCGGGCGGATCAGTTGTTTTTGATGGATCAACCAGTTATTCTGGCTACGCATCAAGGAACTCCCGTCGCGTTGGTCGAGGTTCGAAACGGATCGCTCGTCGTGGTGCGCGGATTCACATTCTAGATTTATAGGAGTACACGATGTCGATGAACAAAGCTCAAAAGCAGGCCCTTATTGCCAACCATGCTCGCGTTAAAGGCGACACAGGTTCGCCCGAAGTGCAGATCGCGATCCTTACGCGCCGCATCAATGATTTGATGGAACATTTTGCAAAGAATAAAAAAGATCACCATTCGCGTCGTGGTTTGCTTATGATGGTCAGCAACCGTCGCGGTTTGCTCGCCTATTTGAAAAAGACCAAGAAGGCCAGCTATGAAAAGTTGATCGCCGAATTGGGATTGAGAAAATAAGAAAAGAAGAAATTAAATGGGATGCCAGCCTTCGCTGGCATGACGTAAAGCGGCGAACATTGCCACTCGAACCGTCATCCCAGTGAAGGCTGGGATCCCATTTGTTTTCGATAAAGGTGAGACAGGAATCCGCCTGCCTCAGTTGATGGGATAGATGCACTTGAACAGTTGTTCGTTTGAAGTTTCTGACACGATTTCCGAGCTTGATCTTAAAGCTCTTGAAGATGGCTTGGCAGCACACACGGCTGTGCAGACCATGCCCGCTCTCATTTTCACCCCTCTGTCCATAGTCAAGCGCGATGCAGACAAAACGGTTGTTGCCGGTCTGTATGGCAAGACTTTTTGGAATTGGCTTTATATCGACTCTGTTTGGGTTCAAGAAGATTTGAGAAAGCAGGCTCTCGGTACGGCCATGATTATGGCGGCTGAAGACGAGGCCCAAAAACGAGGGTGCGTAGGGGTCTATTTATGGACGCAGAGTTTTGATGCGCCAGACTTCTACCCCAAACTCGGTTACAAAGAATTTGTTGTGATGGACGATTTCCCAATCGGCCACCAACGCCTAGGATTCATGAAGCGACTAGCAGCATGAAGGCTGTTGGCCATGGGGGTCGGCAGGACGTCACGAAGAGAAGGAACGGGAAAAGAAGAGGGTAATAGGCAAAAACGATCTCTCCCTTAATCCCTCCCCCCTTGCGGGGGAGGAAGAAAAAATTTGGTGTTACGAAGTAACGCCTTAGTTTTTTCAGGTGGGGGGTCCGATTGTTGGAGAAGAAAGCAGACCCCTCACCTGCAAAATCTAAGAACTTGCAAGAAGGCAAGTTCAAGATTTTGCTCCCTCTCCCGCAAGGAGAGAGGGGAAAAGAGGGAAACTGGTTTTTAGAAAAACGCCCAAGACCTTTTCTCAAAACGAAAGGAAAGACGGAAAAATGTTTACAGTATATCGTAAAGAAATGGATTGGGGCGGCCGCAAGCTCGTCCTCGAAACAGGCAAAGTCGCACGTCAGGCCGATGGGGCCGTGATGATTACGATGGGGGGCACAGCTGTTTTGTGTACCGTCGTCGGCGCGAAAAAAGCAAAGCCTGGTCAAGGGTTCTTCCCGCTGACCGTGAACTATCAAGAAAAGTATTTTGCGGCTGGCCGCATTCCCGGTGGGTTCTTCCGCCGTGAGGGGCGCCCGACAGAAATCGAAACGTTGGTGAGCCGCTTGATCGATCGTCCGATCCGTCCGCTGTTCCCAGAAGGTTATCTTTGCGAAACGCAAGTGATCGCCACGGTTCTCAGCCACGATTTGGAAAACAACCCAGACATCGTCGCCATGATCGGCTGCTCTGCCGCTTTGACGATTTCCGGCATTCCTTTCTTTGGCCCGATTGCTGGGGCCCGCGTTGGGTACATTAACGGCGAGTACGTTTTGAACCCGACCATCGCACAGCTTGAAGAAAGTTCACTTGAGCTTCTCGTCGCAGGAACGCGTGAAGGCGTTTTGATGGTCGAGTCTGAAGCCAAGGAGCTTTCGGAAGAAGTGATGCTCGGCGCTGTTGTGTTTGGTCATGACCAGATGCAAGCCGTCATTGATTTGATCATCTCGCTTGCAGAAGTAAGCGCCAAGGATCCTCGTGAGTTGGCTCCGGCCCCTTATGATCGTCCTGCGTTGATGGGCAAGTTGGAAGGCATTATCGGGGCTGACCTGAAGGATGCGTATGGTGAAACAGCCAAGCAAATCCGTTATGCCAAGCTTGACAAGATGAAGGAAAAGGCTTTGGCCGCTATTCCTGCCGAGGAAATGGATGCTGCCCATGTTCTCGACGCGATTGACACAATGAAGTACGATCACGTTCGTGCGATGGTTCTTGATACAGGCCGCCGCATTGATGGTCGTGACACCAAGACCATTCGTCCGATTGTGGGCGAGGTTGGTTTCTTGGATCGCACGCATGGCTCGGCTTTGTTCACACGCGGCGAGACTCAGGCGGTCGTTGTGACCACACTGGGGACTGGCCAAGATGAGCAAATCATCGACGCGCTGACAGGTGAGTATCGTGAGCATTTTATGCTGCACTACAACTTCCCTCCCTACTCGGTTGGTGAAACAGGTCGCATGTCTGGCCCCGGTCGTCGCGAGATTGGCCATGGAAAGCTTGCTTGGCGCGCCATTCATCCGCTTATGCCAACGAAAGACAAGTTCCCGTACACAGTTCGCGTGGTTTCTGAAATCACCGAGTCTAACGGTTCGTCTTCGATGGCCACAGTTTGTGGAACGTCGTTGTCATTGATGGATGCTGGTGTTCCTTTGGTTCGCCCTGTTGCTGGTATCGCGATGGGCTTGATTAAGGAACCAAAGGGCTTTGCCGTTTTGTCCGATATTCTGGGTGATGAAGATCACCTCGGCGATATGGACTTTAAGGTGGCCGGTACCGAGCAGGGCGTGACAGCTTTGCAGATGGACATCAAGATCACCTCGATTACACGTGAGATTATGCAGATCGCCCTTGGCCAAGCCAAGGAAGGTCGCTTGCACATCTTGGGCGAGATGGCCAAGGCTCTGACAGGCGCACGCGAAGGCGTGAACCAGAACGCGCCGCGCATCACGACGATCCAGATCCCCAAGGACAAGATCCGTGAAGTCATCGGTTCGGGTGGTAAGGTCATTCGCGAGATTTGCGAAACGACAGGTGCCAAGATCGACATCGAAGACGATGGCACGATTAAGGTTGCCGCCGTTGACAGCAAGGCTGGCGACGCTGCGATCGCTTGGATCAAGGGTATCGTGGCTGAGGCTGAAGTCGGCGTTGTCTATGTCGGTAAGGTCGTCAAGATCGTCGATTTCGGCGCGTTCGTAAACTTCTTGGGTTCCAAGGATGGCCTCGTCCATATCTCGGAAATCAGCAAGGAACGTATCTCGAAAGTCGGCGACATTTTGACCGAAGGCCAAGAAGTTCGCGTCAAGGTTTTGGGCGTGGATGATCGCGGCAAGGTCAAGCTGTCGATGAAGGTTGTCGATCAAGCTACGGGCGAAGATCTGTCCGTCAAGCAGGATGGGTAATCAACGTTGATTGGTTGAACAAAGAAAAGGCGGCGCTTCACGGCGTCGCCTTTTTTGTGTAGGGGGTCAGATTTCTCAGATAGTCCTGTGCTGTCAGAAACGAGAATTTGCGTTTGTCTTTGTCCGCAAGTCGGCTCAACACTCTCTTTTGATGCCAATCGGGCGGGTTTCTCCCGTCCCGATCAAAATTCATATCGGCCAGATGGTCGGTCAGAACCGCGCAGCGATGAATAACAGGTGTTTGCGCAATGCCGCAAACCGTACTGGCGACGCATTGGGTTGTGTTGGCACCGCATAAGGTCGTTTCGATCAAAGCAGCCTGACGCCGGAAGTATGCGACCATCGGATTATCATCAAAGGCGAATGCGTTGTTATTTGTTTTGATCATGAGTCCCTCGCCGGGACGGATAAGATCAGGATCGAAGAAAAGGCTATGCAAAAGGATGCGTTCTTGTTGGTCGGGACTATCTCGCTCTTCGGGAGATATAAAACTGGGCGGTTTGTTGTAGAGGCTGGTGCCATAACTGGGTTGCATGAGAATCCAGATCGGCGTGTGCCCGTTTTGTGTCAGGACATCCGCTACTTCGCGAGCGTTGTGTTTAAATGCCTCCCGATCCGGCCAGTGGAGCCATTGAAGATAGTGATCCTGATAATCGATAAACAGAGCGTAACGTTGAATGCGGGCCATTGAAAACTTGTGTTCATAATTTCTAGAGTAATCGTCCGATTGTAACGTTTTTTTCGCGAAACTAAAGAGCGAAAACTTTGTAAATCTATCAAGCAAGTGGCGGAATGTCGCCGCTTTCCTGATCCTGCGCGAACTGCGCGGCGAAGGATTGCAGCGTGTTTTGCTCGATGACGTCGCGCAAATTTTTCATCAGCAATTGGTAATAGGCTTCGTTATGTTGCGTCAGCAGCATCGGCCCCAGAATTTCTTCGCAGCGGAAAAGATGGTGCAGATAGGCGCGTGAATAATTTGCGCAAGTGGGGCAGGTGCAGCGCTCGTCCAAAGGGCGAGGGTCTGCCGTATGGCGGGCGTTCTTGATATTGATTTGGCCGCGATGGGTATAGCCTCGACCTGTGCGGCCTGCGCGTGTCGGCATCACGCAATCGAACATATCAATCCCGCGCAAAACCGCGCCCACAATATCCGAAGGCGTGCCTACACCCATCAGATAGCGCGGCTTGTCGGTGGGGACGGCGGGAAGGGTGAAATCGAGCACGCGGAACATTTCGTCTTGGCCTTCGCCAACGGCGAGCCCGCCGATGCCGAACCCGTCAACCCCGATCTCGGCAAGTTTCTGTACGGACTCAAGGCGCAGATCCTCATAGGTGCTGCCCTGTGCGATGCCGAACAGGGCATAGCCTTCGCGCTTTTGAAACGCCTCGCGGCAACGCTCGGCCCAGCGCATGGAGCGGCGCATGGATTCGGCGGCGACTTCGTGTGTTGCGGGGTGCGGCGTGCATTCATCCAGCGCCATCGTGATGTCGCTGTCGAGCAGACTTTGAATTTCCATCGAGCGTTCGGGGGTCAGTTCGTGCTTGCTTCCATCCACGTGGGACTGAAATGTTGCGCCTTCCTCTGTCAATTTACACAAGCCCGCAAGCGACATGACTTGAAAGCCGCCGGAATCCGTGACGATAGGGCCGGGCCAGTTCATGAACTTATGCAAACCCCCAAGGGCCGCCACGCGTTCCGGCGTGGGCCGCAACATCAGGTGATAGGTGTTGCAAATGGCTAATTCTGCGCCCGTTGCACGTACCTGATCCGTTGTCATGGCTTTGACGGTGGCGGCGGTTGCGGTTGCCATAAAACAGGGCGTTTCAAACGTGCCATGCGCGGTGGAAACTAGGCCACGTCGTGCGTTGCCGTCTGTGTTGTGGATCGTAAAGGAGAAAGCGGTCATGTGCGGTTCCTTGGTATCAGTCAAAAGCATTGTTTATCGTCTTCATCTATCTTGCCGTTGTCATTCCGGACGTCCCTAAACAGGGACGTCCGGAATGACAACGGAGAGATGGTTTCTTAAAGAAAAGAGGGTGCATTACACCCGCTCCCTCTCCAGCAACGTTGTGTCCCCATAGGAGTAGAAGCGATAGTTATTGTCAATGGCGTGGCGATAGGCGGCGCGCATGTTGTCGAGTCCGGCCAAAGCGGAAACCAGCATAAATAGCGTCGATTTTGGTAAATGAAAGTTCGTCATCATCGCATCAATAGCGCGGAATTTGTAACCGGGCGTGATAAAGATAGAAGTCTCGCCGTTAAAGGGATGCACAACGCCGCTTTTATCCGCCGCGCTTTCAAGCACGCGTAAGGAGGTGGTGCCGACGGCGACAATGCGGCGGCCTTCGCTTTTGGCTTTGTTCAAAAAGGATGCCGTTTCTGGTGTAATCTCACCCCACTCGGCGTGCATCTTGTGATCGGCGACACGCTCGGTTTTGACGGGCAGGAATGTCCCCGCGCCGACATGTAGCGTCACGGTCGCGCGTTCAATGCCTTTGGCATCCAACTTGGCGAAGAGCTCTGGTGTAAAGTGAAGCCCTGCTGTTGGTGCGGCGACGGCGCCTTCACGCGCAGCATAGATGGTTTGATACCGTGTGCGGTCTTCGGGCGTGTCGCCGTCGGGGCGTTTGATATAGGGCGGCAAGGGCACATGCCCATGTTGGTGGAGGCACGCAAAGAAGTCTTCATCGGCACAGTGAAAGCGGATCAGAATTTCTCCGCCTTCGCATTTGTCGATAACCTCGCCAGAAAAGGTTTCGGCAAAGAGGATCGTATCGCCAACGTGCAGACGTTTGCCCGGACGGGCAAGGGCCGACCAGATAGGGACATTCAGCCTTTGGCAGTCAGTCTTCGGCGTTAACGCACAATCGCGCGAATGCTTCTTATTCAACATTACTTCAACCTTGACCTCGCCACGCATCCCGAACAACCGGGCCGGAATCACGCGTGTATCGTTCATAACGAGAATGTCGCCTTCGCGCAGCAAACCGGGCAAATCCGTGACATGATAGTCCGCGAGCGTGGAGCCATTGACGTGCAGGAGCCGCGCCGAATCGCGTGGTTCAACAGCGAAGGCCGCAATGCGATCCTCGGGCAGGTCAAAATCAAAGTCGGCAAGTTGCCAATCAGGAGAGGGCGGAAGAGATGACATGATGGCTATGGTTCAATCTGCCACGTGCCGTCGGGGCGTAGGCAAGCGGTGCCATAGCTTTCGTGGGCCTGTCCATCAATGCGAATGGTTTGTGTGAACTCGCGGCAATGACGTTTGCGTTTTGGTGTCTGGGGGCCAACATAGCCTTCCTCGACCAGAACGGCGCGGTGGCGCGGTCTGTAATAATCGACGACTTCAGGCTGGACAAAAATAACCTGTGGTTGCGACGCGGATGGTGGCGCGACATAGTTGGGTTGATAGTAGGGATAGGTGGGATAGTACGACATTGAGGGGCTGTACCCCCCGCCGTAAGAATAGGAATGAGCGCGATCCATTGAGCGTCCGAATCTGTTGCCCATCATGCCGCCCAAGAAAACGCCTGCGCCCGTCGCGGCGAGCTGACCATCACCTTTACCAAATTGGCTGCCCACAAAACCGCCCAGTGCCGCCCCCATGCCGGTGCTCAAGAAGGTGTTGTCACTGGCTGAAACAGGTGCGGCCCCACATGCGAGGATGTTCGTCAGTAGTATAAGAACAAAAAGTCGTTTCATAAACGAGCCTGCCTGTGGTTTTCGGCCTAATAAACCGTTTGAGTATGGTAACAGAACGCTATGGCAAAACTGGGGCACTATAGGTGAAGTCTTGGGAAAATAAAAGAATGAACGTTAACGAACCAATCATTCTAACGGTATGGACTTGGTTGTAAACAAAGGTGAGCACGATATTGTTCGCGCAGAAGCAGAAAAAGAAGTCTCTGCAAGGTATTAACTATATATTGCACTTGAAATTCAAATCCCCAAAATGCGAAAACATCAGCGTTATTTACCAAATCCCAAAAGGTTCAATTATGGATGATGTTGGCGGAACGTCTCACGAATTAGCTTATGCCGTCACAGGCCATGATCTGTATTACCGATTCAGCGCAGGACAAACCGCATTTCAGTGTCGGGCGAGTAATGTGCGGCAATATGTGATTGTGAGTGGAAACTTTTCACAGCAGGTTGCAAAGGAAAGCCGAGATTCACACAGAATTAAAGCTATTACGACCTATTTTCTAGACGTTCTCGTTGACAAGATGCGCCGCGCTGCGGGGGCAGCAGTTGTTCACACACAGCCACATGGGAAAAAGAAACAATCATGGTGGCGTTGCAAGGTCGGTGGTGCAGGCAAATACGACGCGTATTGTTCTTTTGACGCGTCTGGGTCTGGGAGTGAAGAAGCGCTGTCTTTCGATGTCTATCGCACTAAAAATCGCCATGAGGCACCTTTTGCAAAATTGCGTGTGAATCCATCGTATGCTGGATGGCTTATTGCGGCTTTGCCCCATGTGATGCTTGCCATGCGCAAGGAAGAGTTGCTGCATAGGTCGAGGGCAACAGCCAGCCTGAATCGATACGATCTCCGGGCTGCACTGAATAAAAGCTTCCCTCATCATTCCTAGGTCTGGTGGCGTAAGGGAAAGTAAAGTTAATCAGTTGACTTTTATATGATTCAGGGCGTACATCAGCCAACCGCCTTGGTATTAAGATTATTTTTGACGCCTTGGCTTTGCCGATTAACCTAAAGAGAAGACAATGGACGACGACAGTAGTTGTATCCCCTCAGATTTGTCCGGATACACACAAAACGTTATCAGCACCCCCTGCCGCTTCGGTGGGATGATTAAGGCGAGCCTGATCTAAGGCCTCCTCTTGTCACCTTCCGATCCCTAGGGGGATGTCATGGGAGGTGAACAATGGTTACCAGCCATACTGTTTCCTATCGCGCTTTTGAGCGCTTTGCGCATCTTGTGCGCTGTGTTGCCGTTTGCCTGTTGGTTCGGTAAGGGGGCGCGTATGTGGAAACTTTACCGCTATCCGATCAACTTCTGGCGACGCCTTGGCCCCGGCTTGATTACCGGCGCGGCGGATGATGATCCAAGCGGTATTGCAACCTATTCCCAAGCGGGCGCCCAGTTCGGCTTTTTGCTCGGCTGGACGATGGTTCTGGCCTATCCTTTGATGGCCTCTATTCAAGAAATCAGCGCCCGTATTGGCCGCACGACAAGCTTTGGCTTGGCGGGCAATTTGCGCTTGTTCTATCCCATTTCGTTGTTGCGGTTTCTGGTTGCGCTTTTGCTGATCGCCAACGTCATTAATCTGGCGGCGGATTTGGGCGCGATGGGTTCAGCTTTGCAGCTTGTCATTGGTGGGCCTGCTCGCGTTTGGGCGGCGTTTTTTGGTTTGGCGTGTATCGGTCTTCAGCTGTTCACCGATTATCGCACCTATATTGCTGTGTTGAAGTGGTTGACGTTGTCGTTGTTTTCCTATGTTGGCGTTGTCCTCGTCATCGATATGCCGTGGGATCAGGTTTTAAGGGGCATGTTTGTCCCGCACATCACGTTTGATGCTAAGTTTTTGGCCGTAATTGTGGCCGTGTTTGGCACGACGATTAGCCCCTATCTGTTTTTCTGGCAGTCCACGCAAGAGGCTGAGGATGTGATTTCCAATCCTGAAGCGCAGCCATTATTGATCGCGCCCGAACAGGCTGAAAGCGAAGCTAAACGCATTCGCTTTGATACGTGGATCGGAATGGGCTTTGCGAATTTGGTCGGCTTGTTTGTGATGCTGACAGCAGGCGCAACGCTTCATGCGCATGGTATCACGGATATTCAGACCTCAAGCCAAGCAGCGCTTGCCCTGAAACCCTTGGCGGGAGATTTTGCGTTCGCGCTGTTCGCTTTGGGCATTATCGGCACCGGCATGCTTGCTGTGCCCGTTCTCGCCGCTTCGTCGGCCTATGCGGTGGGCGAGGCGCTTGATTGGCACATTGGCCTTGGCCGTCGGCCACGTGAGGCCAAGGCCTTCTACGGCACGCTTGCGGGCGCTATGGTTGTTGGCTCGTTGATGAACTTCACGGGGATCGACCCCATTAAGGCGCTGTTCTGGAGCGCCGTTTTGAACGGTGTGATTGCTGTGCCGTTGATGATTGTCATGATGCATATGGCTTCGTCGAAAAAGATCATGGGCGATCACACCATTCCGCCTAAGCTGAAAATGATGGGCTGGATTGCGACGCTCTTTATGGTCGGCGTCGTCGGCGCGATGGCGGTGAGCTGAGTTTCCCCCAAATTAACTAAAAAAAGTGCGAATTAGTTTCAGGATTTGTGCGGTATAAACTGCTCATCAAAACGGGCAGATAAGAGGATAGACGCGGTGGGTAAAATGACGAAAATTGTGGTTGGTATTGTGGCTCCCTTGCTTTGCACGGCCTTTATGGCTCTTCATCCCAAGGGACTGAACGGTGTTGTCGATGATGGTGTGGCTTTATTCAAGAAGGTCGGAAATAGTATCGTCGAAGATGGTCGTCGCATGTCAGCGTTAGCCAGTGCCGTGAAGTTTTTTGTGACAGGGCCCGCCGCTCTTATGGAAAAAACTGGGGCACAGGCAACCAAGGAGCAGAACGAGCTTTTGAAACTTCATGATGAGAAAATGAGACAACGTTTACCATGCACCATTCCGCGTGAGGGTGTGACCGGACTCAACCTACAAACGGGTGGTGAAAAGCTGACGTGTGAGTGATAGAGGCCCGATAAATTGACTCCACTTTGAACCCTCGTGTTTGCGTCCCCCCTCCCTATCCCTGCCTGCGATGGGGGGAGCGTTAGAACCGAGACAAGCCATGAATGATTCATCGGGCGGACCCTTAAAACAACCCGTCGATCAAGCCGTCTTTGTTGACGTGGATGCGGTGAGCGGCGGGGTCGCGTGACAGGCCGGGCATGGTCATGACCTGACCACACAGCGCGACGACGAAGCCTGCGCCAGCTGATAGACGCACATCGCGGATGGGCACAATGTGATCTTCGGGCGTGCCAAGGCGCGTGGGGTCTGCCGAAAAACTGTACTGCGTTTTGGCCATGCAGACGGGCAGGTGGCCATAGCCTTCTTTTTCGTACATCGCAAGCTTGGCGGCAACCGATGGCAGCATTTCAATATCGCGGGCGCGATAGATTTCTTTGGCAACGGTGCGCATTTTTTCAGCAAGGGAAATGTTGTCAGGATAGAGCGGTTTGAAATCGGCCCGTCCGCTTGTGGCAAGCGCGGCAACATCTTCGGCTAGCGAGATCGCCCCCGCACCGCCTTCACCCCAGTGATTGCAGAAATGGGCCTTCACGCCAATGGCTTCGCATGCTTCGCGCACAATGGCGGTTTCGGCTTCCGTATCGCTGGTGAAGTGGTTGATCGCGACGATAGCGGGCACGCCAAACTTTTGCACGTTCTCGACGTGGCGGATCAGATTGCCGAGGCCCCCGCGAACGGCGGCGACGTTTTCTGTGCCAAGCGCGTCTTTGGCCACGCCGCCATGCATCTTAAGGGCGCGAATGGTTGCGACAACGACAATCGCGGAGGGACGTAAGCCTGCCTGACGGCATTTGATATTCAGGAACTTTTCAGCGCCAAGGTCGGCCCCAAAGCCTGCTTCGGTAATCACGAAATCTGCGAGCTTCATCGCGGTATCTGTAGCGATTACGGAATTGCAGCCATGCGCGATATTCGCGAACGGCCCGCCATGGATCAGCGCGGGCGTGTGTTCCAACGTTTGCACAAGGTTGGGTTGGAATGCGTCGCGAAGAAGAGCCGTCATTGCTGGCGCGGCCAGAATTTCTTTGGCGCGCACAAAGGATTTGTTGAAGCGTTGGCCGATTACGATATTGCCAAGACGTTCTTCAAGGTCGGCATAGGATCGCGCAAGGCAGAAGATGGCCATAACTTCGGAGGCTACGGTAATGTCAAAGCCATCTTCACGAACTTGACCGTTGCCCCCGAGGCTGACGATGATCTGACGCAAAGCACGGTCATTCATGTCCATGACGCGCCGCCATGATGTTTTCGAGGGATCGATGCCAAGCGCATTGCCCCAGTAAATATGGTTGTCGATCATGGCAGCCAGCAAATTGTTAGCCGAGGTGATCGCGTGGAAGTCGCCTGTGAAATGCAGATTAATCTCGTCCATCGGCGCGACTTGCGCTTTGCCGCCACCGGTTGCGCCGCCCTTGATTCCAAAGCAGGGGCCAAGCGATGGCTCGCGCAGGCAGATCAGAGTTTTCTTGCCAATTCGCGCCATGGCATCGCCAAGGCCGATAGTCGTGGTTGTTTTGCCTTCGCCAGCTGGCGTGGGGCTGATGGCCGTGACGAGAATGAGTTTGCCGTTGGCTTGGGGTTCAAGGGCGGCGATGGTTTCGGTTGGGATTTTGGCTTTGTGTGGTCCATAACGATAAAGAGCTTGGGGTGAGATGCCGATTTTGGCGGCAATGTCTTCGATGGGCAAAAGGGGGGTCTGACGGGCGATGGTGATGTCATCAAGCGGCGTAGTCATGGGGGCGTTTCCTTCCTTGCTTTGCATCAAAGAAATCTCATGAGGGCGTGTATAGAACAACTTTAAGGAAAAGCACAGGGGGGCAGGGCGAAAAAGTTAGGCAAGGCCCCCTGATTTCTTTATATAACCCGAGTTATGGGTTGATACCGGTGATAAACATAAAGGACTCGTCATCGCGAGGCCCCTTCTTCAGGGGCCGTGGCGATCCATCTCCTACTGTTTCAACATGGGCCTACGTTGAAAATGCGGGAGATGGATGGCCTCGTCGGCCAATAGGCCTCCTCGCAATGACACCGTTCTTATTTTTATCAGTGTGTTAAACCCATAACTCGGGTTATATATCGTCTTGCGCGGCCTTAGGGTTAACGCCAGTTTTTAAAAATTCTATGGAAGTTATGATGGCCAGACTCGCAGTTCTTTCTTTTCTTTATAAAGCTTTCTCTCCGCCTTTTCTTTATTTGCCGTTTCTTGTCTGGTCCTTTTTTCTTTGGTGTTTTCTGATCCATCCGAACAGTCCCTTGGTTTTGGGGGCGTTTTGGGATTCTGATGACTATATTCACTTTGTTCGGGTCATTGATTGGCTTGATGGGCAAAGCTGGTTTGATTCGGTTCTTCATCGTCTGGCTCCACCTGAAGGCGTGCCTATTCATTATTCTCGCCTTGCCGAGCTGCCTTTGGCTGCGATCATGTGGCCTCTCCATGCTTTGGGGCTGGATTGGCGTATGGCGGCGTATCTGACGGCCTGCCTTTATCCGCCTCTATTGTTCGCCGCTTTCTTGTCGGCACTTGTCTGGGTTGCCAGGGCGGTGATGGATCCAGCTTGGACGCGGCTGACGGCCCCCATTGCGTTATGTGCGCCTTACGTGACCTTCCAATTTTCAATGGGGCGCGTCGATCATCATGGCCTTGCCGTACTTTTGACCTTGCTGGCTGTGGGCTGTGTGCTGCGGTTTATGCGCCGACCAGAGACGTGGGCGTGGTCCGTTGGGGCGGCTTTCTTTTTGGCCTTGGGGGTTAGTATTGCCCTTGAGCTTTTGTTATGGGTTCTTTTTCTGGCGCTCTTTGTGGGCGGGTGCGCCGTTTGGGGACGGCGGGAGCATGCTTTGGCTGGCGGCCTTTTTGGTGTCTCGCTCTTTTCTTTTAGCAATTTGTTTCTTGCTTTGGCTGTGCCCCCTTCGCACTTCTTTGATCTTAATCCCTTGGCTTTTTCTTATTTGTATGTCGCGTTGGCTGGCGCGATGGCGTTTGTCTTTTTGTTTACTGCGCTGGTTGCGTCGATACGGAACGTTCAGGCCCGTGTGATGAGCGTTGGTTTGTTTGCCCTGTTGATGGGCACCACTTTTCTTGTTTCATCGCCAGATTTGCTTGCAGGGCCGTATGGGGGCGTTGATCCTCAGCTCGCGGTTTTGCTTTTCCCGAACATTTCAGAGGCTATTCCCAAGATTATGTTGATTGCAGGTTGGGGGCGGCTGTTCGTCTTGGTTCTTGGGCCGCTTGTTGCCATCGGAATCAGTTTATGGCGCATGATCAAGTCACGAGGCCAAGAACGAGCCCTTTGGTTTTTCTTTTTCTTGGCCCTTTCTCTTTCTTTGATTCTCGCCCTGTTTTATCAACAACGCGTGACGCTTTATGCTCAACTGTTTGCCGTTTTTCCGTTTGCTTGGCTTTTACACAAAGGATGGATTTATTTAGGAAAAACCAAGCAGGGACGCAGTCGCTTTGCCGCTGAGCTTTGCTTGATCCTTTTTGTCGGGCCTTTGTTTGGTGTTTTGCTTCCCGCTTTGACAGATGGCCGCAGCTTCAACAAGGGGGTTCTTTTGTTCCCGATTCAAGGAACGCCCAATGGGAAGAGCATAACCCACGGGCTTTGGTTTGTTTTGGGTAATTTGCATTATTTTGGCGATCATCCCCGTCGTATTCTGGCGATGATGGATGATGGCGCTGAGATCCTTTTTCACACTCCACACAGTGTGTTTGCGGCACCGTATCATACCAACGTGCGTGGCAATCTGCGCGGGATGGCTTTCTTCACGGCAAGTGACCCACACGAGTCGCTTAAGATTGCCCGCGAACTTGATGCCGATATGGTGTTGGTGAGTCCCAATATGTCGCCTTTGTATTACAACAAGAGCGGCGAAATCTTGATCGGTTCCGATGGCCATCAGGATTTAAGTCCCAAGGCAAGCTTTGCCGAACAACTCGCTGCAGATCGAGTTCCCGATTGGCTGATACCCGTTCGGATCCCGTTCATGCAAGGGTACAAACTTTTTCAAGTCAAGAAGGACGACGAGGTCGCCAGACCCCAACCATGATTGTTACACGCTTTGCTCCAAGCCCAACAGGGGCCCTCCATCTCGGCCATGCCGCTTCGGCGCTCTTTGCTTTTCGCAAGGCGCAGGAAGCGGGGGGCCAATTTCTTTTGCGCGTTGAAGATATTGATCCTGTGCGCTGTAAGCCCGCGTTTGTTGAGGGTATTTATGAAGATCTTGCTTGGCTTGGGCTTTTCTGGCCCACGCCTGTGCGCAAGCAATCCGAGCACAGGGATGACTATCAAGCCGCTCTTTCTCGATTGGAAAAGCGCGGGTTGATCTATCCGTGTTTTTGCACGCGCAAAGAGGTCTTGGCTGAAGCGGCTGCCGCCGGTTATGCCCCGCATGGATGGCCACAGGATCAAGAGGGTCCTGTTTACCCCGGCACGTGTCGGTCTTTGTCCCAAGTGCAACGACAAGATCTTGGCCAAACGCGGCAAGCCGTGTGGCGGCTGGATATGCAAAAAGCCGTGGAAAGCGTTGGTGGCCCCTTGCTCTGGGTTGATCTTGGCGTGGGGGAGGTTATCGCGAGGCCAGAGCGCTTTGGCGATGTCGTTTTGGCGCGTAAGGATGTTCCGATGAGCTATCATCTCAGTGTTGTCGTCGATGACGCATTGCAGGGAGTCACATTGGTCACGCGGGGAGAAGATCTTTTTCCTGTGACTGATATTCATCGCCTGCTTCAGGCTTTGCTCGATTTGCCTGTTCCCGTGTATCACCATCATGCTTTGCTGAAAGATGCCGCAGGAAAACGTTTTGCCAAACGCGATCAAGCCAACACTTTGCTCGCCTTACGGGAATCTGGCTTGTCTTGTGAGGATGTGCGCGCCCTTGCGCTGCGGGATTTGGGTGAGCTTTCTCGTCTTTCTTAAGCATTTCAGCAAACTGTTAGAGTAGATCGCCAGCTACACAGGTTAACGGGGGATGAAAAATCTTTGCGTCACGATGATTATTCCCTTGACTCGGAGCGGCCCCTTGTGCTATTGACACTCCTACGGGGTGGTGCGTCCAGAGCTTGCCGCTCAGCTTTTGTGGGGCAAGGCTGCGGGTAGAGGTTTTGGACAGGGTTTGAGCGGACCTGAATTGAGGGGGATAGGGCTGTTATTCTGGGGGGGATAGCAGTTTTTTTGTGCCAAATGCATTTGTGGGGTGTTCGTTTGCGCAGGGTAAAAGGGAGAGAATGCGTTTTTAGCCTTTTTTCGATGTTTCGAAGGTTGACAGAGCAGGGGGTTTTGCCCTAAAGCTTGCCGCCTGTTGTGACAGACAGGAACAAGGCCTTCAGGGCCTTGGTTGTGAGAATGCGGGAGTAGCTCAGTTGGTTAGAGCGTCGGCCTGTCACGCCGAAGGTCGCGGGTTCAAGTCCCGTCTCTCGCGCCATTTTTGGCCCCCCTCAAAGGCTCGGCTCTTACAAAGGTTTTCGAAGTTTGGTTTGAACGCATTGTTTTTTAAGAAACTTTATATTCTGTCATGACGTTAATCGAAAAATATCAGTTTCCTAAAAACAGGCTTCGTTGTTTGCGAGATCTTGATTCCTTGATCTTGTCATCAGGTTTAGCGCAAAAACGAACCCAAGATTCGCTTAGGCGGGTTCAGCTCGTTTTGGCCTGCCTTGAGATCGCGAAGCGCGGTCAACGGGTGAAACATCCCGGATTCGTGTGCTTTGAGAATCGATTGCTGTCAGGGGGACAGGGGACGCAGGAAGACCTTTATTTTCTTTTGACGGAAACAAAGGGGCCCGTTGCCCTGCTTCACTTATCCGTGAAGCGCATTGATCCAGAGAAAGCTCGAAGCCGTGAGGTTCTCTCAACCCTGTATTTTTCGCGAAAGACGCATTTTGTCAGGGTGCAGCCGGGGGCTTGGCAAAAGACAGTTGATGATCAGGTGCAGCGTTTGTTGAGACAGCAAGATCGATTGAGATTGCAGAAAGTCATGTTTTGGCGACATATCGCATGCGGTATGAATACGGTTTAGACAAGAACTTTGTATCAATGTCTTGATTTTTAGTGGTACTCGCAGCAAGCTATTGCGCGAGGCGTTCGCGCCTCCCTTTCTATAGCGTGAATGATGGGACCCGGCCCTCATGGTTGATAGTTTTTTAAGCGAGTATTTCCCCATCCTGCTTTTTATGGTCATTGCCTTTGGCATGGCTGTGGTGGCGGTGGCTTTGTCGTTTTTGCTCGCCAAGCAACGTCCCGATATTCATAAAAATGCGCCTTATGAATGTGGGTTCCCTCCGTTTGGCGATGCGAGGGCCAAGTTCGATGTGCGTTTTTATCTTGTCGCCATCTTGTTCATTATTTTTGATTTGGAAATTGCGCTTTTGTTTCCTTGGGCCATCGTCTTGGCGGATATCGGTTGGGCAGGCTTTGCTTCGATGATGGTTTTTCTAGGCGTTCTGACCGTTGGTTTTATTTATGAATGGAAGAAGGGAGCCTTGGAATGGGATTAAATGAGTGCGCTCCCGCTTTTAGCGCGGCAAGGCCAAGATATCGTCATTCCGGAGACGTTTTCTCTTCGGCCCTAAAAGGGACGAAAGAAAATGGAATCCGGAATGACGGAGAGGGAGGGCGCGAATGAAAACGTCCTTTTTGCAACTCTCCGACGATCCCGCGATCCGTGCCCGGATGGAAGCTTCGGCGCGTTTGATTGGCGGTGAAGTCCAGAACAAGGGCTTTATGCTTGCCAAGCTCGATGATCTGATGGCGTGGGCGCGTACTGGCTCTATGTGGCCGATGACGTTCGGGCTTGCGTGCTGTGGCATTGAAATGATCCATGCTTATATGAGCCGTTATGACCTTGACCGCTTTGGCATGATGCCGCGCCCCAGTCCTCGCCAATCGGACGTGATGATTGTTGCCGGAACGCTGACCAACAAGATGGCTCCTGCGCTTCGTCTGCTTTACGATCAAATGCCAGAGCCACGTTGGGTGATTTCGATGGGAAGTTGCGCGAATGGCGGTGGTTATTATCATTATTCGTACTCTGTCGTGCGCGGGTGCGATCGCATTGTGCCCGTCGATATTTATATTCCGGGGTGTCCGCCCTCGGCAGAGGCTTTGGTCTATGGCCTCTTGCAGTTGCATCGTAAGATACGGTGCGGCGGCCAACCTGCCATCCTTGATATGATGGAGAGCCGCAAATGATCGAGCTTCGCCATAGGACCCTTGTTGATGCTGTCAGAGAGGCTTTGGGTGCTATCACCGTTGTTGTGGCGTGTGAACGCGACGAGGTGACCATTGCCGTGCAGCGCCCCAAAATCGCACAGGCGCTTGCGCTGTTGCGGGATCATCCTGCGACGCGCTTTCACCAGTTGATGGATGTGTGCGGCGTTGATTATCCCAATCGGTTGGAGCGCTTCGATGTGGTGTATCAACTTCTCAGCCTCAGTCATAATTGGCGCTTGACTGTGAAGGTTCAAACGAACGAAGTGGCCGAGGTTCCTTCGGTGGCCGAGGTTTATCCGTCTGCCGGATGGTTTGAACGCGAAGTGTTCGACCTGTATGGCGTGCGTTTTTCGGGGCATCCCGATTTGCGCCGGATCTTGACAGACTATGGTTTTGAAGGCCACCCGCTGCGCCGCGACTTCCCGCTCACCGGCTTTACGGAAGTGCATTATGACGATTTGCAGCGTCGCGTGGTGTCCGAGCCTCTTTCGTTGCAGCAAGATTATCGCGCCTTTGATGCGCTCTCGCCATGGCAGGGCGTCACGGATGTGCAAAAGCGGGGGGAGGGATGATGCGGGGTGCTTCGTGTAGAAAAGTTTTTGGGTTCATATCCTCGCGGATAAGCCCTACGGCACGCTTTACATTGGTGTTACGAATGATCTTGGGTGGCGAAAGAAAGTTTAATCCGGAATCCGGGTTCGCGCTAAAAAGTGCGCCCCGGAATGACGGCTCTACTATGTGTTGTTCGGCTTTCAAGCGTTCTGGGGGTAAGAAAAGAAAAGTGTCCGGAATGACGGTTCATATAATTGATCATTGTGTGTGTAACATGCAAAGAGGTCCCGCATGACCGAACCTGTACAAGTTGTTTTGCGGGATCGGCAGGGGCAGGAAGGCGCGCCCTTCACGATCAATATGGGGCCACAGCATCCGGCAGCGCATGGTGTGCTGCGCTTGATTTTGGAGATGGACGGCGAAGTTGTGCAACGGGCCGATCCGCATATTGGGCTTTTGCATCGGGGCACCGAAAAACTGATCGAGCATAAGACTTATACGCAGGCCTTGCCGTATTTTGATCGGCTGGATTACGTATCACCCATGGCCTCGGAACATTGCTTTTCGCTTGCCGTTGAAAAGTTGTTGGGGATTACGCCGCCTGAACGGGCCAAGGTCATCCGTGTGATGTTCGCGGAAATCACGCGGCTTTTGAATCACCTTTTGGCCGTGACAACGTTCGCCTTGGATTTGGGCGCGATCACGCCTGCGCTTTGGGGCTTTGAAGAACGTGAAAAGCTGATGGGGTTTTACGAGCGCGTATCCGGCGCCCGCATGCATGCGAATTATATACGCCCCGGTGGTGTGGCGCGGGATTTGCCCGATGGGTTGTTGGAAGACATTGAGGCCTTTACCCATACATTTTTGCCGTTGCTTGATGATCTTGAAACATTGCTGACCGAGAACCGGATCTTCAAACAGCGCACCGTCGATATTGGAGTCATGACGCAAGAACAGGCTCTCGCGTGGGGGCTGTCCGGCGCAATGCTGCGGGCAACGGGCGTGGCGTGGGACTTGCGCAAAAGCCAACCCTATGATGGTTACGAGACGTATGACTTTGATGTGCCTGTCGGGAAAACGGGCGATTGCTATGCGCGGTACTTAGTGCGCATGGATGAAATGCGCCAATCCGTGCGGATCATGCGCCAGTGCATCGAGCGTATGCCCGAAGGGCGCGTGATGGTCGATGATTACAAGGTTGCAAGGCCGGATCGCGAAGATATTGAAAAATCGATGGAAGCTTTGATTCATCATTTCAAGTTGGCGAGTGAGGGCTATCACGTGCCTGCGGGTGCGACTTATACGGCGATTGAAGCCCCGAAGGGCGAGTTCGGCGTTTATCTTGTCGCGGATGGGACGAACAAGCCCTATCGCTGCAAAATCAGGCCGCCGAGCTTTGCTCATTTGCAAGTTCTGCCGCTTTTGTCGAAGGACCACATGCTGGCCGATGTCGTGGCGATTATTGGCAGTTTGGACATTGTCTTTGGGGAGATTGACCGATGACGCAGCCTGCACGACGGACACGAATTGGCGATACGTATGAGCTGAGCGGCAAGGAAGTTGTTGTCTCTAACGTTGTGCGATCTCAAAATGGTGGTTTTTTTCGCTTTGTTTGTGTTCCACTTCATGAGTGGATTGATCGGACTTTCTGGATGCCTAATGCCAATCCCGGCACGTTAGATCGTTATCTGGCGGAAGTTGCTCACGCAGAGGCTTCTGGCAGGGTTACCATTATTCGGGCTGAACATAATATTACGCCTTCAGGTTTTTTGTCCGCAGGATTGCCTTCCGGGTGGCGATCATGGATGAATAGAGAGTTTAGGGTCGGGAGAAACCACCAAACAAGCCTAGGATCCAGTGTGAGTGTTGATGGGCATATTCTTCTTTCTGATGGCAAGTGCCCTTGCGTTTATATGGCTTTTTCTGGCACGAATAAAGATTTAGTCTTCAAAGGGATCGCTCCGGTGGACGATTTCGTGTTGGCTCTCCAGTGCTGCAATCCGTCCCTTGTTTGTCTTGGTTCTTACGTTACAGATTTTTGGGTTGAGCGGCGTACGAAACCGCGTTTCCCAGCTGAAAATGATTATTTCAGCGACATGAAGCCGGACGGGAGCTGTTCGCTTGCTGGAAAAGTTCGACCTCATCCCCCTTATTCAACCTCTTATGCCCGATCATCCTGCCATGCAAACTAATCAACCTGAAACCTTCTTTTTTACGTCCGAGAATTTGGCCGAGGCCAAGCGGATTATCGCGAAATATCCGGCAGGCAAGCAGGCCAGCGCGATTTTGCCTTTGCTTGATTTGGCTCAGCGACAGAACCGAAACTGGCTTCCTCGTGCCGCGATTGCTTATGTTGCCGACTTTCTTGAAATTCCCGCAATCAAGGCTTTTGAAGTCGCCAGCTTTTACACGATGTTCAATTTGGATCCTGTCGGGAAATACTTGATTCAGCTTTGCCGCACGACGCCTTGCTGGCTGGCTGGTGGCGAGGCCGTCGCGACAGCGTGCGAAGTTCGTCTTGGGATCAAGGCCGGGGAGACGACACCTGACGGGGTGTTTACGCTTAAAGAGGTTGAGTGTCTGGGGGCGTGCGTGAATGCGCCCGTGATGCAGATTAATGATGATTATTACGAAGATCTCACACCGGACAGTGTGGTGAAGATTATTGATGCTTTGGCTCATGGTGAAAAGCCCACGGCTGGATCACAGACAGGTCGGTGTGGGTCTTGTGCCTGCGGGAAGGGCAAGGAGGGCCTATGCTAGCGGATAAGGATCACATTTTTACAAACCTGTATGGGCAAGCCCCGTGGACTTTGGAAGGGGCGCGTAGGCGTGGCGTTTGGGATAATACGGTTGCGATCATTCAAGAAGGATCGGCTGCGATTATTGAGGAGATTAAGGCATCGGGTTTGCGCGGACGTGGCGGGGCTGGATTCGGTACAGGCCTGAAATGGTCGTTTATGCCGAAACCCTCAGAACGTCCACATTATTTGATTGTCAACGCCGACGAGTCCGAGCCGGGTACGTGCAAGGATCGCGATATTCTGCGCTTTGATCCGCATTTGTTGCTGGAGGGTGCTGTTTGCGCGGCGGTCGCTGTTCATGCGCACACGGTTTATATTTATATTCGCGGTGAGTTTGTGAATGAAGCCCGGCATTTGCAGCATGCGATCAACGAAGCTTATGAGGCTGGCTTGATTGGCAAGAATGCTTGTGGCTCTGGTTGGGATTGCGACATTTATTTGCATCGCGGCGCCGGGGCTTATGTCTGCGGCGAGGAAACCGCGTTGTTGGAAAGCCTTGAGGGCAAGAAGGGGCAGCCTCGCAACAAGCCGCCTTTTCCCGCGAATGCAGGTCTTTATGCGTGCCCGACGACTGTGAATAATGTTGAGACGATTGCAAGCGTGCCAACGATTCTGCGGCGCAGTGCCAAGTGGTATGCAAGTATTGGTCGCCCCAAGAATGCGGGAACGAAATTGTTTTGCATTTCAGGTCACGTCAACACGCCTTGTAATGTTGAAGAGTCGATGGGAATTCCGCTTCGTGAATTGATCGAGAAACATGCTGGCGGTGTGCGCGGCGGATGGGATCATTTGCTTGCCATTATTCCCGGAGGCTCGTCGGTTCCTGTTTTGCCAAAGCATCTGTGCGAAGACGCTATTATGGACTATGACGGGCTTTCGGCGGTGGGGTCTGCGCTTGGCTCGGCAGGTGTGATTGTGATGGATCAATCCACCGATATTATCGCGGCCATTGCGCGCCTTAGCCGTTTTTATATGCATGAAAGTTGTGGCCAATGCACACCGTGCCGTGAGGGCACAGGATGGATTTATCGTACGATGCAGCGGATGGTGCGCGGTGATGCGACGGTCGAAGAAATCGATACGCTATGGGATTTGACCAAAGAGATCGAGGGCCGCACGATTTGCGCCCTTGGTGATGCTGCTGCGTGGCCTGTGCAAGGTTTGATCCGACATTTCCGACCCGTTATGGAAGAACGTATTATCAGAGCGCGTGCGCAAGCCAAGGGGGCGGCATGATGATGAGGTCAAAATGGAAAAACGGTATTGGGTGTATATCATTACGGACAAGCCTTATGGCACGTTGTACGTTGGTGTCACAAATGATCTTGCGCGTCGCATCTGGGAACACAAAACGGGGATGTATGTTGGTTTCTCAAAACGCTATGGCCTTAAGTTGCTCGTTTATCATGAAGAGTACGCACGAATTGAAGAAGCCATTCAGCGTGAAAAACAAATTAAGAAGTGGAGAAGGGACTGGAAAATTGACCTTATTCACAAGGTTAATCACAGGTGGAAAGATTGTGGTGAAGGGCATCTCTAATTTTGCCTGTTCACAAAAATCTCGACGTTGTCATTCCGGACAAGCTCTTCTGTCGTGGGCGACAGAAGGGCGCAGCTCCGGAATCCCATTTCTTTTTTCTAATCAACCCAAACAAATGGGATTCCGGGTTCGCGCCAAGGCGCGCCCCGGAATGACAATGGTGAATGGTCGGATGATTGTCGACAGACGGCCTTTGTCACACCTGTATTTTATATTGGGGGCGGCATGATCAAGCTGACCATCAATGGACAAGAGGTTGAGGTTGAGGCAGGAACGTCTGTTCTTCAGGCCTGTGAACAATTGGGCATCGAAATTCCGCGTTTTTGCTATCATGATCGACTGACCGTGGCCGGAAGTTGTCGCATGTGCCTTGTTGATGTCGAGAAGATGCCCAAACCTGTGGCAAGCTGCGCCTTGCCGTGCAGCGAAGGCATGGTTGTACATACGGATACGGAGGCCGTGAAGAAAGAGCGGCAGGGCGTGATGGAAATGTTGCTGATCAATCACCCGCTTGATTGCCCCGTGTGTGATCAAGGCGGTGAGTGCGATTTGCAAGATCAGGCTGTCGCCTATGGTCGTGACCGTTGTCGCTATACAGAGCCACGCCGCGTCGTGCGCGATAAAGATTTTGGTCCCTTGATTAAGACCGTGATGACGCGTTGTATCCATTGCACACGTTGTGTGCGGTTCATGGAAGAGATCGCAGGATCGCCAGAGCTTGGCGGCGTCTTTCGCGGTGAGAAAATGGAAATCACGTCCTTTAATGAAGGTCCTCTACGTTCTGAGATGTCGGGCAATTTAGTCGATGTGTGCCCCGTTGGCGCGTTGACCAGCAAGCCCTATGCGTTCAAGGCGCGTCCTTGGGAGCTTACCAAAACGGAAAGCATTGATGTGCTTGACGCCGTGGGCAGCAATATTCGTATCGACACGCGTGGCACTGAGCTGATGCGCGTTTTGCCTCGTTTGAACGAAGATATTAATGAAGAGTGGATCAGCGATAAGACCCGTTTTGCTTATGATGGTCTGCGGCTGCAACGTCTTGATCGGCCCTATATCCGCGAAGAGGGGCGGTTAAGGGAATCCACGTGGGATGAAGCACTTACCTTGATTGCCAAGAAAATACGCAACATCACGCCCAATCGTATCGCAGCGTTGGCGGGTGATCTTGTGGATTGCGAAACGCTTTTCAGCTTCAAAAAGTTTTTGACCAAGATCGACACGCCTCATTTTGATTGCCGCCAAGATGGCGCTGATTACGACATTAGCACGCGGGCGGCGTACACGATGAATAGTGGCATTGCCGGCATTGAAAAGGCCGATGTTATTTTGCTTGTCGGGACCAATCCCCGGCATGAAGCGACGCTTGTTAACGCGCGGCTTCTCAAGCGTTGGCGTAAGGGCGGCTGTGTGGTCGGTATGATCGGTGAGGCCGTTGATCTTGGCTATCCGTATCATCATGTCGGTTACTCGCCTGTTGCGATGCGCGACTTGATTGATAATCGCCATGAGTTTGCTGACCTTTTGCGAGCGGCTAAAAATCCGATGATTATTCTCGGCGCTGGCGCATTGGCGAGGCCTGATGGAGGACCCTTGCATGCACTAGCTCGTGAACTCGCGGAATCGTTCGAGATGGTCCGGGATGATTGGAACGGATTTAACGTGTTGCAGCTTGCTGCCGCTCGCACCGGTGGGCTCGATCTCGGGTTTGTGCCAAGTGGACAATACGGTCTTGCGACCAATTCAATTCTTGGTGCCGCGCAGGCTAATCGTATCGATGTGCTTTATCTGATGGGTGCCGACGAAATCGATACGAGCAGCCTTGGACGGACCTTTGTAATTTACCAAGGGCACCATGGTGATCGCGGCGCGGCGCGTGCGGATGTGATTTTACCATCGGCAGCGCCGACAGAGAAAGACGGCATTTATGTGAATACCGAGGGGCGTCCGCAGATGGCCCGCCGCGCTTTGTTCCCGCCTGGCCAAGCCCGCGAAGACTGGGCCATTTTAGCCTTACTGGCGCAAGCGCTCGGCAAGCCCTTGGACTTTGATACGCTTGATGATGTGCGCAGTGAGATGTTTGCTTTTGCGCCGCATTTAAAGGAGATTGGCGCGTGCGTTCCTTCGCCATGGAAATCGTTTGGGCGTTCTGGCACGCTATCGCTTCAGGCTTTTACCCCTGTGATTGAAAACACGTATATGACAGATCCGATCTCTCGCACTTCGCCAACGATGGCCAAGTGCACGGCAGAGATTTTGCCGTTGATCCAAAAGAGGGAGGAGGGGCAATCATGACCGAACTTATGGACCAGTATCTTTTGCCGCTGTTTTGGATGCTGCTTGGCATTGTGTGCATTCTTGGGGTTGTGCTGGGCGCGACGGCTTATTTGACATTGGCCGAGCGCAAGGTTTTGGGGGCTATCCAAATACGCAAAGGCCCGAATGTCGTGGGGCCCTTTGGCTTGCTTCAGCCGATGGCCGATGGAATCAAGGTCTTGTGCAAGGAAACCATCTTGCCTACGAAGGCCAATATCCCGCTGTTTATTGGCGCACCGATTTTCACATTTCTGCTGGCTCTGTCAGCGTGGGCTGTGATCCCGTTTGATGTGGGACTTGTTCTGGCGAATATCAATGTGGGCGTGCTTTATTTGCTCGCGATCTCATCGCTCGGCGTTTATGCGATCATTATTGCGGGTTGGGCTTCAAACTCGAAATACTCGTTTTTGGGAGGTCTGCGTTCCGCTGCGCAGATGATTTCGTACGAAGTGTCCATTGGCCTGATTTTGGTGACGGTGCTGTTGAAAGCTGGTTCGCTGAATCTTAGCAAGATTGTCGAGGCGCAGGCGCAAAGCGGTTGGTTCGCCTGTTCGCTTTTGTTTCCGATGTTTATTTTGTTTTTTGCCTCGGCGCTGGCCGAAACAAATCGCAGCCCTTTTGACTTGCCGGAAGGCGAATCCGAACTTGTCGGCGGGTTTAATACCGAATATTCGGCGATGATCTTTGCCATGTTCTTTTTGGGTGAATATGCGAACATGATCTTGATGAGCGCGTTGACCAGCCTTTTGTTCCTTGGGGGATGGTTGCCGCCAGTTCAGGCTTTGGCCTTTATTCCGGGCTTTATTTGGTTCGCGCTGAAGATCGCCGTGTGTTTGTTCGTGTTTTTGTGGATACGCGGCACCATGCCGCGTTATCGCTATGATCAGCTGATGCGTATCGGTTGGAAATTCTTTTTGCCTTTGTCACTGATCTGGGTCGTCGTTGTGGCAACGGTTTCAATGTTGACGGGCAGTTTGCCGGTGGGAGGATGAAGGACGCCATGATGAACCTTCTCAAACGCCGCTGGAAATATTGGCTGGGTCTGGATTTATTGTCCGGTCTTGCGCTGACTTTTCGTTATATGTTTAGGCCCAAGGTTACGATCAACTATCCTTACGAAAAGGGCCGTATCAGTCCGCGCTTTCGTGGTGAGCATGCGCTGCGCCGTTATGCTGATGGAAGCGAGCGGTGTATTGCGTGTAAATTATGTGAGGCCGTGTGTCCCGCTCTTGCCATTACGATTGAAGCTGCGCCAGCTGCCGATGGCTCGCGTTGCACCACGCGCTATGACATTGATATGACCAAATGCATCAACTGCGGTTTGTGCCAAGAAGTTTGCCCCGTCGAAGCGATTGTTGAGGGGCCGAACTTTGAATACTCAACCTTGACGCATGAGGAGCTGCTTTATACGAAGGAGCGGTTGCTTGCGAATGGCGATCGTTGGGAATCTGTTCTTGCCGCCAACCTTGCGGCGGATCGGAGGAAGGGATGAGGAATGGGCCATTATGGAGAAACGGTCTTGGGTCTATATCATTACGGACAAACCTTATGGGACGCTGTACACTGGTGTTACCAGTGATCTTGCGCGAAGAATCTGGGAACATAAAACGGGTGTGTATCCCGGCTTCTCTAAGAAATATGGCCTTAAGTGTTTGGTGTATTATGAAGAATACTCCACCATTGACGAGGCTATTCATCGGGAGAAATGCATCAAGGCATGGAAACGTGAGTGGAAGACGCACCGGATCAAGTCATTCAATCCTGTTTGGCGTGATTTGGCGGAAGATTTTAACAAGTAAAAATGGAAATGGGATGCCAGCCTTCGCTGGCATGACGAGATTCTTAATGCGTCGTGCAAAGATGTCTTTTTTATACTCTTTATCTGCTAAAACCCCAGTCGTCCCGCCAGCCCACCGCATTCGCTCTGCGCCTCGCCTGCCGCTTGCCGAGCGGAAAGGTCTGTTCTTCTTGGCTTCTTCGGTCCGGCGAGCGTCCGGCTCCTCGCAACCGCTCATGACCAGACCGGAATTCTCGCGGAGTCTGAGTGTGCCAAAGGAAAAAGCGGTTTTGGATATGCGTGCAAGGTGTGCCTTCTTCGTCATGCCAGCGAAGGCTGGCATCCCATGTAGTTTGCTTAATTCTCGAGGTGACGCATGATCGCAGGACTTCTTTTTTATATGTTTGCCTTGGTGTTGATCGCGTCGTCGGTGATGGTTGTCACGGCGCGGCAGCCCGTGACGGCTGTATTGTTTTTGGTTCTTGCCTTTTTTAATGCGGCTGGGCTGTTTCTTCTTGTCGGGGCCGAGTTCCTCGCCTTTATCTTGCTGATTGTTTATGTCGGCGCGGTGGCTGTTTTGTTCCTGTTCGTCGTGATGATGTTGGATGTAAAAGGGGCCGCCCCGCGTGAAGCCTTGCGTCAGACTTTGCCAATCGGCCTCGGCGTTGGTGGCGTTCTTTTGGTTCAGATGTTGATTGCCATCTGGGCTTGGCCAGCCAGCAAGGTTGCTCCCTTGCTTCAGGACGTTGCCGAGGCTCCAGAGAATACGCGGGCGTTAGGGCGGGTTCTTTATACGGATTTTGCTTATCCGTTTCAGGTTGTGGGCTTGATTCTTTTGGTTGCGATGATCGGGGCGATCACGTTGACCTATCGCAAACCACGTCATGTGAAAAAGCAAAAGGTGTGGGCGCAACTGGATGTGCGGCGTGAAGATGTCGTTGAGTTGCGCAAAGTGAAAAGTGGAGAGGGGGCGTTATAATGGAAACGATGCTGACCATAGGTCTTGGCCATTATCTGAGCCTTGCCGCGATGCTGTTTCTGATCGGCCTTTTGGGCGTGGTTCTGAACCGACGTAATGTGATTATCCTTTTGATGGCGATTGAGCTGATGCTGCTGGCCGTGAATATCAACTTGGTGGCGTTTTCACATTTTTCAGGCACGCTAGCCGGGCAAGTCTTCACGATGATGATTTTAACCGTTGCAGCAGCGGAGTCGGCTATCGGTTTGGCCATCTTTGTTGTGGCCTTTCGTCAACGTGCGACCATTGAGGTGGACGATCTTTCTGAGATGAAGGGATAGAGCGAGCATGGATACGCACATAATGTTAGACTGTGCCGCCGTTTTCTTGCCTCTGTTGGGGGCCGTTGTGGCTGGGTTTGGCGGGCATAGGCTCGGGGATCGAGGCGGCGCACAGATCGTGACCTGCCTTGCCGTTCTTGCGGCTGCGGTTTTGTCAGGAACGATTTTTTACGAGGTTTCTTTTGGCGCCGCGCCGCGCACCCATATCTTGGCAACATGGATTGAAGCGGGCGGGCTTAAGACCAATTGGGCCCTTCGGATCGACACGCTGACGGCCATTATGATGCTCGTCGTCAACGGGGTTTCGGCGATGGTCCATGTTTATTCTGTGGGCTATATGCACCACGATAAGGGCGTGCCTCGCTTTATGTCATACCTGTCCTTATTTACTTTCTTCATGTTGATGCTCGTATCCGCCGACAACATGCTTCAAATGTTCTTTGGTTGGGAAGGGGTCGGTCTGGCTTCCTACCTGCTGATTGGCTTTTGGTATGAGAAGCCTCGTGCTGGCATGGCGGCCATGAAAGCCTTTTTGGTCAATCGGGTGGGCGACTTTGGATTTCTGCTTGGGATCTTTGGGGTGTATCAAATTTTTGGCTCGCTTGATTTCAATGTGATTTTTAAGAACGCACCACAACTTGTTGATGCAGAATTTATTTTTGCTGGCTCTTCATATCCTGCTTTAACTGTGATTTCGCTTTTGCTGTTTATGGGGGCGATGGGAAAATCAGCCCAAATCGGGTTGCACACATGGCTTCCCGACGCGATGGAAGGCCCCACACCCGTTTCGGCTTTGATCCATGCGGCCACGATGGTGACGGCGGGTGTGTTCATGCTGGCGCGACTTTCGCCTTTGTTTGAGTATGCCCCTGCGGCCTTGGCCGTGGTGGCGGTCGTCGGTGCGGTTACGGCGGTTGTTGCAGCCTCGATAGGATTGACGCAGTTCGACATCAAGCGCGTGATTGCTTATTCAACCATGAGCCAGCTTGGGTACATGTTCTTTGCGGCAGGCGTGTCGGCTTATGGCGCTTCGATTTTTCATCTGATGACTCATGCCTTCTTTAAGGCCCTTTTGTTCCTTGCGGCAGGCAGCGTCATTCATGCCATGGCAGGCGAACAAGATATGCGCAAGATGGGTGGCCTGTGGCGTAAGATCCCCGTGACCTATGCCTTGATGTGGATCGGATCGTTGGCTTTGGCCGGGATTGGCATTGAGGGCTTGTTCGGCTTTTCCGGCTTTTATTCCAAAGATATGATTCTTGAGGCTGCATTCGCTCGGGGGACTTGGTACGGCTATGTGGCCTATGGCCTCGGTCTGATGGCCGCGTTTATGACGGCCTTTTATTCGTGGCGCTTGTTGATCTTGACCTTTCATGGCGAGCCACGCGGCGATGCGCAGGTTGCCGCGCATGCCCATGAATCCTCATGGATCATGCTGGCTCCGCTTCTGCCGCTCGCGCTTGGGGCGCTGATCGTTGGCTGTGTGGCTAAGGATTGGTTCGCTGGTGCGCCCGATGGCGTTTTTTGGCAGAACGTCCTTTTTGTTTTGCCGGATCATGCGCCTGCAATGCACGATCATGTCCCCGAACTTGCTCGAATGGCGCCGTTGGTTATGGCGTTGCTTGGGATTGGGGTTTCCGTTTGGCTTTATGTGCGCCGACCCTACTATCTTGCCGCCATTGCGCGTCGTCTTGGTATCGTTTATCGGGTCGTCTTTAATAAGTATTATTTTGACGAGCTTTATGATTTTCTGTTTGTACGCAGCTTGCCTCGTTGGGGCGCGTTTTTGTGGCACAAAGGCGATGATGGGGGCATCGATAGGTTCGGGCCTGACGGAGCCGCTGCGCTGGCTTCTCGTGTCGGGGATGACATTCGCAAGGCCCAGACGGGCTATCTTTATCACTATGCGATGGTGATGGCCGTGGCACTCATGTTGCTCGCTGGTTGGGCTTTGGTAAGGGGGGCGTAAGGCATGATGCATGGATATTTACTTAGCCTGATTACGTTCTTGCCGCTGGTCGGGGCGTTTGGTTTATTCCTTTTGCCGTGTGGAAGCAAAAGTGAGTCCTTTGCATGGCGCGTGCGTGGCGTCGCCTTGGCTGTTTCGCTTCTGACCCTTGTTTTGTCGTTAGGCCTTTATACGAATTTCGATCCATCCGTTGTGGGATTTCAGTTTATTGAAAAGCATGAGTGGATTCCTTCGTTCGGCATTGCCTATCACAAGGGCGTGGATGGGATTTCGCTGTGGTTTGTTTTGCTCTCGACCTTGCTATCGCCGATTGCGATGATCTCTGGCTTTGCCGTGAAGGAACGGGTGCGCCCCTTTATGGTTGCGCTCTTGCTTCTTGAAACAATGATGATTGGCATGTTCACGGCGTTGGACTTGTTCCTGTTCTATGTGTTCTTTGAAGGCGTTTTGATCCCCATGTTCTTGATCATTGGAATCTGGGGCGGTGAGAACCGTATTTACGCTGCGATGAAGTTTTTTCTCTATACGTTCCTCGGCTCGGTTCTGATGCTTGTTGCGATTTTTGCAATGATCTTAACCGCTGGTACAAGTGATATGACGGTATTGACTTCCTTTCCGTTTTCGAAGGAGCTGGCGCTTTGGCTGTGGCTGGCTTTCTTCGCTTCGTTTGCCGTAAAGACCCCGATGTGGCCGTTTCATACATGGTTGCCTTATGCGCATGTGGAAGCCCCGACAGCAGGGTCGGTTATTCTTGCAGGCGTGCTGCTCAAGATGGGCGGTTATGGCTTTATTCGGATCAGCTTGCAGATGTTGCCAGAGGCGAGCGCCGTTTTCGCGCCGCTGGTGATTGCGCTCAGCCTGGTCGCGATAGTCTATACGTCGCTGGTTGCTTTGGCGCAGACGGATATGAAAAAGCTGATTGCTTATTCGTCGGTGGCGCATATGGGCTATGTCACGCTTGGGATTTTTTCAGGCACGCCAGAGGGGCTTGAGGGCGCGATGATGGTCATGCTTTCGCATGGTCTTGTCGCCTCAGCGTTGTTCCTTTGCGTTGGTGTTGTTTATGAGCGTCTTCACACGCGCGAGATTGCGCGCTTTGGCGGCGTGGCCACCGTGATGCCGCGTTATGCTTCTGTTGCCATGGTCTTTACGTTGGCCGCTGTCGGTTTGCCGGGCACATCTGGCTTTATCGGTGAGTTTTTGACGATGCAGGGCGCGTGGTTGATGGACGGAAAGATTGCGGCATTGGCTGCCTTGGGCATTGTTTTAGGGGCCGCGTATATGCTGTGGCTCTATCGCCGTGTGTTCTTTGGCGTGGCCGAGAAGGCGGACGTGAAGGCGATGCCTGACTTAACGTGGCGCGAGCTGGCGATGTTTACGCCGCTGCTTGTTTTGGTGTTGTGGATGGGGTTGTATCCAACCACGTTCCGTGTCGTTTTTGCGCCGACGGTGGCGTCGATTGTTCCCGTGCAAGCGCACGACGAAAGGCCTGGTCAAGAGATGGAGGACAACCGATGATCGATTTTACCTTGGTTGCTCCCGAAGTCTTTTTGGCCTGCTCTGGGCTTTTCTTGCTTTTGTTCAGCGTCTTTCGAGGGCGTCGTTCGTTTATCAGTACGACGGCGTTGGCGGTTGTGGTGTTGTTAGGGACGGCTTTCTTGGTTGTTCTTAGTCCGGCAGAAAACAGCACGACTTATGGCATGTTTGCAACGGGCGCGTTTCAGCGCTTGGCCAAGATGATTGTGCTGGGCGCAAGTGGTTTTGGCTTGATTGTTGCCTCTGGCGCGTTTCCTCGTGCTGAAGACCAAAAACCGGAAATTCCTGTTTTGGTTCTTTTGGCGACGTTGGGTATGATGCTCATGATTTCGGCCAGTGATTTGATCGGGCTTTATGTCGGGATCGAGCTTCAGAATTTGCCGCTTTATGTGTTGGTATCCATGCGACTGGAGGAAACCCGTTCAAGCGAAGCGGGTCTGAAATATTTTATGCTTGGCGCCGTTTCTTCGGCCATTATGCTCTTTGGTTTGTCGTTCGTGTATGGCTTTGCCGGGACCACCTCTTTCGCTGGGATCGCTCAAGTCATTGGGGATCACGGCGCAAGCTTGCCGCTTGGATTGGGCCTTGGCCTGATTTTTGTTGTCGCTGGACTGGCCTTTAAAATATCCGCTGTGCCGTTTCATATGTGGACGCCTGATGTATATGAGGGGGCGCCTACGCCTGTGACGGCGCTTTTGGCTTCGGCTTCTAAGGTTGCCGCGATGGCCCTCGTGACCCTTGTTCTGGCGCGTCCCTTTGTTGCTATGGCTTCGCTTTGGCAACCCGCTTTGATCGTTCTTTCCATCGCCTCTATGGCTCTGGGGGCTTTCGCTGGATTGCGCCAAACCAATTTGAAGCGTTTGATGGGGTATAGCGCCATCGTGAATGTTGGGACGATCCTGATCGGTGTGATCGTGGTTGGTGGCGATGCTCTTTCACAGGCCGCTGTCGCTGGGGTTCAAGGTGTGTTGGTTTATTTGGCTGTATATGCCACGGCGACACTTGCCATTTTAGGGAGCTTGTCTCTTTTGGGCCATAAGGAACAGGGAATCGAGACGATACCTGATCTTGCAGGGCTTTCGCAAACGCAGCCCGCCGTGGCGGCGGCGATGTCCGTGGCGTTGTTCTCTTTGGCGGGCATCCCGCCTTTAGCTGGGTTCTTTGGGAAATATTCTGTGCTTTTAGCCGCAGTCCAGGGCGGTTTTATCTGGCTTGCGATTATCGGCGTATTAACAAGTGTGATCGCCGCAGCTTATTATTTGCGGATTGTCAAAATTATGTATTTTGATTCGCCGAAGGGCTTGCCAGTGGACGTGACTTCGGGGACCCTTCCCAAGGTTTTTGTCATGCTCTTGTCGTTAAGCCTTGTCGTTTTTATTCTTTATCCCGCGCCTTTTCTTGAGCAGGCGCAAATAGCCGCCGAAAGTTTGTTGTTCAAATGATTCCTCCTTTTTTCACATTGCGTTGTTTAGATTCCGTCGAGAGTACAAATCTAATCGCCAGAGAAGCTGCTGAATCCGGGCAGCCCGAAGGTCTTGTCATTCAGGCCAAAAGTCAAATCAATGGAAAAGGGCGGCTTGGCCGCACGTGGCAGTCACCCGAAGGCAATTTGTATGTAAGCGTTCTTCTTCGTCCTGATTGTTCAATTCAAAATGCCGGACAGTACAGTTTTGCCGCAGCTATGGCCGTTTATGATGCTATCGCCGAGGTGCATCGAGATACGGCTTTGTCGCTTAAATGGCCCAATGATGTCTTGATCAACGATGAGAAAGTCAGTGGGATTTTGATCGATGTTGGTTCTGCCGACCAAAACCGTGTGGATTGGCTTGTTGTCGGCGTGGGGATTAATGTTGGCTGGGCGCCGCAAGAGGATTTGCCTTATCCCGCGACTTCGCTTCGTGCGCATGGGGCAGATGTTCGTCTTGAGGTTGTCCTGGATGCCTTTCTTTGTGCGCTTCATCACTGGTATTTGACCTTGAAATATGATGGGTTTGATCCCGTCAGAAGGGCCTGGTTGTCCGATGTGCATCGTGGTCCTCTATCGATTCGGTTCCCGACATGCGAAATCAACGGGAACTTTGCAGGATTGGATTCCGATGGCGGCTTGATCCTGAGATTGGCGGACGGATCGGAAAAGGTTATACATGCGGGTGATGTTTTTCTGATGTAATAAGGGCTGAGTTGCATGTTGCTTGCTATCGATGCTGGAAATACAAATACCGTTTTTGCTCTCTTCGACGAGACGACGCAAATTGGCCTTTGGCGTGCCGTGACGAATACCCAGCGCACCGCCGATGAATATGCCGTGTTCCTCAAGACATTGATGGCTGGGGTCGGTGTTCAGGCGCATGACGTGACTGATGCAATTATCGGTAGCGTTGTGCCGGATGTGAACTTTAATCTTCTGAAGCTTTGCCGCGAGCATTTTGATTGCGAGCCCCTGCTTGTTGGGTCGCCAGATGTTAAAACCGGCATCAAGGTCAAGATTGATCGACCAGAGGAACTGGGGGCAGATCGTCTTATCAATGCCGTTGCGGGCGTGTCGCTTTATAAAACGCCGCTGCTTTTGATTGATTTTGGAACAGCGACGACTTTTGATGTGGTCGATGGGGAAGGCGCTTATTGCGGCGGGGTGATTGCTCCGGGCATCAATCTTTCCATTCGCGCCTTGCATATGGCGGCAGCAAAATTGCCAAGTGTGGCCGTTGTGCGCCCGCCCAAGGTTATTGCGACGGGGACTGTCACTGCCATCCAATCGGGTGTCTATTGGGGCTATGTTGGCATGATTGAGGGCCTTATCGCCCGTATTAAGGATGAATTCGGCATGCCGATGACGGTTATTGCGACGGGGGGATTGTCCAAGCTGTTTGTTGACTCTATACCTGCCATTGATGAGATCAATACCGATATGACCTTGAGAGGCTTGTCGCTGATCTATGAACAGAACAGAAAGACGGCCTAAACATGAGCGCGAAGATCAAGAAAGATACCCACCGTCCCCCTGACGACGCTTTGTGGCTTTTGCCCCTTGGGGGATCGGGTGAGATTGGCATCAATCTCAATTTGTATGGCACAGCCGGAAAATGGCTGATGGTGGATTGCGGGATTATGTTTGGCGACGAGTCCACGCCCGGCATCGACATTATCACACCGGACATCAGTTTCATTGCCCAGCGTCGCGAAGATTTGCTTGGCATTGTGATCACGCATGCGCACGAAGATCACCTAGGGGCTATTCCTTATTTGTGGAATGAACTTCGTTGTCCGATCTATGCCACGCCGTTTGCTATTGGATTGCTTCGCGGCAAGATTGCTCAAGCTGGTCTTCAGGGACTCGTCACGCTTATTGAGATCCCTCTTGGTGGATTGTTTGAGCTGGACCCATTCAAGGTTGAAATGGTGTCGGTGACGCATTCCGTTCCCGACAGCGCCATGGTTGTTATTAAAACGCAATTTGGGCAGGTGGTTCACACGGGCGATTGGAAGCTGGATGACGATCCCATCGTAGGCCGTTTGACGGACGAAACGCGGCTTAAAGAATTGGGGCATGAGGGAATCCTTGCTGTTGTTGGCGATTCGACCGGTGCGATGGTGACCAAGCATACGCCGTCCGAGATCGAAGTGCAGAAGGGTCTGAAATCGGTTTTTGCTTCCCTTCGTCAGCGGATCGTTGTGACTTGTTTTGCGAGCAACATTGCTCGTGTGAAATCGATTGCTGCAGTGGCACATGAGCAGGGGCGCTATGTTTCGCTTGTGGGGCGTTCGCTTTGGCGCAATGCTGAGATTGCAGAAAGTCTTGGCTATTTGCCGGAGTTCAGCCAATTTCTGAGCGAACATGAAGCCATGCAGGCTCCGCGCGATAAAATTGTGATGATCTCAACAGGCTGTCAGGGCGAAAAAAAAGCGGCCCTGTCGCGCATTGCCGTTTTTGATCATCCCGTCGTTGTGTTTGAACGCGGCGATACGGTGATTTATTCGGCGAGTGAGATTCCCGGCAATGAAAAACCGATTGCCCGTGTACAGAATTTACTGATCAGTCAGGGCGTTCATGTCGTCACTGCAGACTTTGCGCCGCAAGACAAAATCTTGCATGCTTCTGGTCATGCAAGTCGTGCTGATATGGCCAAGCTTTACGGTTGGCTTCATCCCCAAATGGTTGTCACTGTGCATGGCGAGCTTCGCCATCAGACCGAGCATGCGGCGTTGGTGCAATCTGTTGGCATCGACACGGTTATCATTCCCCATAACGGCCAGATTATTCGCTTGGGGCCGGGCCTGCATGAGGTTGTTGGCGAAGTTCAGTCCGGTCGCTGGGGCCTTGACGGTAAGAACCTGCGTTTTTTGGATCAGACGGTGACGCAGCATCGCCGCAAGATGAACTTTAATGGCGTGGCTGTTGTGACGCTTGCCATTGATCGTCGTGGTCTGGTGGCCAGTGAACCTCAGGTTACATTGCTTGGCATTGATGATGAAAAGGCTTTAGTCAGTTTGCGCGAAGAGATTGCTACAGCCGTTCTTGACGGTGTCGAGCAAATGTCGCGCTCGACGCTTTTGGATGATAACGTGATGAAGCAGGCGATTATACAAATCGTCCGGCGCTTCCTTCGTGAATCGCAGGGTAAGAAGCCCGTTATTGATGTCCATTTGGTGAGGGTGTGATGAGTTTAAACTTGAAATACGGACTAGCAGATCGGTCGGATGCTTTTGTCAATGGGGTGGTGTCGGATATTTTAAAGGCCAACACGCTTATGTCCGTTGCGACAATTAAGGACGGGCAGGCTTATATCAACACGGCCTATTTCTGTTTTAATGAGCATTTGGATATTTTCTTCCTTTCGCATCCAGAAAGCCAACATTCCTTAAATATCGGCGAGAATGAATCGGTTGCCATTTCCGTTTATGATTCGCATCAAGAATGGGATCAGCACAAAAAGGGGCTTCAGCTTTTTGCGACATGCGCTCCGGCTCACGGCCTCACAATCCTTGAAGGCGGCAAGCTTTATATGCAGCGTTTTTCCGGCCTTAAAAAGTGGATCACCAACATTGATGATTTGATGAAGAACGTCATCGAGTCGAAGCTTTATGTTGCAAAGGTCAACAGCTTTAAGGTGTTTGATGAAGATGTTTTGGGGGAAGGTATTTCTTTGTCCTTGACGCCGAGGAGGGCGTAAGGAAGGAGCCGGGGCATGGTCGATTACTGTGAAATGGCCAAAGGGCACCCGATCCACGGCCCCTATCACGATACGGAATACGGCTTTCCTTCGCGTGACGAGCGGGTGATTTTCGAGCGTCTCGCGCTGGAGATCATGCAAGCGGGTCTGTCGTGGGAAATTGTTTTGAAGAAGCGGCCCGCGCTCAATGCGGCTTTTGATTCGTTCACCGTTGATAAGGTGGCTGCCTATGGCGAAGCGGATGTGACGCGCCTTTTGGCTGATCCCGCGATTATCCGTAACCGACTCAAGATCGCGGCCATCATCGAAAACGCCCGGCGCATTCAAACGATTCGCCAAGAGGCGGGGAGTTTCGCGGCGTGGCTTGACGCTCACCATCCTCAATCCAGAGAATCATGGGTGAAGTTGTTCAAAAAGACGTTCAAGTTCACAGGCGGCGAAATTGTGGGAGAATTCCTTATGAGCCTAGGTTATTTGGAGGGTGCGCATAAGCGGGGATGTCCGGTTTATGCGTTGGCGGAGGCAACAAAAATAAGGGTTCAGGGGTCAGGATACAGGGTTCAGCAAAAAGATTCTTCCTGACCCCTGTATCCTGACCCCTGAACCCTATTTGAGGTGTTGCAACCCGTCCCAACCTCTGCTATTTCCCCTGACAAGTTTCACGAATCTTGACGAGAATCTGGAGACAATCGTGTCTAAAACTCATATACCTAAGGTTATCGCAGGCGAGGCGGCTATTTTGGCGCGTCGTTATGCTGCCGCTCTTTATGACCTTGCTCATGAAAAGAAGGCTATTGACGCTGTTGCTGCTGACTTGAACGCTTTAACGCAGGTCATTGACGCAGACCCACATTTTCATGTCATGGCGACTTATCCGCGCTTGCCAGCCAACGAGATTCAAAATGTGATCAAAAAAGTTGTCGAAAAAGTGAAGCTGCATGAGCTGACTTCTGCTTTTTTGATGCAGGTTGCTCGCAATCGTCGTTTGGCCTATCTCGGGCTCATGATCGATGCGTTTATGGCTGATTTGGCCGTTAAGCGTGGTGAATATACGGCTCAAGTTACCGTGGCCAAGGCTCTTTCCAAGGATCAGGAAGCTAAGCTTTCTTCTCAGCTTGGCAAGATGTTGGCGGGCACTGTTAAGCTGGTCGTTGAAGAAGATTCCAGCCTTATCGGTGGGATGATCGTAAGATTAGGGTCGCGTCTGATTGATGCGTCGGTTAAAGGAAAGTTGGCGCGCCTAGAGCGTCAGTTGAAAACACAACAGGAGGCAGCGTAATGGATATTCGCGCATCAGAAATTTCTTCAGTTCTCAAGCAGCAGATTGCGACGCTCGGCATTTCTACGGAAATGGAAGAAGTCGGACAGGTTCTCTCCATCGGTGATGGTGTTGCGCTGGTCTATGGCCTGAACAACGTTCGCGCTGGCGAAATGGTTGAGTTCCAAAATGGCGTGAAGGGTATGGCCCTGAACCTTGAGACGGACTGTGTTGGCGTCGTTATTTTCGGTGATGACCGCAGCATCCGTGAAGGCGACATTGTCAAGCGTACAGATACGATTGTGGAAGTTCCTGTTGGCGACGGCCTTTTAGGTCGCGTTGTTGACGGTTTGGGCAATCCCATCGACGGCAAGGGCCCGTTGAAGAACGTAAAAATGATGCGCGTGGAAGTGAAAGCTCCTGGCATTATTCCTCGCCAGTCGGTCAGTGAACCGATGCAAACGGGATTGAAAGCGATTGACTCACTTGTTCCCGTTGGTCGTGGCCAACGCGAGCTGATCATTGGTGATCGTCAAACGGGCAAGACGGCCGTTGTTCTCGATACCTTTATCAACCAAAAGGCCATTAACGACAGTGGCGACGATAAGAAAAAGCTGTATTGCATCTATGTTGCTATCGGACAAAAGCGTTCGACAGTGGCTCAGATTGTCAAGACATTGGAAGATGCCGGTGCGCTTGAGTATTCAATCATCGTTGCCGCGACGGCTTCGGAACCAGCGCCTCTTCAGTTCATCGCACCTTATACCGGTTGCACGATGGGCGAGCATTTCCGCGACAATGGTAAGCATGCGCTGATCGTTTATGACGATTTGTCCAAGCAAGCTGTTGCTTATCGCCAAATGTCATTGCTGTTGCGTCGTCCACCAGGCCGTGAAGCCTATCCTGGCGATGTGTTCTATCTTCACTCTCGCCTTTTGGAACGTGCGGCGAAGATGAGCGACAAGCATGGCGCGGGTTCGTTGACAGCTCTGCCCATCATCGAAACGCAAGCTGGTGACGTGTCTGCTTATATTCCGACCAACGTGATTTCGATCACAGATGGTCAGATTTTCCTTGAAACCACCTTATTCTATAAGGGCGTCCGTCCAGCCATTAACGTGGGTCTGTCGGTTAGCCGTGTTGGTTCTGCCGCTCAGATCAAGGCCATGAAGCAGGTTGCCGGTTCGATCAAGCTTGATCTGGCTCAGTTCCGCGAAATGGAATCTTTTTCGCAATTCGCATCGGATCTTGATGCTTCGACGAAGAATCTTTTGAACCGTGGTTCGCGTTTGACCGAGTTGTTGAAGCAAAACCAATATGCGCCGCTTCCTGTTGAAGAACAGGTTTGTTCGATTTATTCAGGAGTGAAGGGCTATCTTGACACGATTAAAGTGGATGACATTTTCCGCTTTGAGCAAGGATTGTTGCGTGGTTTGCGTGGACATGGAGCTGACATTTTGGCATCCATCCGCAACGATAAGCAGATCAAGCCAGAGACAGAAGAAAAGCTGAAGGCGTTCATGGAACATTATGTTCGTGAGTTTGTGTAATTAGTTTTTCTGATTGAAGTTTAAAAAACGCCCCGCGCAATCGGGGCGTTTTTTGTGTCCGTGTTTTTTATACCAGCGGGCCTATGAACGGGGTCGCTGGGCACGTGGTTCTCACTCATTCGCTCTGCGCCTCGTACGCCTCTTGCCGGACATACCCCCTTGCTTTTATAGTTATTTCTAATAACATTGGAACATTGTCGAACACGCTCTCTCCGATTGTCATTCCGGACGAGCGGCGCGCGCATCACGCGCGGCGCGATGATCCGGAATCCCATTTTCTTTTGTTTTTGTTGAGAAAAGAAACCAAATGGGATTCCGGATCTGCGCAGTAACGACGATAACGTCGTTACTGCTTGTCCGGAATGACAAACGGAGAGGATGCCCCATTATTAATTGATTTGATTATAAAGGAGAGGATTGTCCGGCGAGAGGAGAGCTCCTCGCAACCGCTCGTGAGCCCACGGGTCAGTTCATCTGGCGGTGGGTATAGTCATTTCATTTAAGAATTCCCCATGGCTGCAAATCGCCTTTGGCCTCATCTCGGCTGCGCACGTACTTCTGTGTACGCTTACGCGCCTCGTTTCGGCCAAAGACAATTTTCGCCTATGGAGAATTCTTAACTAAAACGACTATATCATCGATCAAACTTTCCGATTTTTTGAAGTTTGGGAACTTCAGTTTTTGACCCGCTATATGTTGTGATTTTTGCACGCCATCGTGTACAAGATATGGTGTCAAAAAATCGAAATTCGCGCTCTCGTCGAGCTGAAGGTCCTTTGTGCGTGCAATCCCACGCTCAGCTCGACGAGAGATGCCCATTTTTATCTAACACATTGATATTGCTGTATATAAAAAACGGACTAGAACTGCCATTTTTACCCTAAGGGAACGGCGCTCGAGATGTCCTTTTGATGCGGGAATTCGCGCCGCAGACGTTCAATATCTTCCGGTGCAAGCACCCAATTCAGGCTGTCGAGAATTTCTTTTAAATGTTCAGTCCGCGATGATTTGACGAGTGCCGAAACATTCGGTTGGTTGATAAGCCAGTTCAGGGCAACTTGAATGTTGGGCTTGCCATAGCGGTCTGCCATTTGGTCGAACAGGGGAACGTGCCCGCGTTCCCATGCGTTGCCACATGGAGAAGGTCGATGTGCTTCATTCCACATGACGGGGCGCTACGCGAGGAAAGAGATGTTCTCGTCTCGGCAATAATCGAGAAGCCCGGTGCGTTCAGGTTCGCGGTACACAAGGCTGTAGTGACTTTGGTTTACAGCAATGGGCCTGTCCAAATGCGCTTGAAGTTCTTTCATTGAGTTGACGTTGAAATTGCAAACGCCAATATGTTTGATGCGCCCATCACGATGCAGCTCGTTGAGGGCTTTGGCTGTTTCCTTGAGCGGAATATCGAGATTCCGCCAGTGGATATAATAGAGATCAATGTAATCTGTTTTGAGTCTTTGAAGCGACCGCTCGCATGCGGCGCGTGTGTCGTCATAGCCAAGATTTAGGCCCATGACTTTGCTTGCGATCAGAAGAGAGCTGCGCGGCAGGTCTTGAATGGCTTGCCCGACAAGTTCTTCAGTGCGCCCCTGCGCGTAGAGTTCGGCTGTGTCGATATGCGTTAGGCCGTTTGAAAACGCATCGCGTATGGCCTGAATATCGCGAGCGTCGTCATTGTTCGGATCTCTTTCTTTGTATCCGCCCATGCCCCATGTGCCAAGGCCAAGAAGGGGAAGTGGCATGTTGGCTTTATTGTCTTTCGTGGGAAGAGAGGACATTGGCGGGTTTCCCTTGTTTCTTGATTTAGACGAGGTGTCCTGAAAAATACAAAATGACGAGATAGAGCGCGGCGATAAGAGCCAGCGCCGAATAGCCTGTTTTTCCGATGCTTTGTGAAAGCGCGACCGTTGCTGTGGGGAAACGGCGGTGAAGCCCCCACTTGGTTGAATGAAGAAGCACAAGCCAACTGGCGGCTATGACAAGAAGCGGGATGACAATGATGGCAGCCATAAGGGGGATGGCGGTGAGGCCCTGCGTTACGGTCATGAAAGTAGGTGTGAAGAAAAGCCCACTGAAAAGAAGCGTTGAGAAAAGAACAGTCAAAGCTGCAGAAATGAGACGTGTGCGGCTCGTGGCGACTTTCAAGGCGAGGCGCAAATTGTTCATAATTTCTGCGGCTACGTTTGCAGAAAGGCCGATGGGATAGAGACGGCGCAAGGAGTTGGGGCTGTTTTTCCCGGATAGAGAGAGGTCCAAGGCTTCACGAAGAAGGCGTGTTTGTAATGCGCCTTCTAAAGGGAGCGTTCCTTTGGCTGTTTGCGCGAGGTGCTCTCTTGGCGTTTTAAGCGCATCGTCCAAGAAGGGCGGAACGCCAGAAAGGACGGCTCTTTTGCCAAAGCATGACACAAGTATAGCGCGTTTTCCAAAGCGCACTTTGATGTCGGCATAAGGGATTTGGGCTTCAAGTGTGATGTCTATCACGGCCTTGTCCTTTTTCTCTTCGTCAGACAAGGGGCGCATTGTGATGTCGGCGTGGCCTTTATGGAGTTTCTCATCGCCGATGCGGGAAATCGTGCGCAAAAGGCCACTTGGAAGGTCTGCCGTTGAGTGAAGCGTGAACTGCATATCGGCGGCTTGCTTGATCATGGCTTCACGGCTGATGCAGCCCGTTCCTTTGCAATCGGCACAAAGAATAGTCCCTTGATGGTTGCATGTTGGGCAAGGAAGTTTACCTGTTCCCTGACAAAAGCGGCAAAGGGAATAGCGTGTGCCTTGACATGTAGGGCATTGCTTTTGTTGATCGTGAGGATCTTTTCCTGACCCTGCGCAAAGAATACAAAGCTCGTGGCCACGTCCTTCGCAGTAATGACAATGAAGTGTGCCAAGCCCTTTACATTCGGGACATGTTCGTTGGGCAGAGCCTCGACATGTGGGGCAGTTTTCGGTTGCTGCCAACAGGGTTGTTTTTTTTGACCATGTTAAAAGCGCGTCTGTGTGGCCCCAGCCGTGACCGCTTTCCTTTTCCAATTCTTCAAGCGCTGTGTCCAGCCATGTTGCGTCGCTTTTGAATTCCTTCTCGAGCGTTTTTATTTCTGTGTTGAGCTCTTCGAATGAAGAGAGGATTTTGCGGTCTTTCCCTTTAACGCGCCCCAGAACCATCCGGCTTTTAACGGAAAGGTGGGGCGTTAGGGTGAGTTTGCCACAGACTGTATAGGTTTGTTCATCGCTGTCGATAAAATGGATAAGGTCGGGTGCAACATCATTACCTGTCGTCAATGCGCGTAAGCGGGAAAGCGCAGTGTCTGTCAGAGATTTTGGCGTTGTCACAATGTTTTTCCTTTGGCTGTACAAGGCGCAAATAGATAAGTGGATCGTGATAAGATTGACGGCTTCATTCGGCAACCGTTCCCGTGAATCTGCTCGACTGGCAAAGAGGTCAAGCGGTTACTTTTTTGATTTGGCCGATCTCACTTCAAATTGATCTAAGTAAAAACTGGATACCTTAAAAAATCAATTGTTATTCGGGTTTCTGGACATTCTTGCCAAAAAGAATGTCCAGATCAAAAGAAAGCGAGGGGTTTGTCTGCTTGTTTGGGATCGTCTAGTGGACAGCATGACAACATATATGTAGCTTACTTTAAACGTAAAGTCAAATATTTTTAGTTTCAAGTATTGCGCAAGTAATAACGGCAATATAGAACTCTCTTTATCGGTAGTTTTTCTTTTTTGCGGGAGAATAAAGTATGACGAAAATGCCCCCATCCTTAATAACAATGTTTCCAATGCCGACGGAAGACGGTACTTGGAAACCGACGTCTAGTGTTTATCGAAAGCATCCGACAGTTGCAAAAAGTGGGTTTATTGAGATGACTGTACCCACCAAAGCCCTTCGAGCCACTGCCACCCCCCACAGCCGGGGGTTTTTTAATGCCGTAAATCCATGTGCGGCTCCGGTTAACACAATGTCACTTGAGGAGATCAGGGCGGCAGAAAGCCTTGGTATGGATGGTGTGGTTGGTGTCGCTTCTTCACCACAAGATGGTGTGGCGCTTTCTTTCGAACAGTCACGTCGTCAGTTCCCTTTGCTTGATAAAGAAGATCCTGCCGATGTTTGGGCTGTGAGGAATGGGGTGGCCAAATATGCCGGACCCATTTACGCCTATACGTGTGGGTGCGACTAACGAAGACAGCACTTCAGGTATTGACCTGTTATGCTGGCTTTGTTGGCGATGATTTCTTCCGGGGTGCCGGTGGCGACAATATGGCCGCCACCGTCCCCACCTTCAGGGCCGAGGTCGATGATGTGATCGGCGGTCTTGATAACTTCCAAATTATGCTCGATCACGATGATGGTATTGCCTTGATCGACCAGCTCGTGCAGCACTTCCATCAATTTGCGCACATCGTCAAAGTGCAGCCCCGTTGTGGGTTCATCCAGAATATAAAGCGTTTTGCCTGTCGCCCGTTTGGAAAGCTCTTTGGCGAGCTTGACGCGTTGGGCCTCACCACCCGAAAGTGTCGTGGCGGCTTGTCCAATCTTGACGTAACCGAGGCCGACGCGTTCCAATGTTTGCAGTTTGTCGTGCAGGGATGGAACGGCGGCGAAAAAGATTGCACCTTCTTCGACTGTCATATCGAGAACATCCGCGATAGATTTTCCGCGATACAAAATCTCTAAGGTTTCGCGGTTATAGCGTCGTCCGTGGCACACGTCACAGGTCACATAAACGTCCGGCAGGAAATGCATCTCGATCTTGGTAACGCCATCGCCTTCGCAAGCTTCACAGCGTCCGCCCTTGACATTGAACGAGAAGCGCCCCGGCCCATAGCCGCGTGCTTTGGATTCTGGCAGAGCCGCGAACCAATCGCGAATGGGTGTGAACGCGCCCGTATAGGTCGCGGGGTTCGAGCGTGGCGTGCGCCCGATGGGGGATTGGTCAATGTCGATAATTTTGTCGATATATTGGATGCCCTTGATTTCGTCATGCGCTCCGGGAATGGCGCGGGCTTTGTTGATCGTTTTGGCAAGGGCTTTATAAAGTGTTTCGTTGACGAGTGTGGATTTGCCGCTGCCCGATACGCCTGTGACGCAGGTTAGAATGCCAAGCGGGAATTTGACGCGCAGATTTTTCAGGTTGTTCTCGCGTGCGCCAAAAATCTCGAGTCCTTCGCCTTTGCGTCCTTTGCGGCGACGCGTAGGGATAGGAATAGATTTTTTGCCTGTCAGATATTGGGCTGTGAGGCTTTCTTTGCATTTAAGGACCCGAGGCGGCGTTCCCGCTGCGACCACATGGCCGCCATGTATGCCGGCGCCGGGCCCCATGTCGATTAGATAATCGGCGGCGCGGATAGCGTCTTCGTCATGTTCGACAACGAGGACAGTGTTGCCAAGGTCGCGCAAGCGTTTCAGCGTTTCAAGCAGGCGATCATTGTCGCGTTGATGCAGGCCGATAGACGGTTCGTCCAGAACATATAGAACACCCGTCAGTCCCGATCCGATTTGCGAGGCAAGACGGATGCGTTGGCTTTCGCCGCCTGAAAGTGTGCCGCTCGCACGCGCAAGCGACAGATAGGACAGGCCGACATTATTGAGAAACCCAAGCCGTTCATTGATTTCTTTGAGGATACGCGCCGCAATGTCGCGCTGTTTTTGCGTCAGTTTTTTATTGAGAGCAGCAAACCATTTTCCGGCTTCTACAATGGAAAAGGCGGCGACGTTGCTGATGTGAAGGCCTGCAATTTTCACGGCCAAGGCCTCCGGCTTCAGGCGGTGCCCTTTACATGCCTCGCAGGGGATGGAGGATTGATAGCGGCTGATTTCTTCGCGGATCCAGTTGCTCTCTGTCTCGCGCCAGCGACGCGCCAGATTGGGGATCACGCCTTCGAAGGGTTTATTGGTTTGATAGGCGCGAGAGCTGTCGTCGTAGGCTATTTTAATGGATGTCTCGCCCGTGCCGTAAAGGATGGCCTCACGGCAATCGGCGGACAGTTTATGCCACGGTGTTTCCATGCTTTGCTTATAATGTTTGGTCAGCGCGGCCAGCGTGTTTTGATAGAACGCCGCAAACGTCGTTTTCCATGGTGCGAGCGCGCCTTCGTTGAGGCTGAGTTTTTCGTCTGGCACGACCAAAGTGGGATCAAAGGACAGCTTTTCGCCAAGGCCATCACAAACGGGACAGGCCCCATGTGGGCTGTTGAAGGAAAAGAGGCGTGGTTCAATCTCGTCAATGGTAAAGCCACTGACGGGGCAGGCAAACTTGGATGAAAAGGTGGTGATCTCATGTGTCATTGCGTTTTCGGCGAACATCAATCCATCGGCAAGATGCAACGATGTTTCAACGGAATCGGCCAGACGATGGCCCATATCCGGTTTGACGACGAGGCGATCCACAACCACGGCAATGTCGTGTTTGACTTTTTTGTTGAGGGGAGGGGCTTCATCGATGTCATAGACTTCGCCATCGATTTTGACGCGTTGAAAGCCTTGTTTTTGAAGGTCTGCAAGTTCTTTGCGGTATTCGCCTTTGCGGCCTCTTACGATGGGGGCAAGGATCAAAAGCTTGGTGCCTTCGGGCATTGCGGCGATGCGATCTACTATTTGTGAAACGGTTTGGCTTTCAATTGGCAGGCCCGTGGCAGGGGAATAGGGTACGCCGATTCGCGCAAATAAAAGGCGCATGTAATCGTAAATTTCGGTAACGGTTCCCACCGTTGAACGTGGATTGCGTGAGGTCGTTTTTTGTTCAATCGAGATGGCGGGGGACAGGCCGTCGATGGCGTCCACATCCGGTTTTTGCATCATCTCCAAGAATTGGCGGGCATAGGCGGACAGGCTCTCAACATAGCGGCGTTGGCCTTCGGCATAGATCGTGTCAAAGGCGAGGGAGGATTTGCCCGATCCGCTCAGGCCCGTAATCACGACCAGCTGGTCGCGGGGAATCACAACGTCGATGTTCTTGAGGTTATGCTCACGCGCCCCGCGAACATGGATCGTTTTATTTTCTGGAATCGTTTTACTCATAATGTTTTATATGATCCAAACGAATCCAAAAAACAAGAACAAAAAAAGAACAAAAAAGATTTGCGGATTCGAAGGAGTCTCGGTATTGTCACTTCGAGTTTCATAGCATTCAAATGGAGAAGATCATGGCCGGCAGCGTTAATAAAGTCATCCTCGTGGGTAATCTGGGCAAAGATCCTGAAGTCCGTTCGTTTCAAAGCGGGGGACGTGTGGCCAGCTTTACGCTTGCGACCTCTGAAAATTGGAAAGACAAGGCGACTGGCGAACGGAAAGAACGCACGGAATGGCACCGCGTATCCGTTACGAACGACAATCTTGTTACGGTCTGTGAGCGCTATCTGAAAAAGGGCGCCAAGGTCTATGTTGAAGGTCAGCTTGAGACGCGTAAATGGACCGATAAGGATGGGCAAGAACGTTATACGACTGAGGTTGTTTTACGTCCCTTCCGTGGTGAGCTGACAATGTTAGACAGCAAGGGTGGTTCCGGTGGTGGCTCCAGCTATGGCGGCGATGATTCGTCCTTTGGTGGAGGGGCTTCTTCTGGCGGCTCGCTAGGTGCTGGAAGCTCAAACGTTCCTGATCTGGACGACGAAATTCCATTTTAAGGACTGTCTTTGGTCTTCGATCAAAGTGGCCGATTCCAAGCATCCAGAATCTCGTATGGTTTAGTTCGTTTATGTTACTCTGGATACCGGCTTGTGCCAGTTGATGGCTTTGTTTTGTTATTGGTGTAAGCCCATCGGGATATTCCAGACAAATATTCAGTATTCGGTGGAGATGTAGTTTGTCTTTTGACCTTATCATCTGGGACTGTGATGGGTGCCTTGTTGACAGCGAGGTGATCGCGTGTGCCATTCCTGCGGCCTTGGCCACGGCGAGCGGCTATCCCATCACAACTGAAGAGTATATCGAACGATTTGCCGGAAAGAGTGCCGGCAACGGTGCAAGTGATCTTGTCGGTGAAGCCGGATATGAACAATTGGATGCGGCTTTTCATGAAAAGGTTTATCAAGAAACCTTGCGTGGCTTTACCGATCATCTCAAGCCGATTGAAGGGTTAGCCGCTGTTTTAAGCGGCCTTCACAACCCCATGTGCGTGGCCTCGGGAAGCTCGGTTGAACGAAATCGCCATGCTTTGACGATTGTAGGTCTGTTGCCCTTTTTTGATGGGCGGATTTTCTGCTCATCCCAAGTCGCTCAGGGTAAGCCTGCGCCGGATGTGTTTTTATTTGCGGCACAGCAAATGGGCGTTGCGCCGGCACAGTGTTTGGTAATTGAAGATTCTGTTCCCGGTGTGCAAGCGGCCAAGGCGGCGGGCATGACGGTCTTTGCTTATCTGGGTGGAAGTCACGTGAGCGAGTCCTGGCGCGAGAGGATCAAAGCCGAAAAACCGGATTCAATTTTTGATGATATGCCTGCGTTGCCGTCTTTGATCGAAGGGTACAAAAAAACGTCATGACCATTGCCGACTTCATCCATCTGCGCGTTCACTCGGCCTATTCCTTGGCGGAAGGGGCGATTCGTGTTGTAGAAGGCAAGGGCAAAGGGCCACGCAAGGATTTGATCAAGCTGTGTCTGCAACATGATATGCCTGCCGTTGCGCTGACGGATAAGGGGAACCTGTTTGGCGCGCTTGAGTTCGCGATGGCCGCCAGTGAAATTGGCATTCAACCTATCATCGGGTGCCAAGTGGCCCTTATTCGCCCCGAACAAGCGACAACGGGGAAGATCCCGGCGCGGCGCGATTTGTATGATCAACTTGTTTTGCTTGTGCAGAATGAGCTTGGCTATCGGAACTTATCGGCGCTTGTCACGCAGTCTTTTATTGTGACGGACCGCCCCGATCCTTATGTGACCTATGAAGAGTTGGCGCGGTATGCGGGCGGGCTTGTCGCCTTGTCAGGCGGCGCGGAAGGCCCCATTGGACGGCTTCTTTTAGAAAATCAGGCTCCAGCGGCGGATGAGCGTTTAGGGCGGCTTAAAGAACTATTTTATGACCGTTTTTATATGGAAATTGGCCGTCATCATGGTGGTGAAGTCGGGCAGAATGAGCAGAAAATCGAAGCTGCACAGATTGACCTTGCCTATCAACATAATCTTCCGCTTGTCGCGACGAATGATGTCTATTTCGGAACCGAAGACATGTATGAGGCGCACGATGCGTTGCTCTGTATCTCAGACAAAGTCGTTATCGCCCAGCAAAATCGCCGCCGTCTGACGCCCGATCACCGTTTTAAATCGGCGGCTGAGATGCGCGCTTTGTTTGCGGATTTACCTGAGGCTTGTGATAACACGCTTGTGATTGCTAAGCGTTGCGCCTTTATGCCAGAGCCGCGTCGGCCCATTTTGCCGCCGTTCCCGATGGAAGTCGAGCGTACGGAAGTTGAAGAACTTCGCGCCCAAGCCGAAGAAGGCCTTAATAAACGGCTTGAATCTCTGGGGATTACGGATCGCAAGGCCTATGATGATCGTTTGTCGTTCGAGCTGGACATTATTATCAAGATGGGTTTTCCCGGTTATTTCTTGATCGTGTCCGATTTTATCAAATGGTCGAAGACGAATAATGTGCCTGTGGGGCCGGGGCGTGGTTCGGGCGCGGGGTCTGTTGTCGCATGGGCGTTGTTGATTACCGATCTTGATCCGTTGCGTTTTGGGTTGCTGTTTGAGCGTTTCTTGAATCCAGAGCGCGTGTCGATGCCTGACTTCGACGTCGATTTTTGTCAGGAACGTCGCGATTTGGTTATCCAATATGTGCAAAGCAAATATGGCGCGGATCGCGTGGCCCAAATTATCACCTATGGTAAGTTGCAAGCGCGAGCGGTGTTGCGTGACGTAGGGCGCGTTTTGGCGATGCCTTATGGCTATGTCGATAAAATCTGCAAATTGGTGCCCAGCAATCCCGCTAATCCTGTTTCACTGGGGCAGGCGCTTGAGATGGAGCCGCAGCTTGAGCAAATGCGGCAGGCCGATGCGACCGTCAAGCAACTGATGGACATTGCGCTCAAACTTGAAGGGCTTTACCGCAATGCCTCGACCCATGCGGCAGGCGTTGTGATTGGCGACAGGCCGCTTGTCGATCTTGTCCCGCTTTATCGTGATCCTGACTCGCCTTTGCCCGCGACCCAGTTCAATATGAAAATGGTCGAGATTGCTGGCCTTGTGAAGTTCGACTTTTTGGGCCTGAAAACGCTGGACGTGATTCAAAATGCCGTCGATCTTTTGAAAGAGCGCGGCGTTGATGTGGATTTGGCGCATATCCCGCTTGATGATGAAAAAAGCTATACGCTTTTGACGCGTGGCGACACAACGGGCGTGTTCCAGCTTGAAAGTTCGGGGATGCGCGACATGCTGCGTCGTCTGAAACCCAATCGCTTTGAAGATATTATTGCTTTGGTGGCGCTTTATCGTCCGGGCCCGATGGATAACATCCCGACCTATATCAAGTGCAAAAACGGACTGGAAGAGGTGCATTATTTGCACCCTTTGTTGGAGCCAATCCTGAAGGATACATTCGGCATTCTGATCTATCAGGAACAGGTTATGCAGGCTGCGCAGATTTTGGCTGGCTATAGCCTCGGCGGCGCGGATTTGCTGCGCCGAGCGATGGGGAAGAAAAAGGCTGAGGAAATGGCCAAGCAGCGCAACACCTTTAAGGAGGGCGCGGCCAAGCTTCACGGTATTCCCGAAGAGCAAGCCGAGCTGATCTTTGACCAGATCGACAAGTTTGCAGGCTATGGGTTCAATAAATCCCATGCGGCGGCTTATGCGTTGATTGCCTATCAGACGGCGTGGCTGAAAGCCAATTATCCGGTTGAGTTCTTTGCGGCGGCAATGAACTTCGAAATGAACGATACCGACAAATTGTCAGTTTTCCGGCAAGAGTTGAATCGTCATGGTATTTTACTATTGCAGCCTAGCGTCAATCATTCGTTCCCGACTTTTCGGCCAGAGATACAAGAAAGCGGCAAGGGGGCCATTCGCTATGCCTTGGCTGCTATCAAAGGCGTCGGGGCGGCGGCGATGCAGTCGCTTGTCGCGGCGCGGGGGCAAGCCGGGCCGTTTAAAGACTTGTTTGATTTTGTGGAGAGGGTCGATCCTCGTGCCATTAATCGTAAGCAGATGGAGGGTTTGGCAAGCGCAGGGGCATTTGATCTGTTGTGCAAAAGCCGGGCGCAGGTGATTGGTTCAATTGATATTTTATTGAAGCATGCGCATGCCGTGGTCGATGAAAAAGCCAGTGGACAAGCCAGCATTTTTGGCGCGATGGATATGGCTTTGCCGCGTCCGAATCTGCCGACGACCAAAGCTTGGGACGAGCTGACCCGTCTTCAAAACGAGTTTAAATCGCTTGGCTTTTACCTGTCGGCGCATCCTTTGGATAATTACAGCGCCTTGCTGGAACGGCTGGGGGCTGTTTCTATCGTTGAGGTTCCGGCGCGTCGGCAGGCCCAAGGTTCGGGGCGCATGAAGTTGGCGGGTATTGTCATGGCGCGGCAAGAACGCACGTCGAAATCCGGCAATCGCTTTGCCTTTGTTTCGGCATCGGATGCAACGGGGTCATTTGAGGTTACGGTCTTTTCGGATCTTTTGACTTCCACCCGTGAGATTTTGGAGGCGGGGCAAGCCGTCTTGGTCGATGTCGATGTGCAAGGGGGGCAAGGCCAAGCCAGTGCCGAAAGCGGCGGCGGTGATATTCGCTTTATTGCGCGGAGCTTTGAGCGGTTGTCCGATGTGGCGTCCCGCTTGGCTCAAGGTATCCGCATCAAGCTCTATGACGGGGCGGTTTTGCCAGCGATTCAAAAACAGCTTTCGACGGCCACGGCGGGGCGAGGCAAGGTGCTGCTGGCTCTGGATTTGGACGACGAAGTTGCCGAAGTCGAATTACCCGGCTCATGGCTCTTGACCGACGACTTAAAGTCTAGCCTTAGACAAATCGGCTATGGCCTTGAAGTTCAAGAGTGGTGATTCTCACGCTTTGTCATATATTGAGATAAATAGGATTGACCTTGATTGGTATTATTTGATACGTGAGCAAAACGATTTACTTATGGCAAAATGGCTCAAATGTTAACGAGACGCACTTTTATCAAAACATCGGCTTTGTTGTCGGCTTTCTGGCCTCACCTTCTTCACGCGGAGCAGGGGATCTGTGTGTCGGAACCTAGCCAAACCATTTCTCAACTTTTGATGATGGAAGGCTGGCTTCCTTCCTCGATTTCCAATCAGGTTTTCCAAGGGTATCGTGCCGTCAGCCTTTCGAAAGTGATCGAGAAAATTCCGACCAATGTGGCCAAGGCTGCCTATAACCTGATGGTTGGAACGAGCATCGGGGACGAGACGACTTGTCTTCGCTTCCGTTCGCATCCTGTTTGTGGCCGGACCGGGATGCTGGACATTGTGACGGAAAAGGAGCTGGTTTCTGCCGAATATCGGGACGTGGCGGCTGACCTGACCTCGAAAACGCTCAAGATTCGCGACACGCTTCCTAAGGCTTATGATGAGCGAGTCGAGGCCGTTATCGATGTCCTCGCAAACGCGTTTCGGTCGGTAAATTTCGTGCCTCACACAGACTGGGAAGATTTGCCAAAGACCGCCGCCGTTTTAAGGGGAAGCGGGTTTGGCGATTGCAAGGATTTTGCTTTAAGCCGTTATATCTTGGCACGCCAACTTGGTGTGAAACCGCAACATATTTTCGTTGCGTGTTATTTGCAGGAGAAGGACGTGGGGCATGCCAATCTGGCGCTCTATAACCCTGCGCGACAGGTATGGACGATTGTTGAGGGAACAGGGCGAAACCAAGAGCGCGGAGAACAACTGGGGCAAACCTATTATTATGAGAATAACAGGGCTTCATGGGATGTTGTGAAGCCTCTGCTGCCTGCCTACATTCCTGTTATGGCTGTTTCTGATGGCAAAATATGGGGATTCGATTCCATGGAACGATACAATCCCAAGACGGGCGAGCGGATTGCCAAAAAGCCGGAACCTGTGCCTGCGGTTCATCCGGATGTTCTTTTCAAAATGAATGCCTCTATCATGATTCAGGGTTAGAAGGCTGGAAATAAAATTGAAGATCAAAAGGGAGGGCGCGGACACCCTCCCTTTTTGTTTTCTTACTCGCTGGCGGCGGGGGCTTGACCGCCTTCAGGGCGCGGACCCTTGCCGCCTCTGCCTTCACCGCCATGGGGCGGGCCCTTGGGTGGGGTCAGGCCTTGCTCGGCAAAGCAAGCATCCATGATAGCTTTTTGGGCGTCAGTAAGCTTGGGGCCATGGGGGCCTTTGCCGTCGCCTTCTTTTCCGCCTTCAGGAGGTTTTGCTGGCTTTTCGCCCTTGGGGGGAGCTCCTGCCGGAGGGGTAGGCATTTCGACACCATTTGAGGCGGCACAATCATGCACAGCCTTCATTTTGGCTTCGGTGGGGCGTGTGCCTTCAGCATGAACGGCTCCAGCGGTCAGACAGAGGACGGAAGCTCCGAGTAAGAGCGAATAATGTTTGAGTTTCAAGGTGTTTATCCCTTATTTTAAGGTTGAACCTTAACAATGTGAGCGTTAAGGATGATTCTTCTTACACGTCTCATACAGGGGAAGCCTTCGCCGTTAAGGGCCCCGAATTCTGGTTAACAAAATATGAATAAGGGAGGCAAAAAAACAAATGGGATGCCTTCGCTGGCATGACGGTTTTTGTCGACTCTACGTTTTACAAAATCAGTGGAAACTTAACCCGCATGAACCAAAATGAGTTGTCATGCCAGCGAAGGCTGGCATCCCATTTACTGTTTCTTAATCTGAGTTCTTTGCCATGCTTCGCCGCTGAAACTAATTGAGTTTGGGGAGGGCTCTCCCTTATGATGGCTCTTTCCGATAGATCAGAAAAAATTGAGAAATGCTTAAGAGCCGCATACGCGTGCCACCTTTCATATTGATGATTCCGCCAGCCCATGTTCTGGTCGATTTTGCCTACCCGAAACTGGGCCGTGACCCCGTGACGGGGAAGTTCCGGCGCCGGAGGCAAAACGCCCCCAAGCCCCCCGTTGCGGATGTCGCGGTCGTTCCGGAATTCGGCGTCGGGGCCGTCTTTTTGCAGGAACGAGAAGAAGGAAAGCTCGTTCGTGTGGTCATGGCCAATATTGATGACCACTGCGGACAAGGGAGCATGCAGCTTGCTGCGCGACAGCTCGCGCTCCTTTTAGGAAAAAAGGAGAGAGGATACACGGCGCATTTTGTCGCGGCACCCTGTTATGGTTCTTCGGCTCTTGTGTTTGCGAGTGCTCTTTGTGCGGCAGGCATCGTCTTTAATAAATCTGTCGTTAATCTTGTGCATCACGAGCTTCGCGTGAGCCTTGTGACGGGGCAGGTGATCCCCTTGCAAGATTATAAAAGCCGCGTCAAGCTTGGCCTTGCAAATGACGATGAGGTTCGGGCTCATATTGCCGCGGCGGAGGATCGCAAGTCCCTTCGCCCTGAAGTGATCGACGCCATGTCGCTTGGAGTCGAATGTGGGGGCGAAAAAATCTATACGCCAACGGCAAAAGATTATGGGGTGGCTCCCTTGCGAAGGACAACCCTTGCCGATGTCGCTTTGCCGCAAAAGAGTCCTCGGCTTATGACAGAATATATTTTAATATGAATGTGTTGCGTTATTCTTTTAATGTAAGATGTTAGAATTATAGGGGCGATTTTATGAGTGTATTTCGAGAACAACCTTCAACGGGTCCAGCGAAATGGATTGATCTTCCAGCCGCAACTTTTGGCATTGGGAAAGGGGTGCGTCATGGCGTTCAGGCCCTAAGGGCCAGCCTCTTTGATCCATCGGCTTTTGTGGGGGCGATCATCGTCCAGCGCGAAGGTGAGGCCGATCCAACGATCGTTATGGCCCATATCGACGATGATAACCCTTTGGTTATAAGGGCAACGGTTGGCGCGATGCTGAAGGCAATTCGGCCTTCCTTCTTTGCTTTGGCCGCGACTGCGCTCATTGATACGGTGAGGAAAGCTATAGGGCTCGCTTATGAAAAAAAGGTGAGCTATCAAGCCGTGGTTTTCAGCGCAAGAGCAGGGGTTCAACAGGACTTTTGGAATGCGGCTCGTCAAAATATATGGGGGGACCCTGTCCGTTGCGAGTCGGTCATTCTGCCGCACTATTCTCCCCGTCATCCGGTTTCAGTCGTCTATGATTTGAAGGCGAAGAGCTTCACCACAACGGCGGCTCTGGCTGGATGTTCAGAGTTGCACCCGACGTGGAAAACCCAAGACAAGGTTGCCCTTCATCAGTGGCAAGAGCGCGAGGTCGTTAAAGATTCGAGTTATAAGTTGATGCACTATGGGGCCCGCAACTCTGCCGACCCAACCAAGCCGAACTTTACCGGCGAAGACCTCGAGCGTGGCCCGGCCCTTAAGCTTTTCGACCTTCGCCGTTGTATATTGCTGGGGTATGTGGTGGGGTAAGGGCGTTTTTTATTTCTCCCGTTTTATACGCAGCGCACTTCAAAAATAGTTTTTCAAACTTCATTTGCCGAGGCCACCCTCCCCTTGCGGGAGGGGTCTAAACCACGTAAGGCACAGCCAACCCCTCCCCGAAAACGCTGAAGCGTTCTCGACCCTCCCGCAAGGGGAGGGTGGCGGGATTGTGGCACTGATTGTTTTCAAAAACAAACGCTTGAAGTGCGATCAGTCTATGAGGTGGGATAAGCCCATTGTTTTTGAGTGCCTGTTCACAATTCGTAAATCAAGGGTAACGTATCGTTTTTATCTCGTTCTAAGAGCATGAATAGATTTTGAAGCCAGCGGTTACAAAGCCAATTCACTGGCTCTCGATCTGGGGTTGCAAAACTGAACAGCGGTGCCTGTATCGTTGAACGAATCCGCGATGCTTTTCCTTACTGCTTCACGAAGATTCTTATCGGCATCAACAAAAGGCATAAGATCTAGATCGCTGTTTGTTGCTTCAGTAAGTGCCTCTGTCGCAGCAGAGCAGTCCCCATTTTTGGCCGCTTGAGCTGCTTTCCAATTGCTTTTGCGAAAATCATCAACTCTCTTGACTGCCTGCGCGATGAGCGAATTGGGGGCGTAGAGGCTTGGGTCAATTTCATGGGCTTCTTTGGCACCGACAGTGGTGTTGCCAAAACATGTAAGGGCGGCAAGAGTTACAGTGGTAATCTTCATTACAGGTACGAATTTCATAAAATCCTCTAAATTGAAAGAAATTGAGCCTTCGATAGGCAAACCTCGCAAATATGGGACTCTTAAGTCTACAAAATTCCAGCTTTTATATAATTTCTTAGAAGAAATTTGGTCTGATCCTCTTGTATTAACCAAACCAATCCGCTAGAAGAACGTCCTAACCCGTGGCCGCTGTGGCCACAGGAAATCGCACATGCGTTTGGGCCGTTTGGGGGAGACATCCCCAGCAGCCCTTCCGGTGCCCCAAAAGGGGCGCAACAACGCATGGTGGCTTAACCGGAAAAAAGGAAGAACTACATGGCTGTACCTGTCGTGTCCCTCAAGGACTTGTTTGAAGCTGGCGTTCATTTTGGTCATAAGACCCGCAGCTGGAACCCTAAAATGCAATCTTACATCTTTGGTGTGCGCAATGGCGTTCACATCATTGATTTGGAACAATCCGTTCCCATGATGCAGCGCGCTTTGCAGCAGCTTCGCGACACAGCCGCCTCGGGTGGTCGCGTGTTGTTCGTTGGCACCAAGCGTCAGGCGCAAGACAAGGTTGCCGAAGCCGCCAAGCGTTGCGGTCAGTATTATGTGAACCATCGTTGGTTGGGCGGAATGCTCACCAACTGGAAAACGATTTCCCAGTCGATCAAGCGTCTTCGTGAACTTGATGAAAAGCTCAGCACCCATGCGGCTAAGTTCACCAAGAAAGAGACGTTGGAGATGACGCGTGATCGCGATAAATTGGAACGCGCTCTCGGCGGCATCAAGGATATGGGCGGCACGCCGGACATCTTGTTTGTCATCGATACTTGCAAGGAAGATCTGGCCATTTTGGAAGCCGTCAAGCTCGGCATCCCCGTGGTTGCGATTACCGACAGCAATTCCGATCCTGCACACATCACATTCCCTATCCCTGGTAATGATGATGCGTCACGTGCGATTGAGCTTTATTGCGACATGGCGGCTCGGTCCGTTCTGGACGGTATCGAAGCCGAAGTCATCGCCAGCGGCGCTGACGTTGGCGCTTCGGCCAAGGTTCCTGCAAGCGAAACAAAGGTCTAAAGAGTCAGGGTTCAGGGGGTAGGGGTTCAGGGTAATATGCTACCTGAACCCTGAATCCTGAACCCTGAATCCTCTGTTATTCCC
>JAQUYN010000052.1 GCA_028691835.1 Alphaproteobacteria bacterium | reverse complement strand
GCGCGTCAAAAAAAAGCATTGGTCCGTTTGGGAGGTCAAGGGGGGCGGAGCCTCCCTTGTGCCTTTATCTTCGCGGAGCACGCAGGGGAGGGCTCCCCTCTGGGAGGCATCTCCTGTGGCCTGTGAGAAAAACGCTCGAAAATCCCCCGTGGTCATTCAGGCCGTCCAATGCAGGGCGATCTATCTATTTGGGATTATAAAGCTCCATAAGCGATTTTGGGGCGTTTTTGAGGCATGGTGTCTACCTCCTTATTCTATCAACTTTGGACAGCTACGGACTTTCTGGCACAGACACTCAGTTATGAATGAACCTCTCATTTGGTTTATTGCCTTAAAAGATTGGATATTATTTCGATCTATGTCAGATTCTCATGCTTAGAAAGTAGTTATTATGAGTTATTTTAGTATATTAAAGAAAAAGTGGGACTTTTTCGTAACGTTTGTGGGAGTTTTTCGTAACGCGGTGTTTTTATAACATGCTTATATTTAACATTAAATTTGATATTTTTGAAAGTCTCCTACACTTTCTTCTACAGAAGAAAGTGTAGATATGGCTTTTTCAAAATATACAAACTAATATAACAGTTCCACAATCCCCAAGGCTTTGGGGGGTATTCATTTCTCTAAATAATTCTCTGCCTTGAGTGCTTCGCGAAGTTAAAGGCAGCAAGGAGGGCTTCGCCCCCCTTGACTCCCCCATTTCATCATACAAAGTCTTCAAAAATGAAATTCAATAAATATTCAAATATTATGGTTAGATATGGAGTGTGTGTCAAAATGGAATTTGTATAAAAAACTAAACTTTTTTTTCGAAGCTGGACAAGCCTGAATTTGACTATATATTAGCCCCGGACGATTGGGTGGTGCGTGTTGTGCCTGAAGGGGCAGTATTGTCGGGCGAGTAAAATAGGTGTCTTTTTATGAAACAGTTTTTGCAGGCATGCAGGTACTTTTTTGGGTACGCCTTCGTATTCAGTTTTTTTATAAATATTCTGCAGTTGACGTTTTCTATATATATGCTGCAGGTTTATGATAAGGTCTTGACCAGTTATAATTTGTCGACCCTGACTGTTATCACTGTTGGCGCAGTTATCTGTCTTGTCGTGATGGCCTTGCTCGAATGGATTCGTTCGCGTCTTCTTGTGCGAGCAGGCATTGAGTTTGATAACATGCTGGGCGAACCGGTACTCCACCATAATTTGAGTAATGCTACGCAACCAGCTGGTCAGCCTCAGCAGGAATCTCAGGGTACGCTCCGCGATGTCCAGTTGTTAAGAAATTTTTTAGGCGGTAACGCTGTTTTTGCTTTTTTTGATTTGCCCTGGATGCCTATTTATTTAATTTTTATTTTCATCCTGCACCCTTCGCTTGGGTGGGTTGCGGTTCTTGGCGGCATTCTTGTTTTCATCTTAGGGCTTACTACTGAACGCCTTACGCGAAAACGTCTTGAAGCTGCAACCCAGCTTAATGTCCATGCCGCGAATTTTACCGGGGCGGCCATGCGAAATGCGAGCATTGTCCGGTCCATGGGGATGGTCGGTAATATTACGTCCCGATGGCGAAAGATGAACAATATTATCATTAATCTTCAAACCCAAGCCAGTAAAAATGCGGGACTGATTCATTCAATAAGTAAAGCCTTGCGAGTTGGTTTGCAGGTAGCAATCTATGCAGTAGGCGCATATCTGACCGTCATGCACGAGTCAACTGCGGGTGTCATGATTGCAGCCTCAATTATTATGGGGCGTTCGTTGGCTCCAATTGATCAAGCAATGGCCACATACAAACAGTCTCTTGAGGCTAAGACTGCTTACAAGAGACTGGATAAACTTCTAACCATGCAGCCCACTAGTCAGCCCATGGAGCTACCTGCGCCTAAGGGGAACCTCACTGCTGAAAATCTTTATTTTGTCGTTGGCAATCGGCAGCTTATCAAAAATATTTCGTTTCACCTTCCTGCTGGGGCATCACTAGCAATTATTGGCCCGAGTGCTGCCGGAAAGTCGACATTATGCAAGTTGTTGCTCAATATTTGGACTCCAAGCGCAGGAAAGACCAGAATTGATGGCGCAGATATTATGTCTTGGGACGCAGAGAGGTTAGGTCCGTATATTGGTTATCTTCCTCAAGATGTAGAGCTTTTTTCTGGAACTGTTGCTGAAAACATAGCCCGGCTTGGGGAAGTTGATTCACAAAAAGTTATTCGAGCAGCTCAAATCGCTGGTGTGCATCCCATGATCCTGGCATTGCCTAAAGGATATGATACTCCTATTGGCGAGCTTGGAACTGCTTTGTCGGGTGGGCAGCGGCAACGTATAGGTTTGGCAAGGGCGCTCTATGGTGATCCTAAGTTGATTGTTCTAGATGAACCCAATTCCAATCTTGATGAGGCCGGTGACGCCTGCCTCATTCAGGCTATACTGAATCTTAAGCAATTAGGTTCTACTGTTGTGTTGGTCACACACAAACCGAATATTCTTTCAATTGTTGATAATATAATATTGATGCAGGATGGGCAGATAGCTCTGAGTGGTAGTCGTGATGATGTTCTAAATAAGTTGGAGGCGTTGCGCCAGGAACAGGTGCGACAGGCTGAATTAGCCAGGGCTCAGCAAGAAAGTCTTAATCCGTCAAAACAAGAAGTTAATTCCGACGAACCGCAAGAGGCAGATAATGCAAATCAATAAGAATATTAAACAAATTGCCGGCGCTGTTGAAACGTGGGTGATTACGCCTCTTGTTAAGTTGTTTAATAAAAATAAACACAAAGGTGAATCCGAGAACCCGCGAGAGATAATTCGTCAAGGAATGGTTGTTATTATTCTGTTTTTTGGCGGGTTGCTGGTCTGGGGTGTTTTCGGGCACATCAGTGGGGCCATTGTTGGTCAGGGAAAAGTTAAGATTGAGACTGAACGCAAGACTGTCCAGCATCTTGAAGGAGGAATCGTTGATTCAATACTTGTTCAAGAGGGTGATGAGGTTGAAGAGGGACAGACGCTCATAATTCTTGAATCTGTACAGGTCGACGCCACGGCCAATATGTGGCAGAAGCAGCTTGTTGGGCAAAAGGCCGCGCTATTAAGAAATATTGCTGAAAAAATGCTGCAAGACAAGCTAGCCTGGCCTGATGAGTTGGTTCAGAAGGCAAAGGCCGCTGATTGTATGGATATCCTCAGCTCGGAGGAAAAATTCTTTGCGGCACGAGTCAACGCGCTCGCAGGCCAAATTTCTTTGCTGGAATCCCAAATTTCTCAGATAGATGCCCAAATTGTTGGCTCAGAAGACCAAATTCGGGCCGAGACTAAAATAATTGCGACGCTTCAGGAAGAATTAAAGGCCAAACGGCAACTTTTCAATGAACGCTATCTTGAAAAATCACAAATCCTTGAGCTTGAGCGTAATCTCGCGTCCCACGAAGGCAACAGGGGAAGTCGAAAACAGGCCGTTGCCGAAGCAAAACAGCGACGTGTTGAACTGGCTTTAAGGATTGAAGATACAAAAAACAGGTTTGTGGAAGAAGCCAGTAACGCCTCTAGCAAGTTGCAAAACGAGGTTTCTCAACTCGAAGAGAAACTACGGTCTACTCTTGACGTTAAGAACCGCTTGAAAGTACTTGCACCTGTGGCTGGACGTGTGGTGGATTTGAAGGTGCACTCTAGAGGTGGGGTTATTCGTGCAGGCGAACCGCTGATGGACATTGTTCCCCAGGACAAGCCCTTGGTTGTCGAAACTCATGTTCCTGTGAATAAGATTACAGAAGTCTTTCTCGGACAGGAAGCTAATGTTCAGCTTGACGCATTTGATGCCCGTCTGGTTCCCCATATTCCTGGGAAAGTAACCTATATTTCTGCAGACCGTCTTGAAGAACGGACTAATGCAGGGGCGCTGCCTTATTATATGTGCTATGTGGAAGTTGACGGCAAAAAACTGCATGAAGAAAATGTTTACCTCTCACCTGGTATGCCAGTGACAGTCTACATAACAACAAAAAAGCGGAGCATCATGTACTTTATTTTTGAGCCGCTTATTAAAAACTGGGACAGAGCCTTGCGTGAATAAGATGAAGCTGCTGAAGCTATTTATGCGATGCCTGCTTGTATTTGCACTAGTGCAGGCCATGTGGGCATCGCAATCTTTTGCTGAACGTACAGAGGATGTCTTTCCTGTCATTGCTCCGCAAAGTCTCTATGTGGGTGATATGCCGGAGTACATGGAGCAAGTATGGCTGTACCTTCTTGAAGACAATTATTTTATCTTGAAGAAAACTCGTTCTGTCAGCGGAAAATCAAAGGCCCTCACACAGTTCACTGGTCGCTGGCGTCAGATTGATGGTGGTGCCAACTTGCAGCTGACTAATGTTTTTGGCCTTCAGATCAATATGAATATTGGGAGTAGCGGCAAACTCTATAGTAGCGTTCAGGCTGCTGCAGCCATGTCAGTCCAGACCCTTGTGATGAACAAATCACCCTTTAGTAGGCCGATGTTTAGGATTTCGGCTGTGCTTGAATCCCGAAATGGACATCTCGTCCTTACGGATAGTGCTGCTGGCCGCTCTTTTTCGCCTGTTGAGGGTGAGTTGGATAATGCAGCTTTAAAAGTTCCGTTGTTCATTGAAGCTGACGTTACGTTGTTGAAGAAAGGCATTAAAATCGAAAATATTTATAGCTCTACGGATAATCTTCCGTCATCGATACGTCATAAAGATGGAAATTTTGATGACGCCGTTGGTGCGACCATATGGCAGAGCCAAGAAGGGGATGGCTTTTCACCTGCATCCTGCTATTTTCGTAAGAAGGGTTCCGGGACCGGGGTTCTTGAAGTTTCGGGTCCCGGGCTGCACCTTGAATTACCGTATCGCGTTGAGCAGCAACATTTGGTTTTTATAGCTGAACCCCAAAAGAAAGCTACTGACATTTCAGTAGAGGGACACAGGTGGCTCAAATTGCTCAGCGGACAGGTTTTGTGGCGAAACGAAGGTGAGTTGTTGGTACTCCAGTCTCCTGCAGGCCATTCTATTCAGCTCTCTGCAGTAAAGAGTCGATAAGTTTGGTAGAGTAGCAAGATTATATTGAACATGTCGCGTTTTGTGAGTACGCGATCAGGTGCTTTGCAAAGGGAACTACTATGCGCATATCTGGCTGTCTATGGGCTTTTTTATTGGCATGTGTCTGCGCTACTTGTGCAGAAGCTGGCCAAACATTTACTTTGGAGCAGGCTGTTCAGTATGCCATGAAGGCAAACCCAGGTATAGAATCAAAAGTATTGCAGCTTGAGCAAGCAAAGATGAACATTGGGGTCGCACAAAGTTATTTTTGGCCTCGCGTCTCATTGGTTGCATCAAATAATCGTACAAAGAATTATGAACCTATTCCTGTCTATAGCAGCGATAGCCTTAGCCAACGATCCTGGAATAAAGGCCTTCAAGGATCGTGGTCGCTTTTTGCGGGGTTTGCTCACCTTAACAATTTGATCAAGGCAAAATTGAACAAGGATGTTGCTGCGGCAAACCAGCTTCAGTCAGAGTTGGAATTGGGTTGCAACGTCCAATTACAATTCTTACGGCTGCTTAAGCAGCGTGAGGACTTAAGAAGTGCTGAAGAATCTCTTGTTCGTATCAAGAAACAGTTAGCTGCGTCAGAAGCTTTTGTTAAACAAGGTATGGCGCCATACCTAAACGTGCTACAAAACCAGGTAGAACTATCAAAAGCACAGCAAAATATTATCAAGATTAAAAATGATATTCGGAATTCTGAAGTACAGCTTAATAAGTATTTAAATTTTTCTCCTGATGTTCCTGTTAACTATGTCGGCAGGTTGAACGATTATTCTCCCGACACTAAGTATACTGAAGAATTGGCAATTGATGCGGCTCTCAAGTCGAGACCTGATCTTATGATCGCTCAAAAATCAATCGAAGTGGCTTTCAAGGATATGAATATCAGCATGGCAAAGTTTTTGCCTCGTGTTGATGCAACATATAATAATATGCAATTTAGCATTGACTACGATGATCCGCGATATGAGGATTATGGGCGTCACTACTGGTCAGCTGGCATGCAATTTTCTCGGGAAATTTTTTCTGGCGGTGAAACATCTTTTGATTCCTTGGCTCAGAGACGAAAGGCGCAAGCTTTGCAGCAGGAATATGAAAATTCATTATCCTCTGCTCGAACTGAAGTAATTCGATCTTTGCTTGACATTAGAGCGGCTAAGGAGCTAATTAAGGCAAGTCGTACTGGTGTGATAGCTGCCCGTGAAAGCTATGACATGGCAAATAAACGCTACATGACAAACACGGGAACAATCACAGAACTCCTTGATGCACAACTGCGCTTAACCCAGGCTGAAAATGATGAGAGCCAAGCGATGCATGATTTTCAAACTGCTCGATCTCGTTTTTTTTATTACATTGGGCAAAAGAACCCTGGGTTAAAATAGTTTTTGTAGCTGTCTATGGAGGTGTTGACAATATAGGAGCAAAGAAGTTATTTGTTACGCGTATGAGGCGTGCTGACAAGGAAGGTAGTACCTGGCGCGATTAACCATTCAAAGGTGACATCAGCTGCCTAAGTAAGCACCGTGGCAAATTTTGCCTCAATAATTCCTTCGGAGGATAAAATGGCTGTATCGATTCCTAAATGGTTTGATTGGAACGCGTATTTGAACAACAAGTTGGCGACGATGCCTGCTGGAACTACCATGCCTTCCTTGGTTAGCGCCATGGATAAAGCAGGGTTTGTCGGCGAAGAAGGTAGTTATCGGCATTTCCTCCAGTTTGGTCATGGAGAAGATGTCTCTCCTTCGGCTGGCTTCAATGCGAGCCAGTACTATACTTTCAAAGCTGCCCAGTATTACAATAAGGCCGTCACTGCCGTGACTGCTGCAGAATCTGCAACTGTCGCGCAGCTGATCAAAGACGCTGGAATGGACGCCTGGACTCATTCTCAGAAGTATGGCACTTCAGAAATGATTAGCACCTCCAACTCCTTTGACACGGCCGCCTACCTTCAGGCGAAAGCTGCTGCTATGGGCGGAACTTGGACGGCTGCCACGGTTGCGACAGCCATCCAGAACGCTGGTATGAGTGCTTATGAGCACTATATGCAGTACAAGGGAACTGGTAGTAATGAAGTCGGAGCCTCTGCTACTTATGTGGTGGATGTGAATAAGCAGGCTAGCAATCCTGGTCAGACCTTTACTCTCACTACTGGTGTAGATAACATCGTCGGTACCTCCGGTAATGACACCATTATCGGTGATAACACTGGCGCGGCTAAGCAGTTGTCAGTTGCCGACCAGATCGACGGCGGCGCCGGCACCGACACCCTGAAGGTTTTCTTGGCTGCAGCTGACACCGCTACTGGTCAGCCGACCCTGACCAACATTGAAAAAGTCTGGATAAACGGTGGCGCAATCACTGCCTACACAGCCGCTGCTGGCACCACGAGCCTGACGGTTGAAGCTCCCGTTGCTAACACGGCTGCGACCTACACCTTGGCAGGGCAGGACATCACCCTGAAGTCCTTTGCCTCTACTGCCAACACTACTACGACGATCGCCAAGGCTGCCACTGGCACCCAAACCGCCCAGAATATCATTCTTGATGGCGTGACTGCTGCTGCTGGCACTGCTAACACGATCGACGTCACGGGCACCGGCATCACCACTTTGAATCTGGTAGCCTCAGGTGCGAACAGCGCAGCTACTTTGGCTAACACTGGCGGTGCCGCAATCACCAACCTGAACATTTCAGGTGATAAGAATTTGACCCTGACAGAAGCAGCGGCTGTGGTTCCGGTCGTAACCACGATTGATGCCAGCGCTGCTACCGGTAATGTTTCTGTGAATACGGCGGCTGGCGCTGTCGCTGGTTCGTTTAAGTTCACCGGTGGTGCCGGGAATGATACCGTGACCTTCGCGGACAACGCCCTTGCCGCACTGATCAACGGTTCTCAGTTGAACGGTGGAGCAGGCACTAGCGACAAGATCGGCATTTTTGATACGGCTCTTACCGCAACTGAAACCGCCCATATCAACCAAGCTACCGGCTTCGAAGTGCTGGGTCTGAATGCTGCAATTACGCTGGATGCCAGCACCCTGACCAGCATTAAGCAGTTCTCCATCGATACTACCGCGCTGACCCAGACGATCAGCAACCTGGCTACTGGTAGCACGACTACCGTTACCGCTGCTGCCCCGACATCTCTGACCTTGGGTTCGAATGTTGGCGTTACCGATACCTCCATTGTGCTGGGTACGGCCACTTCCGCTGGCATCACCGTGGGTACCCTGGTGACCACGGGTATCACCAACGTGACCCTTACCTCAAATGGTACAGCCGCAAATGCCGTCACGACGTTGACCAATAGTGACAACAGCGTTTTCACGATCAAGGGTGGTGCCGACCTGACTTTGGCTTTGTCAGCAGGTACGGCCGTAGGCAGCAAGATCGACGGTTCCGCTGCGACCGGTAAACTGACTCTTACGGGGTCGGCGCTGATCGGTTCGGGGGATGTTATCATCGGCGGAGCTGGTGCGGACACTATTGACGGCGGCAAGGGTGCGGACACTCTGACCGGTGGTGCTGGCGCTGACGTTTTCAAATTCGTTGGAACTGCTGGCACTAACAACGGTGGCTTGACCTTTGGTCAAGGTGATGTGATCACCGACTTTGTGATTGGTACGGATAAGCTGCAGTTCTCCGCAGTCGCCGATGTGGTTTCCGGCCAGCAAGGTGCAGTGCAGACAGCTGTGTCGGCCTTGGCTGCTGGCTCAAGCGCCGCTCAGATCGCAACTGCTATGGCCACTGCTAACACGACAAACTTAGGCGTGTCTTTCGCAGTGTTCGAAGGCAACGCCTATGCGCTGTTCGAAACCACTGGTGCTTCTACCGGCGTGGCTGCTGACGACGTCTTCATCAAGCTGTCTGGCGTTACCACTCTCCCGACCTTTGCGGCTGACGTGATCGCCTAATTTCATTCAGTAACAAGCTCCTATCCTCGGGTTGGGTGCTTGAAGTTTATGCGATTGAACCCTGTCCCTCTTTGAGGGACAGGGTTTTTTGAGCGTCTTGTAAACTCAGGGCGTTGCTGAATAACCACAAGGAACGTAATTGCAAGAAGCTAAACAAACTCTGCAAATGGCTGCGGAGCTTGGTGCAGCCGGAAAGTTTGCCCAAATGCGAGCGCTTTGCCAGCCTTTGATTAATGGATCCGTCGATGTTTCGCTGTTGTTAGGCTTAGGCGCCTTGCTTTCTAGCTTCGGGTGCCTGACCGAGGCTAAGATGGTATACACCCGAGCCCATGCACTGGCGCCCCAAGACCTACGGATACAGATAAATCTCGCAAACGTCCTGCGTGACTGCGGAGATCACGCTACCGTTCATCGTGTCTACACGGATCTATTGTCCTGGATCCCCGATCAACCTGTTAGCCGCCGCAACGCATTAATTAGTCTGGAATATGATCCAGCAATTTCTGATGCAGAACGATTGGCTCAGGCCAAAGCATGGGGGGTATGGGCTGCCGCACGGGTGGGCGGTGCACCTCGGCGGCCAGAGATGCGGTCACTACAGAATCGTCCTCTTCGCATTGGCTATATTTCTGCCGATCTCTGCCAGCATACAGTTGGGCTGTTCGTGAAGGATGTGCTTAAGGCGCACGACTCAGCCCACGTGAATGTGTTTGCTTATAGTGCCGGCACAGTCAATGACTGGGTCACAGATGAAATTTGCTCCGTCTGCTCAATGCGAGATGTTACAGCGCTGGATGATCGGGCGCTGTACGAACAAATTCGTGCTGATAGCATCGACGTGCTTGTGGATCTTTCGGGCCATACCGGTGGTTCGCGCCTTACCGCGTTTGCATATCGCCCTGCACCGGTGATGGTTAGCTGGTTGGGGTACTTTGCCACCACCGGTTTGCCTTACATGGATGCTGTGTTGCTGGATGAATGGCATGCTCTGCCAAGTACCGAAAAGCAGTTCGTTGAGACGATCATCCGCTTGCCAGGGGGACGTTTTTGCTACAAACCGGTACCATGGGCACCGGCAGAGGTCGCAATTCCGCCAGCCTTGCATAAAGGGTACATTACATTTGGCTGCTTTAATAATACCGCTAAACTCAACACACAAGTGTTTGACGTATGGGCAAGAGTGTTAATTGCAGTACCTAACGCTCGCCTCATTTTGAAGTGGCGCACCTTCAACGACGAAGCCTTCCGCCAGCAGGTCTCCGACGCTTTTGCAGTACGAGGCATCCCCGCCGATCGCATCGAATTGCGCGGGCCGAGTTTTCATGCTGACCTTTTCAAGGAATACGCCGACATCGACTTCGCCCTTGATCCTTTCCCCTTCACCGGCGGCCTGACCAGTTGCGAAGCGCTGTGGATGGGGGTGCCGGTGGTGACCTGGCCGCAAAGCCGGGTGGTCAGCAGACAGACACATGCCTTCCTGCACCAGGTCGGCCTGCCGGAATTGTCGGCTAAGGATGCAGACGACTACGTACGTATTGCCGTCGAACTGGCGAATGACCGAGAGCGGCTCGCCGATCTACGGGGCACGCTGCGCGACCGTATGCAGGCCTCGTCGCTGATGGACGTTGAAGGATTCACCCGCCAGCTCGAAGAAACCCTGATTGATCTGTATTGCCGCATTGAAGCCGAAGAAAGGCGCGCAACTATGAATGCCAAGACCATCCTCCACGTCGGCCCCGGCCACCGCAACAACGGAGCTAAGCTTCCGGTGGCATTCCAAGGCAGCGAGTGGAATGAAATTCGGCTCGACATTGATCCGGCCAACGAACCGGACATAGTCGGCTCAATGCACGATTTGTCAGTGTTGGCTGACGCCAGCGTGGATGCCATCTACTCAGCGCACAACATTGAACACGTCTACGCACACGAGGTACCAAAAATTCTGAAGGAATTCCTGCGGGTGCTCAAACCCGATGGCTTCCTGATCGTCACCTGTCCGGATTTGCAAAGCGTGTGCCAGCTGGTAGCTGAGGACAAGCTGGGGGACGCTGTTTATACATCTCTGGCCGGTCCAATCACACCGCTGGACATTCTCTACGGTCATGGCGAGGCATTAGCGCATGGCCATCACTACATGGCTCACAAGACAGGCTTCACACTCAACATGCTGATGCATGCGTTGTATGCTGCGGGGTTTGCTAGTATTGCTGGAAAACGCCGGATGCGCGAGCTGGATATGTGGGTGGTGGCGAGCAGGGGGGCACTAGAGGAAGCCGCCTTACGGGAGCTGGCGGAGAATGTGTTGCCGGGTTGAGTCCCCCCTACTCGACAGAATTTGGTCTACTTTTAACCTTCTCTACAAAACAACTGTGCTCGCGTCATTAAGCATAGATCCATATGTAGAAGAGTTATTCGTCATAGCTAATGCACTCATCAACGATGCAACTTCAGTAGTCGAACTAGGTTTTTGTTCCGAAGTAACATCATTTTTTGTATAGCTATCCCAAATGTTCTCAATTCCAAATTTGCTTGCCCATTCGTTCTTGCTTAAAAATTTTTGCGCAACCTGTTTAAGGTCTAAATTGGCAAAAGTGCTAGTGGTATCGCCTGTGACTTTTTGAGCAAAGCTATCAAGCGCTTGTCTTCCAATATGAAATCCATCTGTAGCTTCTAGAATAGTGTTGCGATCAGTCAAGCTAACAACCGTTTTCTGTTCCCCAGTGTTTGTTACAAGCCCAAGTCCAGTAACTTTTCCTTGTTCGTCAAAAGCTGGGACGACTTTTCCCGGAGTGTCAGTGGTAAATGGATCAGGTTTGACGTAATCATTTCGTTGTCCGTAAGTACCGTCAGCAAGGCTTCGTGTGCCAGCCGATACTTCATTGGAAAGCTGTGCTTGCGCATTTGAAAGGTCGGGAATTGTTGCGTCACTTTTGATATAATCTTGCCAATTTCCATATTGATAAAGTGCTTTTGAGGCAGTAGAGAAATCGCAACCTGTCATTACCATGAATTGGGCAATGCAAGGCTTCTCAGCTATGGTTTGGGAAGGATTGTTGCTAGAGGTGTCCAGAGTATTCGTTTCATTCGACAGTATCTTTTCAAAGGATGAACTACTAGAATCCAAAGCAACTGTGCTATTACTGGAAGCACTATTAGCTCCTTCTGCTGCCAATGAGGCCGCAAGCTGTGAAGTGCCCAAGAGGCTGATATTTTCGGTAGGCATAAATTTCCCTCCTATCTCTTGTCCTGTGTTGTGCAGGTTTTGTGCCAAGCTTTTATAGCCATTTGAGTGTTTGACAAGGTCAAGTCATTAACTTACGAAAAAGGCAAATTTCATAATGGAGATTTACAGTGGAGTGTCATTTCGTTACAGGAGGAGCTGGCTTTATTGGCTCTTGCTATGTGCTTCATGCTCGTAAAAATGGTATAAAAGTTGTTAATCTTGACAAGCTTACTTACGCAGGTAACTTAGATAATTTGAAGGATCTTGCAGAAGATCCTGACTATACATTTGTGCACGGCGGAATTGAAAACGAAGAATTGGTTGCGTGGATACTTAAATCGTATGAACCTTCCGTAGTTATCAATTTTGCCGCAGAAAGCCATGTTGACAGGTCAATTGTTGATCCTGAATCGTTTGTAAAAACAAATGTTTTAGGAACTGCAACTTTACTGCGAGTAGTTAAGGATTGGTGGAAGAGTCTTTCACCATGTGAGGCAAATAAGCTTAGGTTTTTGCATGTTTCGACGGATGAGGTGTTTGGAACTCTTGGGCAAAATGACTTGCCTTTCACTGAAACGACTCCCTATAGCCCCAATAGCCCTTATTCTGCGTCCAAAGCTGCAAGTGACCATCTTGTAAGAGCTTTTTATGAAACGTATGGTTTACCAATCTTTTTGACAAATTGTTCAAACAATTATGGGCCAAGACAGTTTCCAGAAAAGTTAATACCTCTAGTCATCCTGAATGCCCTTCAGGAGAAAACATTGCCTGTCTATGGAACTGGGTCAAATATTAGAGATTGGTTGCATGTTGAGGATCATTGCGAAGCAATTAGCTGTGTGCTTAATCGGGGCGAGCTAGGCAGTTCGTATAATATTGGTGGGCGTGCAGAGCGAACGAATCTAGAGATTGTTCAGCTGATTTGTTCAATTCTTGATGAAAAATGTCCTAGAACGTCTGAAAGCTACTCAAATTTAATTCGATTTGTCGCGGACAGGCCTGGGCATGACTTTCGGTATGCGATAGATTGCTCTAAAATTGAAGCAGAACTCGGATGGACGCCACGATTTGGGCTTGCGGCAGGGTTGCGTTCTACTATTAGCTGGTATCTTGAACATAGCGATTGGGTTCAAAATATTCAGACTGGTGCCTACAAGAGCTGGCTTCAAACTAACTACGGTTTTAGAAATAAAAGGGTGTAACTGATGCAGTGGAAAGGAATTGTGCTTGCTGGTGGGGCTGGATCAAGGCTTCATCCGCTAACGTTAAGCATGAGCAAGCAAATGCTGCCTGTTTACGATAAGCCCATGATATACTATCCTCTGGCAGTATTAATAATGGCTGGTATAAGAGATATTTGCATTATTTCCACACCAGAGCATCTCCCTTTATTTAAAAAGTTATTACGAGATGGTTCTCAGCTTGGTTGCAACTTTTCCTACGTTGTTCAACAAAATCCAGAGGGTCTTGCCCAGGCTTTTTTGCTGACAGAAAAATTTATCAATGGGCATCATACATGCATGATCCTCGGTGATAATATTTTTTTTGGTAATGGCTTTTTGCAACTTATCGAGGCAGCAAAAGCTAGGGAAGATGGTGCAACGGTCTTTGGTTATCACGTCAAAGATCCTGAGCGCTATGGAGTTGTTGAGTTTGATAGTCAGCATAAGGCTGTTAGCATTCAGGAAAAACCTGCGCTTCCAAAATCAAATTATGCAGTGACTGGCTTATATTTCTATGACAAGACTGTTGTTGACAGAGCAAAAACAATACGTCCCTCACAACGTGGTGAGCTCGAAATAACCGACCTTAATAATACTTATTTGACTGAAGAAAAGCTACACGTCGAACTTTTGGGGCGGGGGATTGCGTGGCTTGATACCGGTACGCATCAGTCCCTGATGGACGCCGGTTTGTTTGTTCAGGCGGTCGAAGACCGTCAAGGACTAAAGATTGCTTGCCTTGAAGAAATCGCATGGCGGAAAGGCTATATTTCTTCGGAAGAGCTTTGCAGGTTGGCGCAACCAATGTGTAAAAATGCCTATGGGCAATATCTTTTGGACCTTGTTAATCTAGAGGAATATCAGTGGAAATAGTCAAGACACAGATTGATGGAGTGCTGCTTATCAAGCCTAAGGTATGGGGTGATCAGCGTGGCTTCTTTGTTGAAACCTGGCAGAAGGATCGCTATGAAGCTGCAGGAATCACACAGCCGTTTGTTCAAGATAATCACTCAAAATCATCGTTTGGAATTCTGCGTGGTCTACATTTCCAAAAGAAACGTCCTCAGGGAAAACTTGTTTCGGTTTCCCTTGGTCGAGTCTTTGATGTCGCCTTGGATATCCGAAAGGAATCCCCAACATTTGGGAAATGGTATGGCGTTGAGCTTACACAAGAAAACCAATGGCAACTTTGGGTAGAGCCAGGTTTGGCCCATGGGTTTGTGGTCACAAGTGATGTGGCTCATTTTCACTACAAGTGCACAGAATTCTACTGTCCAGAAGATGAAGGTGCTATCCGTTGGGATGATCCAGAAATTGCCATCAACTGGCCCAACTTGGATCCTGTATTGTCAAAAAAAGATCGGGAAGCTCCTACCTTCAAAGAATATAAATCTAGTCTTTTAGGATGATGTTTATAGAGTAGTCTGAAGTTTTAAATTTTTTATGATTATTGATTTTTGTGTATGCTTGTAGCCTTTAATTTTTATGCTGGAGAGTGCAATGAAGTTCACAGGTGAAAGATTTCTGCCAAGTATCGATGGTGCAATTGCATTGGAGCATCTTCATAGATATCTAGTTGCATCACTATATGTGCACAATAAAGATGTGCTAGATATTGCAAGCGGTGAAGGCTATGGATCTGCAATGCTGGCGAGCAATGCGAAAACAGTTATTGGTGTAGATATTTCTGAAGATGCAATCGCCCATGCAACGGCAAGGTATGCTGCAAAAAATTTAGAATTTCGAGCTGGTAGTGCAGCTAAAATTCCCCTTGAAGATGCTTCTGTCGATGTTGTTGTAAGTTTTGAAACGATAGAGCATCATGATCAGCACGATGAAATGTTCAAAGAAATAAAGCGAGTCTTAAGGCCCGGGGGGGTGCTATGCATGTCCTCACCGGATAAATTTACATATTCTGTGCTTCCCAAATTTAAGAATGAATATCATGTTAAAGAGTTAACGAAGGATGAGTTTCAAAATTTACTTAGCAAATATTTCAAGAACTTTGCTATCACTGGTCAAAAAGTCTCATATGGTTCCATTATTGGGGCAGGTGAGTCGCAAAGTTCCTTTTATTCGTGGGATGGAACCTCTCTTAAAAAGCCATGTGAAGCGGGCGTTGCAGCACCAATATATTTAATTGCGATAGCCTCAGATGCTGCTCTTCCTGAGCTTACTTCCGGAGTATTGGAAGCTCCAATTGTTGAAAGTGATGCCTATATGAAATTAGTGGGGCAGTATAATAATCTGAATGAACATAATTCTAATGTGGAGCAAGAGCTCATTAGGATGACCACTGAAAACCGTATGATTAAAGAGCAAAATCTACAGCTGGAGCAAATTCTACATGAGAAAGAGTTTTACATAAATTCTGTTTTGAACTCCAAATCATGGAAAATAACATCTCCTTTGCGTTGCCTTATGCGTATATTGAGAAAAATGAAAATTTAATCGCGAGAAATATTAATGAACGTTGCCTTGATTATATTCAAGGCATTTCAATTGTGAAGACCTGGAAAATTGTGGATTGTGTCTGTCATGCACCAGGCACTAAAAGAGAAACGAGATGTATAAAATTATAGCTGTCTTTCTTCTGATACCATCTATTTTTTTTGTACCTGACAGCAGTTTGAGGTTATTGCTTACGAATGGGCCCAAATGGTTTTTTTCATATATTTCTAAGCAGGCCAAACAAGTCGTCGTTAAAAAAAATAAATTATTCAACATAGTTGTTTATTTCCCGGCCAAGCTTGCCTTAAAGCTTCTTGAAACCAAAAGTACTCAAGCTGTACTAAAAATTATTTATAGGAAACTGTTCAAGAAACCTTGTTTTGTAGCATCACGAGTAAAGACAAAGCATATTAATTGTCTCAAAGAAATTAAAATTAATAATATATGTGAGTTGGTTGCCCAAGATGATATAGATGTTGTCAGTTTTGATATCTTTGACACTCTATTGGTACGGCCTGTGATGAATCCTAAAGATATTTTTTATCTAATTGCTCAGAAGTTAGATAAAAAACTAGGAATTGATTTTATATCATTGCGGTGGAGTGCAGAGGATGGTCTTGCTGATACATATGCCACGCTAGAAGATATCTATAATTATATTAGAGAAAAGTTCAATCTCGAAAAGAATGTATGTGATTTGTTGATGGCAGAAGAGCTTCACTGCGAAAGACAGTTGTTGCAGGCCAGGGCAGACATGGAGAAAATCTATCAGCGTGCGGTAAAATCTGGAAAAAGAGTCATCGCTGTTAGTGATATGTATCTACCTTCTAGTGTATTAAAAGAAATACTTTGGGCGAAGGGCTTTGATAAAATCGACACAATTTATGTCTCATGCGAAAAAAAAGCAAGAAAGGACAGCGGTAAATTATTTGATACAGTACTTCGTCATGAGAAAATTGCAGCAGAAAGAATGGTTCATATAGGTGATAACGTTCTAAGTGATTATGAATTGCCTTTGCGGGCAGGAATTTTTGCTATTCATTACCCCTCAATTCTTGCTTTGGCGTCTAATTCGAGTGATCACATCTGGAAAATTTTGATGCAATCCACGCAGAATGATCCGTTTCTGGGGATGATCATTGCGCAAAGTCTGATAGAAATTTTTTCATCAGACGAAAATGCTCCTCATAATTTAGAAGAAATGCATCATTTGGAACAATTTATTCAACTGGTTTTAGCCCCTTTTACGACATGTCTCTGCCAAAAAATTAGTTCTGATGAGCTGATTCAAAAAAAATACGGTAATGTCTATTTTGCCTCACGCGATGGGTGGTTGCCGCACTTAGTTTACAATGTTTTAAGGACGGAAGTGGGCGTCAAACGAGGGGTGTATTTTTCTTCCGGCCGGAGGGCTTATTTCCCCTTTTTATGTAATTCCTTTTTGGGGTTTGTAAAAAACCTTAATCAGGTTGATAACCCTGAGACATTTACTCTTAAGATGCTCTTTTATGCCTATTTTAGTGAGGATGGGAAAAAAATATCCTCTCTTTGTACTGAAGAAGAAAACAGGTTGCTAGTCTTCAAAGACAAGAACCGTTGTTTGGAGGTATTGCAACGTATAGAGCCTGAAG
>JAQUYN010000051.1 GCA_028691835.1 Alphaproteobacteria bacterium | reverse complement strand
CGGCAACGGCATACGTGCAGCGACTGTTGCCTTGCGACGACCCCGCCCCGTTAAAGCCAGCGCCGAAGGGACTTTACTTGGCAGGGCAAGCTTAGCCGTTGATATTTTTTTACCTCTTCTCAACGTATCAAAAGCCTCATCCAATAACTGGGCCATGGCCTTATCTCGCGACGCAGCACTTTGTCCGCCGAAAATGACCCCTATAAGCCGTTTATTATTACGAACAACCGAGGCGACCAGATTAAACCCAGAAGCATAGATATACCCCGTTTTGATCCCATCCATGCCATCATAACGTTCCATTAAATGATTATGGTTGTGATAAGCCTTCCCCTTGTAAACAAAGTTCTCACGGCTAAAATACGTGTAGAAACCGGGATAGTGATAGACGAGAGCTTGCCCTAGAATGGCCATATCCCTTGCCGTCGTCACCTGCTGGTCATTTGGTAACCCATTGGGATTACGAAAAAAAGTGCCCCGCATGCCCAGTGTGCGGGCTTGATCAACCATCATTTTTGCAAATTGATCGACGCTTGAGCCCAAGGCTTCGGCCAACACGACAGCGGCATCATTGGCAGACTGCGTAACAAGCGCCATAATTGCGTCATAGACGCGAATAGTTTGACCAGCGGAAAGGCCTAATTTTGAGGGCGCTTGGTTCGCCGCCAAAGCAGAAACGGGCAACGGCGTATCAAGGCGTAAGTCACTGTTTTCAATGGCCTGAAATGTCAAATAGAGGGTCATCATCTTTGTCAGAGACGCTGGATGACGACGAGCCTTTCCGTTTGTTTCATGCAGAATCCGCCCCGTATCGGCTTCGATAACAATATCGGCATAAATATTGGGACGATGTTTTTTTGTAAGTCGCGCCGCTGTTGGTCGTGCTTTTGTTTTTTTTGTATTGATTTTCTTTTTTACTGCAGCCTGCGCAGGGACCGCCATCGACAAACAAATTAAAACAACAACGGCGCTGAACAGATAACGCACGAACGCCAAATTACGCCTAAACTTCATCATATATCTGCTTTTCACTGATTTCGCTGCGTGAAGGACCCTCTCACAAGATGAGTCCAAAGTGGCAGGAATGCAAGGCAAACTATTTTTTTTCTTAACCTTGACAACTTTTCTTGACAGGGCGCTGTCCCACGCATAAATTAACCATTGAATGTTGCAACGCAACATATACGTGTGCAGCAAGGGCTGGCGGTGTTCCGACAACGTGAAGCTTTTGCGTTTTGAAATTCTCTCAGGGGGCAATAATGCAACAAGCCACAAACGAACAACTCGAAAAAATCACCAGCAGCTACGTTCAAGCCGCAACAGAGATGAACAGCATGCTTCGTGATACAGTCAATGCCACGCTTGAATCTGTTTCGATCATGACCAAGGGTTGCAGCGATATGTGCAACAGCCTAAGCAACTTGGTTCAAAAGCAATTGGATCAAAGCATGACGGTTGGACAGTCGATGATGTCCACCACAAATGTTAATGATCTCGTAACCAATCAAAACTCTATGCTGAAAACCACCTTTGACAGCATGATGAGCGACATTACGAACCTTTCTCAAATGTCCTCACGCATTGCCCAACAAGCGGCGGAGCCTGTAGCTAAGAATTTGAACAGCTCGCTTTCTAAGATTTCGAAGTCAAAGGCGGCGTAACCCTCATCTCACCTTTCGGTTTTTGACAAAGCCCTTCGATGCGCACCCGTGTCGAAGGGTTTTTGTTTGTCCAGAATCTGCTTATGGTTTATTCAAACCGCCTCTGCCAAAAGCTAGGGCACGGCCAATCTTAACGATTCCCTTTCTTGAAAGCATTAAGTACAGCTGTCTTTGTGATATACTCCCTTATTCTCTTTTGACTATTCACACAATCAGATTATGGAAATGCAGCCATGCCCGACCCCTCTCTGCCTCATGAAATGTTAAATATTTCAAATGTCGAAGCAAACGACGATGCCAGAAAAGCTTGGATAACTGTAGCTTTGGGGGCGTGTCCTGATAAGCGGCGAGAGGCGGACTTGGAATCATTAGCGGGGCCTGTCGCAACAATTCTGAAAACAGCTTTCGACAAGACGGCGAGCTCTGGCGGTTTTTTACTGATCGATATTAATCTAGGCGAGGATGTGAAGACAAACACGAAAAGTTTGCTTTCGCGTCTCAAACAACTGGGCATTTTGAAAGCGGCCACTGTTCAACGCGGTTTTTTTGATATTCAGGGGTACGCGTTGACAACAAAAGGAGAAAGACTGCTCGACCAAATTGAAGGGCGAGACACCAAGACGCTGGAACAAGGGTTGCATCGCCGCATTATGTTAAAGCTTCTAGCTGCGGAAAAAGTCAGGCGCGGTGATGCTGTTATACAGCGGACACCTTTTTCTGAGGATGCTGGTCAGGTTGGGCCGGAACGGATGGCCTCTATCCTCAAAGTGCTTGCTCACGAAGGCTTTCTCGAAGAAAAAAGGAGAGGCCCTTTCAATATGGGTGGCTATTACGCCTTATCGAATAAAGGACGAGACGTGGCCGAGGAGCTTAGTCGTGGCACCGTAAAGCCCCTCGTCAAAGCGCGAACCGTTATGACCATCCCCTTCAACTAATAGACCGCTTGCACACCTGAGAGATCTCGTTTTGACCCGTCCTCTCATCCCAAGAAACGCATAAACGGAACGCTAGAGCAGATCGCGATAAGGTTGGCCTCTTTCTGGCCAACCGTTCGCGTGAATCTGCTCGATAAACAATTGGATAGAGCCTTGCTCCTCAAAAGGGGTAGGCCAACCTAATCGGAAAAGGCTCTAGCCCAACATCACTCGCTCCGCGCCTCGCAGGACGCTTGCTGGGCTTCACCCTTGTTTGTAATTTCTTTTCCGCTCCAGCGAGCGTCCTCCTCCTCCTCGCGACCGCTCGTGACCCAAAGAGTCACTTCATCTGATCGTTGGTATTTGTTGGCCTTTCTGCCTACGGCGAGGCTTCGGCAAGAATGGTCCGATCAACGCTGACTGCACGAATAAGGGTACGACACAAAAAAAGGGCGGAGATTTCTCTCCGCCCTCTTCTTATCTTAGACTTTCACTTAAGTGACGATTAGAACGTCATCTTTTGTGAGAGCATCAAGACGTGACCAATGTTGTTGGCGCCTGTGTCTTTACGGTTTTGATCGAAGAACACTGCGTCAGCAGCCGTTGTCAAACCAGGGAACCATGTGTAGGTTGCGCCCAATCCGAGAGCAGAGAAGTCATCAACATAGGTGCCAGCACCGAGTGTTGGTTGATAGCCTTCGCCGTTCATATAGTTAGCAGCAACACCAACCTTGTCGAACTCATACTTCAAGCCAACGTTCCAAACATCTTGGTCGTCGTTTTGTGAGTTGTCCTTCGTTGTGTTGTAGTGGCCAGCGTCAACATAAGAAGCGCCCAATGTGAAACCAGCATACATGGCTTGCGCACCAACGCCCCAAGCTGTGAAGTCACGGTTCATTTGAGCACCGCTTGTTGAACCTTCGCCCGTGATCATCATGGGAGAAACAACAACGCTAACGGGGCTGAATGTGCCGGTGTACTGAGCTGTCGCTTCAATCACGTTTTCATAACCACCGTCATTGATGTTGTACAACGCTGTGTCACTACCCTTGTCAGAGCTAGGAGCAAAGCTCGCGCCCAACTGGATCTTGTGGTTCGCGTTGCCAACCTTTGGTGTATAGTATGTCGCCTTGGTTGCATTTTCCGTGGCATCAAAGAAGATGGGTTGGAACTGAGCCAAAGTTGAAGTGTCCGTGAAGTTCGTGTATGAACCATCGATTTGGCCTTCGCCAACTGTTGGGGCATATACGAAAAGATCCGTTGCGCCGTGCTCGTCACCAAGCAAGACTTTACCAAACGCGCCCGACATCCAGACATAGGCCTGTTGCATGGTTGGCGTTGAGCTGTCCGTGGCATCATCACGATCATTGTTCAGATCGATCAAGGCACCATATTGAATGTTGCCTGCGCCCTTGCCTTCAGCAGCGATTGTCAAGTCATATTCCGTTTGGAAATCACCTGAATTGCGTGTACGGCCAGCAGCAGCAGAAGCATTTGACTCATGGAACAGAGCGGCGCGGAAATCAACCGAGCCACCTAACGTTACTTGGATCGGCGATTCAGCAGCTTGAGCAGCGCCAGCAAAAGCGACGAGGGCCGTTGTGGCCAAAAGAATTTTACGCATGTGTATCCCCCTCATGGATGGACAATAGATGTTAACAGAACTGACTGTGAGGGCGGATCGCCCCGTCACAGTCAAATCTGGTACATCGACGTTGCACAGACAAGCATGAAATCTCAAAAACACCGACTCATCCGAAACCTGTGGCCAAAAAGCAACAAGGGTTATGCCGCCTGAAATGCTTGCAAAGCGTTGATTTATCGCGCATAAAGGACATAAAGCCCACCGTCGAATCCTCACTTTTTTCTGAGAGCCAGACATGACAAATCAAGCCGTTTCTTCCCATTTTTCTTACTTTTTGGTTAACAAAAGAGCCCTTCGCGCCATCGTGTTCTCTCTCGTGACCCTCTTGGCGGCCTGTTCGGGGTCCGGCCTCTCGACAGAAGCCGAGTATAAAGACAAACAACACGAAGAGATGTATAAATATGGCAGCCTTGCCAGTGAAAATGGAGGCTTTTCCCTTTTGGGTGGCGATGAAAAGAAGGTGGATCAGAACGGTCTTGGCGTGAATGGCTATCTATGGCGTGCATCTTTGGACACAATCTCGTTCATGCCCATCACGTCAGCTGATGCTTTTGGCGGCACGATCATCACAGACTGGTATTCGGCCCCCAATGCCCCCAACGAACGCGCCAAAGTCAACGTTTTTATCCTTGATCGTGAACTTCGCGCCGATGGCGTTAAGGTCACTGTGTTCCGTCAGACAAAGGAGACCAGCAGTGACGATTGGACCGATGCGCCCGTCAATGCCTCAACGGCAAGTCAGCTTGAGGAAACCATTCTAACCCGCGCCCGCCAATTAAAGCTGGCGAAACGGGAAAGGAAGTAGTCTTCCTCTTTTTATAATAACGACTATGGGGGGGGGGCAGACAGCCCCTCTTTTTTATGGACATCCTTGCCCCCCGTCATTTTCTGCGATAACGTGGGATCTTGATTGAAAACATAAACACAGTGGGTCCGTTAGCCATGTCTGAACGTTATAATGTCCGCGCCACCGAAGAAAAGTGGCAGAAAATTTGGGAAGAGAAAAAGAGCTTCCGCGCCGTCACAGATCCTTCGCGCCCGAAATATTACGCACTTTCCATGTTGCCTTACCCTTCGGGGCGAATCCATATGGGCCACGTCCGCAACTATACGCTTGGCGATGTTGTCGCACGTTACAAACGGGCCATGGGCTTTAATGTTCTTCACCCGATGGGCTGGGACGCGTTCGGCCTTCCCGCAGAAAACGCGGCGCGTGATCGCAAGACACATCCGGCCAAATGGACATATGACAACATCAAAGTCATGAAGACTGAGCTTCAGAGCATGGGGTTGTCGTTGGATTGGGAGAGGGAGCTCGCCACCTGCGACGTCTCTTACTACAAGCACCAACAAAAGTTGTTCCTCGATTTTTTGAAAGGAGGCCTTGTTTACCGCAAAGAAGCATGGGCGAATTGGGATCCTGTCGATAATACGGTTCTCGCCAATGAACAAGTCATCGAGGGCAAGGGATGGCGCTCTGGTGCGCTTGTTGAGAAACGCCTTTTGTCACAGTGGTTCTTTAACATCACAAAATATTCCGACGATTTGCTTGAGGCTTTGGGTTCACTGGATCGTTGGCCTGAAAAAGTTCGCCTGATGCAGGAAAACTGGATTGGCAAATCCGAAGGAGCTTATGTTCAGTTCGCCGTTTGCTCGGATCAGGCGCAGTCGCGGTTGCGCGAAGCGCAGAGCAGTCGCGGCCAAGATACAATCGAAGTTTTCACAACGCGTCCTGACACTTTGTTCGGCGCTTCGTTCGTCGCCATTTCAGCCAACCATCCTTTTGCAAAAGCGCTTGCTGAGAAAAATGAAAAGCTTGCCGCGTTCTGCGCCGATTGCAATCGCACAGGCACCAGCATTGTCGAAATTGAAAAGGGCGAAAAGCTTGGCTTTGACACGGGCGCACGTGTGCAGCATCCCTTTGATGCCAGCTGGACTCTTCCCGTTTATGTTGCCAACTTTGTGCTTGTCGAATATGGAACGGGCGCGATCTTTGGGTGCCCCGCGCATGATCAACGCGATTTGGACTTTGCGCGCAAATATGGCCTTTCTGTTAAGCCCGTTGTATTGCCGCCCGATGCTGACCCTGTAACCTTTGCCGTCGCGGATGAAGCCTATACGGGTCCGGGGAAAGCCTACAACTCTCAATTCCTTGACGGGATGGACACAAAAACCGCAACACTTACGGCCATTAAAAAAGTCGAAGACCTTGGCGCAGGGAAGGGCACCACGCAGTATCGTCTGCGCGATTGGTGTGTCAGCCGCCAACGTTATTGGGGATGCCCCATCCCCATCATTCATTGCGAATGCTGTGGCGCTGTTCCTGTTCCAGATAAAGATCTTCCCGTTCAGTTGCCGGATGACGTCTCCTTTGACAAGCCCGGCAATCCGCTTGACCACCACCCCACATGGAAGCATGTGAACTGCCCGCAATGCGGACGGCCAGCACGTCGCGAAACCGACACCTGCGACACGTTCGTGGATTCAAGCTGGTATTTTGCGCGCTATTGCTCGGCCACATGCGACGACAAACCCGTCGATCAACGCGATGTTGATTACTGGTTGCCCGTTGATCAGTATGTCGGCGGCGTTGAACACGCTATTTTGCACCTTCTTTATGCGCGCTTCTTCACCCGCGCCATGAAGGCAACGGGCCATGTCAAAATCGACGAGCCTTTTACGGGTTTGTTCACGCAAGGTATGATCTGCCATGAATCCTATAAAGATGAAAACGGCGCGTGGCTCTATCCTGAAGAAGTGAAGCGCAATCCCGATGGTTCAGGCGTGCATGCGGAAACGGGTCGCCCCGTCACGATTGGCCGCATCGAGGTCATGAGCAAATCGAAAAAGAACGTTGTTGATCCCAGCAAAATCATTGGGTCTTACGGCGCAGATACAGCGCGTCTGTTTATGCTGTCCGACAGCCCGCCCGAACGCGACATTGAATGGTCGGAAGCTGGCGTAGAAGGCGCATGGCGTTTTGTTTCGCGTCTGTGGCGTCAAGTGACCGAACCCAAAGTTGCTTTGGAAAACGACTTGCCCGCAACCTTAAGCGACAAAACCCTCGCTCTACGTCAAACCATTCACCGCACGATTGCTGGCTTCACGCAAGACATTGAACGCTTCCACTTTAACCGCGCCGTGGCACGTGCTCGTGAGCTGTCAAATGCGCTTGATGTGTTGGATGGCAAGGGAGCCGGTGAGGGCGCTGTTCTGCGCGAAGGGCTTGAAATCCTGATCCGTTTGCTCAACCCCATGCTGCCGCACATCACGGAAGAATTGTGGGAGCACCTAGGGCACGGGGCGCCGCTTGTGGAAAGCCGCTGGCCTGTCGCTGATCCTGCCTTACTTGTTGAAACAACCGTCACCATCGCGGTTCAAGTCAATGGCAAATTGCGCGCAACGCTCGATTTACCCAAAGATATGGACGCCAAGGAAGTCGAAACCGTCGCCCTTGCAGATACAAACGTCTTACGCGCCATAGAAGGCAAAACCGTTCGTAAGGTCATCGTCGTGCCGAACAAAATCGTCAACATCGTGGTGGGATAATGCTGAAACTTACACGGATCGCTCTTGCTTCATTTTTCTTTCTTTCGGCCTGCGGCTTTTCACCGATCTATGGCACGCATGGGGGCAATAGCGAGTCCGTAGCAAAAGCCTTAGGTGCCGTCACAATCGAAAACATTCCTGATCGCAATGGCCAACTTCTGCGCAACAAACTTATTGATCGCATGTACAGCCAAGGGCGGCCCCAAACGCCAACGGCCAAACTCAGCGTTGCCATAACATCGGCAGAATATGCCATGGGCGTGCAAAAAGATGCGACAACAACCAGAAGCCAACTTTCAATGACGGCGAACTTTGCCCTGACAAATATGGATGGCAAAGAAATACATCGCGGCAAGGCCCATGCCGTTGCCAGTTACAGCAAGCTTGATGCCCAGTATGGTACGCTTGCTTCACAGCGCAATGCCTATGAACGCGCCCTCAATGAAATCGGCGAGCAAATTGTCAACAATCTAAGCCTGTATTACGCTGAAAAAGCGCCGCATAAAATAAACAACGCCTCAGCGAAAGAATGAAGCTTACCGCTGCACAAATCTCTGGTTTTTTACAAAATCCACCGCCAAGCGTACGTGTGATTTTGATTTATGGCCCTGACGCGGGCCTGATCAGCGAGCGCGCCGAAGCGTTGGCAATCAAACTTGTTAAAGACAAAAACGATCCCTTTGCCGTTTCCCAGTTAACCGGGGCGATGGTGAATGATGACCCGTCACGATTGTACGACGAAGCGGCTGCGATGACGCTTGGCGGTGGGCGACGCCTGATCCGCGTGCAGTCAGCGGTGGATGGCAATGCCGCCGCGCTGACTCGCTTTGTTTCTGATCCACCACAATGTGACAGCCTTATCTTGATGGAAGGCGGCGATCTCGACAAACGATCAAAGCTTCGCGCCGCATGCGAAGGAGCCTCACCGCTTACGGCAGGCATTCCGTGTTATGCCGAAGATTCTGCAGCCCGACAGCGCACCATTGCCGCGATGTTACAAGCCGACAAACTGGTCGCCTCACGGGATGTCATCCGTTTGCTTGCCGACATCTTGCCCCCGGATCGTTTGGCTTTGCGCAGCGAAGTTGACAAGCTCGCCCTTTATGCAAAAGGGCAAACCGAAGTGTCACTTGAAGATGTGCGCGCCGTTATTGCCGATGCAGGCGGCGCAGAAATCGATGATCTCGTGCAAGCCGCTGCAAGCGGCGACCCCAAACGCACAGCAACGCTGCTCGATCATTTGTTGGCCGAACAAACCTCCCCCGTTGCACTGTTGCGCGGCATGCAGCGCCACCTCATGCGCCTTCAACTTGCTCGCGCCCACATGGCGCATAGTATGGGGGCAGGCGAGGCCCTTAAAAAACTTGCGCCCCCCGTGTTCTGGAAACTTGTGGAGCCTATGACGAAACAGCTGAGCCGTTGGTCGCTGGAAAGGCTGGAGCTTCGCCTCGCCCAACTTGCCGAAGCCGAGGCCGCATGCAAACGGACAGGCACACCAGACACGGCCCTCGTTTCCCAAATCTTTTTGAGTATGGCCGTGCGGGCCTAAAACAACCTTGCTTTTTGTGCAGCAACATTTACCTTTGCTGTGGAGTTTCTCTTTCTTAAGGCAGCCACATGAAAAACAAACTTTCCGTTCTCGCCATCGTTCTTTCTGTTGCCGCCTTGGGGATTTCTGCCCTTTCCGAAACAGGGCCAGCGCCAAGCGAAACGTCCGTCAAGGAATCCACCTATGCCCGCGTGATGCGCACAAAGACGTTGCGTTGCGGTTATTCGCTTTGGCCATCGCAAACTGAGATGGACCCCAACACGAAACAACTATCCGGTCTCGTTCCTGATTTTACAAATGCACTTGTTGCCAAACTCGGGCTGAAAGTCGAGTGGGTACAGGAAGTCATGTGGGGTATGGAAGCGGAGGCCCTTCGCTCCGGTAAAATCGACGCGATCTGCGCGTCGGATGGGCCATGGGTTACAACGGGAGCCGCCTTTGTCGATTACACAACGCCGATGTTCTATGTGCCCGTTTACCTTTATGCCCGCGCCGGAGAAACACGCTTTAAGACGATGGCCGATGCGAACAGCCCAACCGTCATTTTCTCAACGATTGATGGCGACATCAGCATGCCGTTGACCCTTGAAAACTTTCCCCTAGCGCAACGCGTTGAGCTTGCTGCCATGGCAGACCCCACCTTGGCCGTTACCAACGTTATGACAGGCAAAGCGGATCTTACCTTGATGAGTCCACAAACGGTTAACGCTGTTAATCAGAATAACGAAACTAAGCTGGAAAAAGTTTTTCCCGACCCCATCGTGATTGTGAATTCGTCCTTTGCCGTTGAAAAGGGCCAGCAAGAACTTTTGCAGCTTCTCAACCAAGGTTTTGAGATTCTCCATCAGTTCGGTGTCAGCGATAAAATTATCGACAAGCTCGATCCTGAGAAAAAGCTGATTCTGCGCGTTGGAAAACCGTATTAAACCGCGGCTATCAAAAAAAAGGGGGCAAACAAATCCCCTTGTTAGGCTTTCGGACATCCGTTTACTGTAGAGACAATTATGAAAAACAAACTTTCAATTGCCGCCATTATTCTTTCGCTTCTCGCGTTGGGGGCGAACTATCTGCCCAAGAGCGGCGAGCCTTCATCACAACAAGCCCCTGTCAAAGAATCCACATACGACCGCATCATGCGCACGAAGACGATCCGCTGCGCGTATCTCGTTTGGCCTCCCTACATGACCCGTGACGCAACAACGGGCAAGTTGGGGGGCGTCTATTATGACGTACTCGAACGCATGGCCAAAGATTGGTCGATGAAAGTTGATTGGGCGGAAGAAGTGGGAACGGCCAATCGTTTTGAAGGCTTTGCAACAGGCCGTTATGACATGCTGTGTTCCCCCGTAGGAGCCACACCAGAGCGCACGGCTGTCAGCGATTTTTCAATTCCAATGGGCTATCAGCCTTTTTATCTTTACGCACGCGCAGACGACATGCGGTTCGATAACGCCTACAACAAAGTCAACGACCAAAGCATAACGCTTCTGACCTTGGATGGATATATGGCCGCCGCCATTATCAAATCAGAGTTTCCCAACGCCAAACTGCTGTCGCTTCCCAATTTGTCGAGTGATGCAGACGTGTTGATGAGCATCCAAATGGGTAAGGCCGATGCGTCCGTGTGCGATCCCTCTTTGTCGGGCGCTTTTCTTAAAAACAACCCCGGCAAGATGAAACAAGTCGACGGGCCACCGATCCGCATTCTCGGCGAAACGATTTCGTTTCCGCTGAACGAACCCCAGTTGCGTGCCAAGATCAACACGACGATACAGTTCTATTTGGATACAGGCGTGATAGATAAAATCCTGACGGCAAATACGCTTACACCCGAAAAACTTTTGCGCGTTGCCAAACCTTATGAGCCTGCTCATTGACTCGTTGGTTCAGACATGGGATTTTAACGTATCTTAACCTTCTGATCCGTCCGAGCACCTTCTCTTTTGGCCATTTTCATGACGGATTCAGACTCTACGACGATGATCTATCCCCGACACATACAGGGGCCCGCTGAGTGGCCTGAAACGACCCTCCTGCTAGGGCTGTAGCCCAGCACCCATAAAATGGCCAGAACCTTCTTAAAACCGCCCAAAATGCGATTTAGTCATATTTTCTTAATTGTAGCTTGGCGGTATGGTTAAAATTGTCTGTTTTCTATACACGTTGGCTTCAACATGTATAGAAAATCGCGTTTTCTATACATGTTCCCTCTTTCCTGTATAACGCAATTACATGTCGTGCGCGTTGGCGAGAAGATCAAAAAGCTGTGTATTGATATAATAGCTGCTACGTCCAATCTTTAGTTTTTGCATGAGCCCAATGGATTCAAGTTCATCCAAATAGCGCGTCGCAGTAATACGGTTGATGCCCAGCTCTCGCACCAAAAACTCAATCTTGCTGTAAGGGTGACTAAAAACAACATTAAGCAAATCTTGGCTGTATATCTTGGGGCGCTCTTCACGAAGCTTGTGTTTATAGGACTTCATAAGGTCACGCATGCCCTCGATGAGCCGTGATGTTTGCTTCGCCGTCTGCTCGACCCCTGTCAGTATGTAGAGAACCCACTCTTGCCATGCGCCGTGGTCGCGCACAGCCTGAAGCAACCGATAATATTCGTTCTTATTTCGATTGATATATCTCGACAGATAAAGCACCGGCGTATGGAGGAGACCTTGTTTCACAAGATACAGGATGTTGATGATACGACCCGTCCGCCCATTGCCATCATGAAACGGGTGAATACTTTCAAACTGATGGTGGATGACCGCCATCTTGATAAGGGGATGCCAATCACAAACGCTGTCATCATTAATAAAGCGTTCCAGATCGGTCATGAGCGTCAGAACCTTCCCCCCGTCTTGCGGCGGTTCATAAACGACTTCTCCCGTTAAGTCATTTTTCAGAACCGTGCCCGGTATTTTACGAAAACCTGCGCCATTTTGTTCAAGAATAGCCTGCATTTCTAAAATTTGCCGATTGGTCAGCAAGCCCTTTTCCTTGACCATGGAAAAGCCGCTCCGCAAAGCCTCGGCATAGCTGTGAACTTCTTTGGCCGCAGGGCTTACAAAAAGATTTGCGACGCTATCGCTTCGGTAAAGATCATCATGCGTTGTAATGATGTTCTCTATCGCAGAGCTGTCTTTCGCTTCTTGTAATGACAGTGTGCTGATGAGAATGCCTTGGTTGGGAATGCTGGAACAAACGCCCCGCAATTCAGCCAAAGCATCGCGTGCGTCACCCAGCTTTTTAAGGATAGAGACCGTATCAAACCCAATATCGGGCGGCAGCGGTTTAGGTTCATAAGTCATAAGCTGGCCATTGTTTCACGCCTGAAGTTTTTTGAGCACATCTTCAAGCTGGTCAAGGTCGTTATAATGGATGGTCAGCGATCCCGTCGTTCCAAGCTCTGTGCGGATACGAACCTTCAACCCAAGGGAGCGGCCAAGCTCGCGCTCCAACGCGATAATATTGGGATCTGTTTCTTTGGATGTGCGCTCTTTGCTTTTGGCAAAACGGCCATCGGATTCTTTTTTGGCGAGCAATTCAGCTTGCCGAACATTGAGGCCCTTCTTCACAATTTCGCGGGCCAGCGCCTCTGGGTTTTTGGCAGTGATGACGCTGCGCGCATGGCCCATGGACAAAGAGCCATCATTGATCATGCTTTTTACGGACTCTGGAAGCTTAATCAAACGGAGCATATTAGAAATGTGCGGGCGGCTTTTTCCGACGATCTTGCCAAGATTTTCTTGTGTGTGGCTGAACTCTTCGATCAACCGTTGATACCCCTCGGCCTCTTCAAGCGGCGACAAATCTTGCCGTTGCACGTTTTCGATCAGGCCGATTTCCATGGCCTCCCGATCCGTGAAGGTCTTCACGATCACGGGAACTTCATGCAGTCCTGCTTGTTGAGAAGCGCGCCAACGCCGCTCCCCGCAGATAATCTCATAACTGTCTTTTTCGCCTTCTATGGGACGCACCATAAGGGGCTGAAGCACGCCACGCTCACGAATCGACGCCGACAGCTCACCGATAGATTCCTCATCGAAATGGCGGCGCGGCTGATAGGCGCCGGGCTGCAGCCATGTAATCGGCATAGAGCGTACGCCTTGATTGGTTGTTCGCAATGCATCCGTGGCCGGCACGTTCGCCGGCAAGGCTGTGGCCGCAGAGCCTAATTTGCGCGGCTGATACGAGGCATCGGCATCGCCAAAGAGGGCGGAAAGACCGCGTCCCAAAGGGGCAGGTTTAGATTGGGGTTTCGCGTTCATCTATCATATCCTTCGTTATCGTATTTAGAGCCTGTTCAGGATTTTAGGCGGCAGCGGCAGCAATGGCCTCGGCCCGTTCAGCTTCACGGCGCAAGAACTCGCTCGCCAAATGCATATAGGAGCGGCTTCCGGGACACTTCAAGTCATAAAGCAACACGGGCTTGCCGTGGGATGGGGCCTCAGACACACGCACATTGCGCGGGATCACCGTCTCATAAACCTGCGGGCCGAAGAAAGCGCGGACATCGCTGGCCACGGCCTCTGACAACCCATTGCGCTTATCAAACATCGTTAAAACAACGCCCTGAATTTCAAGATCGGGATTAAAGCGATTCCGTACGGCTTCCACTGTTTGAAGGAGACTGCTGATCCCCTCAAGCGCATAAAACTCGACCTGAAGAGGAACAAGCAAAGCATCCGCCGCAACAAGCGCGTTAAGCGTAATCAGGTTCAAAGACGGCGGGCAATCGATCAAGATAAAATCATAATCCTTAGCGCTGCGGTTCAACGCGGCGCTCATGCGAGACTCCCTTTGCTCTGAGTTCACAAGTTGAATTTCGGCACCAGCAAGATCGGCAGACGAGGTGATAATCGCAAGACCGGGAATAGGGGTCTGCGTCACAACATCCTCCACCGACATGCCGTCAAACATCAGCTCATAGCTACCAAGGCCACGATCAGCGCGAGACAAGCCAAAGCCCGTCGAAGCATTGCCCTGTGGATCGGCATCAACGACAAGCACGCGCTTACCAACAGCGGCCATAGCTGTTGCAAGATTTACTGTTGTCGTTGTTTTCCCAACGCCGCCCTTTTGATTGACAACCGCAATCACGCGGCATTGAGCGCGAGCTTGTTGTTCGTCGCTGTTAGGAATGGTGTCTGTGTCGTCTTGGGTCATCTTTGCGAAGGACTTTCAGCTCGTTGATCTTCAAAACAAGGCCCGAAGGATCGCTGAGGCTTGGGGTTTTGTCACAAGTGAATGTCCAATATTTCGCGGCTTCTGTCAATTCCGCATCCGCCTTTTCGCCCTTTAAAAGCAAAGCACAAGAATTTCGCCCCATAAAGGGCTTGGCCAACGACAAAAGGATGGGGAGCGACGTAACCGCCCGTGCCGTGACAACATCAGCTTCAAGCTCCCGCACACTTTCAATACGAGCGTGATGGACGATAGCGTTAAGCCCCAAGTCTTTAACCACCGCGCTTAAAAAATTGGCCTTTTTGCCAATGCTTTCGATCACATGGACCTCTGGGACGCCCATAATCGAAAGGACGAGGGCGGGAAAGCCAGCCCCAGAACCCAAATCGACCAAACGGCGGGTGCCTTTCGGCAGCAACGGGAAAAGCTGGGCTGAATCGAGCATGTGACGACGCCACAGATGAGGCAACGTGCTGGCCGCCACCAGATTGAACTTTTCGTTCCATTCAACCAAGAGGGCCGCATAGCGCATTAGCATGCGCTGGGCTTCATGTGAAACCGGGAGACGGGAAAGAGCGGCCAAATCCTCTTCCGGAGGCAAGGGCAACAAGGTCATACCGTTTCCCCTGCGGGCCGTCGCTTGGCAAAACGCAAAAGGGAGATAACCGCCGCCGGGGTCACCCCCGGAATGCGGCCTGCGGCACCCAACGTCTCTGGTCGCACCTGTTTCAGCTTTTGGCGGATCTCATTCGAAAGGCTTCCCATGGCGTCATAGTCTAAATCACGGGGCAGGATGAGTTCCTCATCCTTGCGATAGGCCTTGATGTCTGAGTTTTGACGCTGGATATACCCGACATAAGCGCTTTCGATTTCCAATTGCGTGGCGATGGCAGGTGTGATCGTGGCGAGCGCTGGCCAAAGTGAGGCCAAGCGGGCCAACGTCACGTCTTGATAGGCTAAAAGCTGCACGGCCGAGCGCCGAACACCGTCTTGATTGATTTTAATCCCAAGAGAAGCCAGCTCCTGTGGAGTCGCCGTCAGGCTTTGCGCTAAAGCACGGGCGCGATCCAGTGCGCCCATCTTTTCGGCAAAAGCCACTTGCCGTTGGACACCAACGCAACCAATTTCCAAACCACGCTGAGTCAAGCGTTGGTCAGCATTATCGGCCCGCATCGTCAGGCGATATTCAGCGCGGGAAGTAAACATGCGGTAGGGCTCGTTTGTTCCCTTAGTAATCAGATCATCGATCATTACGCCGATATAGGCCTCATCTCGACCTAACGTCAGCGAAGGACGGCCTGCGACTTTCAAAGCAGCGTTCAATCCCGCCAAAAGCCCTTGAGCCGCCGCTTCTTCATACCCCGTTGTGGCATTAATTTGCCCCGCAAAATACAGGTTTTCGACGCGTTTGGTTTCCAACGTGGCACGAAGGTCGCGAGGATCATTGAAATCATACTCAACGGCATAGCCGTAACGAAGAATTTCAACGTTTTCAAGGCCTTTCATCATATGCAGCATCGCAAACTGCACATCTTTGGGTAAGGACGTCGAAACGCCGTTGGGATAAACGGTGTCATCGTCTAAGCCCTCTGGCTCCAAGAAGACTTGGTGTCGCGCCCGCGAAGCAAACCGGACGATCTTGTCCTCAATAGACGGACAATAACGAGGGCCAACGCCCTTAATCTGGGCAGAATAGAGAGGGGCGCGATGAAAGTTTGAGCGGATCAGCTCATGCATTTCTGGTGTGGTATGGGTAATCCCACACGCCACTTGACGGTTCGTAATGCTGGTGGTCAAGGTCGAAAAGGGATCCGGGGGATTATCCCCTTCCTGCATTTCCAAAACGGACCAGTTAATAGATTTACTGGACAGGCGGGCAGGCGTTCCCGTCTTTAATCGGCCCAAATCAAAGCCCAGACGACGCAAAGCGGTGGACAGGCCAACGGAGGGAGGCTCATCCACGCGCCCACCAATGGTCTTTTCCTCCCCCGTATGCATCAATCCATTTAGAAACGTGCCAACCGTAACCACAACGGCGCGACCATAATAGATTTCGCCAGTCAGGGAGGTCACAGTAAAAAGGCCGCTATCCTTATCCTTGGTCAGGTCTTCAATCAGCCCTTCCGCGACGGTCAAGTTCGCCTGGCTAAGAAGAGCTTCGCGCATCGCTTTACGGTAGAGGGCGCGGTCTGCCTGACATCGATGGCCGTGAACGGCGGGGCCTTTGCTTTGGTTTAAAACACGGAATTGGATACCCGCAGCATCGGCAACACGGCCCATAAGACCGTCAAAAGCATCAATTTCACGCACCAATTGGCCTTTGCCAAGCCCACCGATAGCGGGGTTGCATGACATTTCGCCCAAGGTGGCAATGGAAATTGTCGCCAGCAGTGTCTTTGCGCCCATGCGCGCTGCCGCTGCCGCTGCCTCACAGCCGGCATGGCCACCGCCAATAACAACGACATCAAATGTTTTTTGTTCAGAAATACTCATGTCCCGACCCCTTCCGGTGCCGAACGGGTATAAAGAAAAAGGGGCGCGAAAGCAAATAATACACTCTTTGTCTGCTGAGATTCCGATCGTCCCGCCAGCCCACCTCATTCGCTCTGAGCCTCGCCTGCCGCTTGCCTGTCTGATACCAACGGCCTAATGAAGTGATCTTCGGCAAGAAAATTTCTGTCATGTCGGCGCAAGCCGTATCCAAATTTAAAGTTGGCTGCTTGCGAAAAAACAAGAGTTTTCAAACCGGATACGGGGCGGGTTGCGACGGCATGACGAAATAGAGTCGGCTCGCTCTTTGTAAAAAAGGAACGAGTCATGTATGGACGGCCTCTGTGTGTCAAGGATATTTTGACGACGTGATCTCGATCAACAGAAGGCGCGGTCATGTGTCCGGCCTTTTAGTGTCGGCTTTGGCCTGCTGACAGGTTGGGGCCGACTGGCCCTGATGGAATCCGCTGGCGAGAACCAATCCTTTCAACGTCGTCAAAGCCACGTGACTCGATAGCGGT
>JAQUYN010000127.1 GCA_028691835.1 Alphaproteobacteria bacterium | reverse complement strand
CCGATTGAGCCATCAATCCAGACACAGAGGTGCTAAATGAAGATATCAACGAAGACATAGGGAGCCTCTTTACATAGAAGTGCCAATAGCTAGACATCTGGTTGCAAGAAGCGGGCCAAAACAGAAATTCCGATCCTCCACCCCTAAAAAAACACACAAGCATGAGGGGGAAAGAGCTGGATCAAAATATTTTTACATGAAAAAACAGCAAGATAAGCAAAGAGAAACGAATCTATCTATAGTCACCCCAAATAATTTCCACACAGTTATCGCACCAGGATTTTTTTGCCTACATAAATCAAAGAAAGCGCAGCCGCTCATCATTTACAGAGCCACCCCCGGCGGGTCGCCGGTGGCGCTGCCGATAGGAATTGAACCTACGACCCCGTCCTTACATGGTGCTGAGCTAATCACATCGTTCCTGTTGAGGAGACGGATTAACGGGAGGTCTTCTTTCCAGTATTTTCAATCCACCATCTATGCTGCCCGTATAATAAAACTTTTTCTTCTGCTCTTCACGAAGGATAACACGGAAAAAATCAAGCAAGTTGAATATGTCGTTTGCCGCCTTATATTCCGGTGTTTTTGTTTTCACAACAGAAGCGCCCAAGAGGGAGGTTGCTTCATCAACATCGATCACGAATCCATGGTCTTTATAATAATTCACTAGTTGGTCAGCAACATCATGTGCTGTCTTCCCTTTGGCTAGTTGCTTTCCAGCCAATAGGCGCTCTCCGTATTGTATGGCGGATTCAGTCACGCGGTTAAAATAACCAAGGACACTTAAATCTAATTTAGATATAAGATAATCAGAAAGCACTTTTCCGGCATTTGGGAATCTTGATGCCAAATTGGCAAGTGTATCTAAAGAATTTGATAATCCAAGAGCGGGAAAACCATTTATTTGGGGATCAATCGGTCCAAGCTGTGAAGTTAAGCCCATGTGTATTTCGTTTGCGCCCAAGCAAATCAAAGTGGCGGCTGATTTTGCCAATCGCGGGACGGCAACAACAAACTTATTTTTAGATAATGTCTTCAGAGTCTTACTGATAAGGTATGCGGGCTCTATGCTTCCGCCACTACTGTGAATGATGAGAAGAATGTCTCGTGTCTTCTCTTCGTTTGCCGACGCTGCTTGGTAGAGGCGATTAAGGTCACTATCGGCTATCGATAGAAAAGGATCAAATAAAAGCAACGTAAGGTAATTATCAATATTGTGCTTTGTGAGAATTTTCTTTATTTCACGAGCAAGTGTGGTTTGTATTTCTTTTTCATTTCCCTCACAGGCGATCTCAATCCAACTCTTTGGTGGTTGGTCCTCATTGGCTTTTTTGTCGTTCTCAGCAGAAGTCGCTGGGGAAGCCTCGTTTATAATAGGCGCATTTTCTTCTGGTAAAGAACTTTGTTCCTCGCGAGGACTGCTAGAAGCACCCCCTACTTGTTTATTAGCTTTACTCACAGCAACCTCCGATAACAGATGTCCAAGACTAAACCAGTTCAAGTCGCAAGTGTCAAAAAAACGATGACTGCTTCCCCCGCTTTTCCCCCATTACTTCATCGTGTGGAGAATATAGCCTACAAGTATAGCGATTATTAAATCTTTGAAAGTTGGCTTGTAGTTACAATACCGGTCAAACCAAGAGGGTTCGTCTTCCTCAATATGTTCATCCATTTGATCCCCCGCTGATTTTTTTTGGTGGTATTGCGTATGGTCTGGCGATCAGTTCATCAAGTCCGTTCGATTTTTTACGATTACAAACCCGGCACAATAAACGAAGATTTGAAACCGACGTCGGCCCGCCTTTTGAGATTGGGATTATGTGGTCAAACTCAACTTCGTCGTCGGGGACGTATTTATGGCACGCCTGGCACACGTGGTTGTCACGACGAACCACCTTTAACATCACGTGGCGCGGAATAAATCTTCCCTCCCGTCTTCCCTCCTTTGTTTCGGTAGCACCGCTCTGGGCCCAGAAAACGGGACAAGAGTGACCGAAGATGCGACAGGAAACATCTTCGGGCTCGTATTCTTGAAGATCCTGCCATATTTCTGGGGAGGCATATAGAAAGGAATTTATTCCATACCAGATATCTTCTTCTGTTTTTAGTTGTCCTTCAGCAAACTCAGAAACGATCTTAGCCCGTTGCTGGGTGACACTATCAAGAGTCCAGTCGCCGCCGGGAGCCATATAAAATTCGACAAGCGAACCATAAGGACAATATTGAAGTTCCCAACAAGGTTTACAGACGGAGTTCTTAGGAAACGCTTTTTTCTTTTTCATATCGAAATCCTTAATCCCTGCACGTTAAAGGGATTACAACTTATTTGCTCGCTAAGCAAAACGGCACACATCAATTATTGTAGCGACTTGAGCCTCATTCAAAATGGCCTTGCAGAAGTTAAATTGAAAGGTAAGAAGGGTTGCCGGAACCAGCCCGCCTTCGTCAAGAGGCTACGGCACACCAGTTGAACCTCCGACCTCGTCCTAATTATGATGTGGGCAAAAAACGATCTTTGCTCTTTTCCTAACCGCTTCTATATGCTGCGTTTTTCCCTCACCCTTCTTGCTTCCAAAATGCTTCCACGAGAAAACTTCAGGCAAAAATTAACGATTTGGACGTCAAAATATGGCGCGTAAGGCTTTGAAACATAAAAGAAAAACTGGTGCTGCCGGTAGGAATTGAACCTACGACCCCGTCCTTACCAACCCGAATATAGCCTTTTTCGAGGGATTTTGAAGGACTACGAAGAAACCCGTATTTCTTTTATAAAACAATGTGTTAGTTGACTTCAAAGGCCTTCTGAAGCGAATGTCACTTTGTCAGCATTACGCACCGTTTTGAAGCCTCTTGCTTCCACAGTGCTTCCACGAAACGGCGCCGATGCTGGTGAAGAGCTAATCGCAACAGGCAGAGCCGCTGTGGGACGACTGACGAAACGAACGATAGATGCCGCCGAGATCAAGGCCAAGGACTATTTCATCTTTGACGATGAATTGCCCGGCTTTGGTGTGCGCGTCATGCCGTCCGGTCGAAAGATCTTCGTTCTGCAATATCGTGCGTCACGCCGCGCGCGCCGCTGCACCTTGGGACATTATCCTGCGCTCACCGTTGAGCAGGCTCGCATCAGGGCGGGAAAGACGCTCGCACAGGTTTGGGATGGAAAGGATCCTTCCGCTGAGAAACAAGCCTTCGCGGCGGCTCCGGATGTTGCAGCCCTGTCCACGCGCTTTCAGGACACTCATTGCAAAGATCGGCTGAAGCCATCAACACGCAGACAGTACGTTTATCTGCTCGACAAGTTCATCGTCCCAGAAATCGGGCGCATCAAGGTTGCAGACGTCACCCGCGCCGACATCGCCAATCTCCAACATAAGCTGGCCAAAAATCCAGACCGAGCCAACAAGGTTATGGTCGTCTTGTCGAAGATGTTCAATCTGGCCGAGGTTTGGGGGTTGCGGCAGGATGGATCGAACCCTTGCCGTCATCTTCAGAAATTCAAAGAGGTGCGCCGCGAACGCTTCCTGACTGCCGAAGAAATGCGCCGTCTTGGCGAGACCCTGACCATGGCCGAAGAAGCCAAACTTTGTTCACCTTATGCCATCGCGGCTTTTCGCTTGTTGATCCTGACGGGCGCGCGCCTTGGCGAAATCAGGGATTGCAAGTGGGATTATGTCTTCCTTGATCGCGGCATCATCCGTCTGCCGGATT
>JAQUYN010000126.1 GCA_028691835.1 Alphaproteobacteria bacterium | reverse complement strand
TCAGGGGGGCAATCAATAACGAAGAAGTTAAAAAGCCAAGCTAGTTGTTCGTTATGCCCACAAACTAAATTAAATCAATCGATTGATTTAACCCGTTTCTTGTTGTATAATATCTGGAAAATTCTTCGTGGGGGCTTGCGTGGAAAAAGAAGATACATCGGCAAAGGAAAGGCTGGTCTCTTCGGCTTTGCACCATTTTGCCAAAGCTGGCTACGATGGCGCGTCGACACGGACAATTACAAAAGACGCCAAGGTCAATGTGGCGGCCATTCCCTATTACTTTGCCAGCAAAGAGGGGTTGTATCGTGCTGTCATTGAACGTTTGATCGACATCGTGAGACGAAAACTTGGTTTTTTTTCTGATGAAGCCGTCATGGCTGTATTAAACGATGGTACGTCGCCCGAAGTCTTAGAGTCCTATCTTCATGATGCCGTTACGCGCCTCATTCATTTCCTCCTTGTTGATATGGATGGTCACGCTTTACCGAGTTTATTTTTGCGGGAACAGGCTGTTCCAACGGCAGCGTTCTCCCTTTTATATGATGCCGCCATAGAACCAAATCACAAAGCCTTAACGGCGCTTGTCGCACGGCTAACGGGCTATAGTGCGGATAGCCAAGATGCCTGTCTTTGCACCAATTCAATAGTAGGCCTCGTTAGCATCTATCGCACCCATCGAGAGATGTGTCTTCGTCGCCTTGGGTGTGCGGCGTATGGAAAAAAGGAAATCCAAGTCATTACAGATATGGCTCTCAAAAATGTCGATGCGCTCGTTGACTGCCACCGCTTGCTGAACGGGCTTAAATCGTTGAGGGCAACAGCATGATAACAAGAATTGGTCTTGTTCTTTCCTCTCTGCTTCTTCTCAGCGGTTGCGACAACTCACCTGCAACGATCACGGGCTATGTCGAAGGGGAATACCTGTATTTCTCGCCGTCCACAACAGGCATCTTGGCGGAACGTGCGCACCGCCGAGGCGACGAAATCAAAGAGGGGGTGACCCTCTTTTCTTTGGATTTAGTCGCCCTGAAAGCGCGCTTGCGCGCCGATGAGGCCCTGGTGTCTCGTGAAAAAGCCACACGGGACGCCGCATACAAAGAATGGGCGCGTGTAAAAAAACTGGTAGAAACAGGCGCGGTTAGCCGTTCCGAATATGACATCCACTTTAGAGACATTGAAGGTGCGGAAGCCAATCTAAAGGTGGCAGAGGAAACGCTAGTCGATGATCGGCAACGCATAAAAGAGGCGGCACCCAAGGCGCCGACGGACGGAAAAATTGAAGACATTTACTTTCAGGTTGGCGAAACCGTGCAGCAAGGAACACCTGTCGTTAGTTTCTTACCACAAGGAAATTTAAAGTTACGTTTTTATGTTCCTCAACGGATGATTGCGCTGCTTAAGGAGCAGAAGAAAATCTTCTATTCCTGCGATGGGTGCAAGGGAACAAAAACGGCCATGGTGCGTTATATCGCCTCCGAAGCCGAATACACGCCGCCTGTTATCTATAGTGTGGGGTCGAGGGACAAATTGGTCTTTCGTGTTGAAGCCTATCCCGACGCCGACACATCCGACTTGCAGCCAGGGCTTCCGGTTGACATACGGATCACGATGCCATGAGCGATGCGCTCGCCATAGATGTTAAGGGACTGACCAAGCGATACGGGCCGAAGTTGGTTGTCGATCATGTTGATGTCGCCGTTCCCAAGGGAAAGATCTATGGGTTTCTCGGTCCCAATGGCAGCGGAAAGACGACGACCATTCGCATGATCTGTGGCTTGTTGACTCCGGACGAAGGGTCGGGAACTTGCCTTGGTTTCGATATGCGGCGCGATGCCGCAGAGATCAAAAAAAGGGTCGGTTATATGACCCAAAAATTCAGTTACTGGGAAGATCTTTCGATCGAAGAAAACCTGCTTTTCACCGCCGATATGTTTGGGCTTGACCGAAAAAAGGAGCGCGTGGAAAAAGCGCTTGAAGATCTTCGTTTGGTTTCAAGAAGAAACCAGCTGGCGGGCCGTCTTTCCGGTGGGTGGAAGCAAAGGCTTGCGCTTGCCGCGTCGATCCTGCATGAGCCCTTGTTGCTTCTCCTTGATGAACCAACGGCTGGCGTTGATCCCAAGGCTCGCCGAGAATTTTGGGACGAAATACATCGCCTTGCTGGTCGGGGCATAACCGTTCTGGTCAGCACGCACTATATGGATGAGGCGGAAAGATGCCACGCCATCATCTATATTGCCTATGGGCGGTTGTTGGTCCAGGGAACAGTGCGCGACGTGATCGATCATGCGGGGCTGGCGACATGGAGCGTAAAAGGATCCGGTCTTGTCGATCTGATGCGTAAGCTTGAGAAGAGCTCGGCTATCGCTACGATGGCGCCCTTTGGAGAAACACTGCACATAAGCGGCACGAACGAAGCGGCGCTTTACGAGGCCATCGTCCCCTATACCTATGATCCCGGCCTTGAATGGAAGAAAAGCGCGCCGACACTTGAGGATGCCTTTATCCACTATATGGATCAAAACGACGAAAGGGGGTTCTCATGATGGGGCTATCCTTGCGTCGGCTTCTTGCTGTTATGAGAAAGGAGTTTACCCAGCTCCGGCGCGACCGCGCGACATTCGGCATGATGATTATGATCCCGATTATGCAGCTTGTTCTGTTCGGGTTCGCAATCAATACCGATCCGAAGAATCTTCCAACGGTTCTCCTATTGCATGATCGTGGCGCGATGGCGCGTAGCGTGATCGCGTCATTAGAACATACAGGCTACTTTAAGATCGATCATGAAGTGCAAAGCGACAACGAAGGACAGAAACTATTGCAAGAAGGCCGTACGCAGTTTGTCATTACAATACCCGAAAATTTCGGGCGCGACATCATAAGGGGAATGTCGCCGCAAATTCTTATTGAAACGGATGCGACCGATCCGACCGCTTCGTCTGGCGCACTGGCAGCGCTGCACGGTGTTCTCGATACATGGCGCAAGGATAAAATGACGGGCGCTTTATATGAAAAACAAACTCCGCAGCCATTCGGTTTTACGGTGCACAAATTATATAACCCGGAGGGCTTCTCCCGCTACAATATCGTTCCTGGCATGATGGGCATCGTTTTGACAATGACAGGCGTGATGATGACGGCGCTTGCCTTGACCCGGGAGAAAGAAAGAGGGACGATAGAAAACCTGCTCTCTATGCCGGTCTCGCCCTTCGAGGTGATGGCGGGGAAAATCGCGCCCTATGTCATCATCGGTTACATCCAGTCGGCTCTTATCGTGATTGCGGCAAAACTGCTTTTTGATGTTCCCATACTCGGCAGCCTTTGGCTTTTATCGGCACTGCTGATTATTTTTCTTATCTGCAACCTTGCCTTGGGTTTTACAATCTCGACGGCAGCACAAAATCAAACGCAAGCCATGCAACTTTCCTTTGCGCCGTTTCTTCCAAGCGTTTTGCTGTCTGGATTTATGTTCCCTTTTAAAGGGATGCCAGAGTGGGCTCAAACGATTGGCAACATTTTACCGGCCACATATTTTATCCGCATCACGCGCGGCGTACTTTTGAAAGGAACAGGTTTCACCGAGCTTTGGCCGAATATTTGGCCGATGGCGCTGTTTATGTTTTTTATCGTAATGATTGCAATGAGGTTATACAAAAAAACTATGGACTAACAAACGCATCTCAACATTTTCAAAACGAAACAAAAAAACTCCGCTAGGGGATGACACCATAAGCGAATTTGAATCTCA
>JAQUYN010000125.1 GCA_028691835.1 Alphaproteobacteria bacterium | reverse complement strand
ATACGCGCCTCGATCAACTCGACCGCCTCGCCAATCGATGGAAAGGCGGCTTCGCCGTCATCCTGACGCTGGGAGCCATCGCCGGATTCGTGCTCGATAACGTCATTCGCTGGTGGACAAGCAAGGGGTCGTAAAAGCGTTTCCGAATGTTGAAGAAACGCGCCGAAACCCAATCTTTATTCGCGCTGAACGCCGATTATCTAGTTGATAATAAAGGAAGAAAGAGCGTTAATGTTCATGTGATTAGGCGATAAAGCCGCCTGAAAAAGGAGGGCAAAATGTACAGCAAATTGGGAAGAAAACAATTCTGGAAGCCGAGCGTGGACGACATCCAGAACGAGGGCTGCGACGAGGAGGAACTCGAATTGCTCTGCGATTATTTCGAGCTTTGCATGCGCGAGATGGCCTGCACGAAATGCCGCAAAGGCTTTTACGACATGAGCGATTTTGAAACGGCGGTCGAGCGCGAACTCGGCAATTTCAAACTGACGATGGAAAAATATCCGCACGCGGGCGTCGAACAATGGATCGGCATCTTTGAAGCCGAGGGCAAGAAACTGCGGCTCTTTGGAATGCTTGATCCGAACGGATGATTTTCAAAGGAGGCGATTATGGAAAAGCATATTTTCAACACGCCCACACATTACGACCTGAAGAACAGGGGATGCACGGAAGAGGAACTCGACAGCCTTTGCGAAATCTTTGAACGCCTGATGCTGGAGCAAGCCAACGGATCGCTCCGTAAGGGCGTTTATGATCTGAAGGAATTCGAAAGCGCAGAACAACTCAAAGTCGCGGACTTCACCCTAACGATGGAACGTCACGAGCATCCCGATGGCCCTGAATGGAAGGGCGCGTTCGAAGCCGAAAGCCGCTCGATGGAGGTTTGGGGAACGGTCGAACCAACCGCTGCCTGAAATAACAAACGCCCAACCAAAGCCGCCATCCGTAGGGACTGGCGGCTTTTTCTTTGTCTGAACGAAAGGAAGAACCATGACAAGCAAAACACCTGCGCGCGGCCTTCGCAACAACAATCCGGGCAATCTACGCCGGACGGACGATCCTTGGCAGGGACTGGCCGAGACCCAGACGGATACAGAATTCTTTGTGTTTCAAAGCCCGATTTACGGGATCCGTGCCTTGGCCCGAACGCTGATCAAATATCAGGATAAGCACAGGCTTTGTACCATCCGCCAGATCATCGGACGGTGGGCACCAAACACCGAAAACGACACGGTGGCGTATATAAAAGCCGTTTCGGACGAGACGGGGCTTGCGCCAGATGTGGTTCTGGACATGCACAAATACGAGCATTTGAATGCCTTGGTCGCGGCCATCATCAAACACGAAAACGGCCAACAGCCTTATACCGGCGCACAGGTCGACAAAGCCTTGGTTCTGGCAGGTGTAGAGCCTCCGGCCAAGAACTTGCAACACACGCGCACCGTGCGCGGCGGAAAGGCCGCTACGGCGGCAACCGTGGGCCTTGGGGCCGTCAACGCCCTGCAGGACAGCATTGCGCCCGCCCGCGACACGCTCCAAACGCTCGTGCCGTATCTCGATGTCGCCAAGTGGCTGCTGCTGGCGATCACGCTCATCGGCCTTGGCGTGATGATCTGGGCACGGATCGACGACCACCGGAAAGGGTTGCGCTGATGTGGACAATCCTGACGAACTGGTTTTCCAGCAACCTCATCAAAATCATTGGCTGGGGGGCGATTGCCGCATCCGTAGCAGCCGTTTTGTTCGGCGCAAAGCAATCAGGCCGAACCGCCGAACGCTATGACCAACTCAAAAAGATAGTAGAGGTGAAAGATGCCCAACTTCGTGCAACGCTGGACGCTCCACGCACTCGTGCTGATCTCGTTAAGCGCCTGCGGGACGGCAAGTTCTAACCCCGCCTGCGTCTGCCCACCGATCAAGGAATACAGCCGTGAGTTTCAGGACAGACTTGCGAAAGAGATCGGGGCCTCTCCAGAAGGGGCTGCATTCCCCGAAGCGCTTATGGACTACAGCGCCATCAGGATGCAGCTTGCGCAGTGCAAATAGGAATGTCCTCAGGTTAAAACTTCATAACCATGTCGGATAATATCGGCCATACGCTTCTGGCGTTCTGTCAAAAACTCTTCGTAAGGCATTGTGTCCCAGCCTTCTGGCAAACCGTGTGCCTTCTCTTGTGCGGCGAGAACGTCCGGCTTAATCCGGTCACGCATCATTTTCATGTAGTCCGATGGGCACTCATCCGAGATTTCGATGTTGTCTGGCCATTCGAGCGGAGCAAAATTGGCGAGTTGGTTGATCAACTTCATATCCATGACACCGCTCCTTTCCAGCCATGCGCGCGGAAAGAGGTGATGACGCTCAAGCATCCGTTTTTTGCTTTGTATAGCAGGATCGAGAAGATCTCGCACCTTCTTGTGAGAAAACAAGGCGGGCGCGTCGAGAAGGCTCACGGCAGCGTAATATGCGAACAAAACGGGGCTTCTGGATGCAGAAGAGGCAAGCTCGTTCGGAAGCGTTACCGTCCAGTAATCGTCCGTAAGGCTTGATTTCATAATTTGCTCAAGCGTGGCAACAAACTCTTCAGGGGTTGTCAACCCTTTAAGGCGGTTGAGATCGGAATCCATGATGGTTTCGGGCGATCCCGTGTAACGACCTGAAAGCTGAGAAACAAAAAACCAGCGCCCGATAAGTTTGCTCAGAACATGTTCGGGAACTTTAAGTTGGACGCGGCCAATCAAATAAAAGGCGTAGGAATAGAGCAGCGCCATTTCAGACGAAATCATCCCCGAACTACGGAAGCCTGCTCCCGCAAGACAGCTTAGGAACTGATGCCAATTTGTCAGATTGAGAACTTCGGCTTGCGCTTCTTTCAGAATCGTAAACTGTTCGTCACGCTTCTCCGGCGAATAGGTGTCTGTCTCCACGTCCTTTCCGCGCAAAATCTGATAGACGCTCTTGAGTCGTCCGCGCAAGAAGCCGAAGGCGATAGAGACACGAAGGAGCTGATCAGGGCTTGGTTTGATGAAGTAGTTGAAGGGAGATGGCGTGTTACTCTTTGGCGGCTCATAGGAGTGTCGACAGAAGCTCTCCAATTCCTTCCGGCCTTCTTCCCAAAAGACGGACAATAGCGTGAGAATGAAGTCCGCCTGATTGAGCTTGACGCCTTGGCTGTTGATGCGAACAAAAATGTCGGCCACTTCTTCTTCACTAACGGTCGGCACAATCTCTAGCGCAGTAAAGGGGAAATTCTTAAGGTCGAAAAGCCTGTCCAGATTGTGGCCGATAATTTCCTGATCGTCGTGGCTTAACTCTCCTTTGGCCTCCTCCAGTTTGTCGATGAAATCATTGACAAGCTTGCGGCTTGACTTGCCAGACGTCCATATCAACGAGATGTCTGAAATGAATTCGGCGTCTTTTTTGATTGCGGCATCGGAAACTTCAAACTTTCCGTCACGCGGACGAAACGCGATCTCTATTTTCGAAGACTGATAATTTTCTCCGATAATCGGCTGGCCTTGAAATACGGCATAAAGAGACGTCAGCCGTTGCTGGCCGTCGACGATCAGAAGAGCCGGAACCTTGTGGCCTTTTTCCTTTGTGCCAATCTGCTTCATGCCATTTACGTTAGCGTTTTTCCAAAACAGCAAATAGCCAATAGGAAAACCGCGATACATACTATCGAGCAGATCCCGAACTTTTGTGGCAGGCCAAACAAACGGGCGTTGAATATCAGGCAAGCCAATGTCGCCCATCTCCACAAAAGT
>JAQUYN010000050.1:9996-17824 GCA_028691835.1 Alphaproteobacteria bacterium | reverse complement strand
AACATGGGCCTACGTTGAAAATGCGGGAGATGGATGGCCTCGTCGGCCAATAGGCCTCCTCGCAATGACACCGTTCTTATTTTTATCAGTGTGTTATGCCCATAACTCGGGTTGTCTTATTATTAAGTGATTTGACGATCTAATGTGAGATCACTTGAACTCACTCCATCGAAGAACCACCGACCGTCATGTTGTCGAGGCGCAGCGTAGGCTGGCCGATCCCCACGGGCACCTGTTGACCATTTTTACCGCAATTCCCAACACCACGATCCATCGCAAAATCATTGCCAATCATGGAAATCTTTTTGAGCGACTCGAAACCTGTGCCAACGAGAGAGGCCCCTTTGACAGGCCGCCCGATCTTGCCATTCTCAATTTCGTAAGCCTCGGTTGTCGTAAAGACGAACTTGCCCGACGTAATGTCCACCTGCCCGCCGCCAATGTCGGCGGCGTAAATTCCATTCTTCACCGAGGCAATAATATCTTGCGGATCGTGCGCCCCCCCCAGCATCATGGTATTCGTCATGCGCGGACAAGGCTTGCACGCAAAGCTTTCACGACGACCATTCCCTGTGGACACGCCGCCCATCAGCCGCGCATTCATACGGTCCTGCAAATAGCCAACGAGAACACCATTCTCGATTAACGTCGTGCGCTGTGATGGCGTTCCTTCATCATCAATCGTCAACGAACCGCGCCGCCCTTCTATTGTGCCATCATCGACAATCGTGACGCCTTCGGCTGCGACTTTTTGCCCAAGCAGTGACGCAAAAGGCGAAGTCTTCTTACGGTTGTAATCGCCTTCGAGTCCATGCCCGACGGCTTCGTGCAACAGCACGGCGGGCCAGCCGGGGCCAAGCACAACCGTCATCTCGCCAGCCTTCGCAGGCTTGGCCTCCAGATTCACGAGAGCCTTGTGAAGCGCACGATCAACAAGAGACTGCCACATCTCAGCCACAACATAGGAATCATAAGCCCCTCGCGTTCCAGCACCACTGCTGCCAGCCTCAAGGCGCTCGCCATCGCGTGTCACCACAGACACATTAATGCTGACAATCGGGCGAATATCGGCCCCGCGCCAACCATCGGCACGAATGATCTGCACGGCCTGCCACTCTGCCGACAAGGACGCGCTGACCTGATGCACACGCGGGTCTCGGCTGCGGGCATAGGCGTCAATTTCCTGCAAGACGGCAACTTTCTTTTCAAAGCTAAGCCCATTGAGCGGATTGAGATCGGGATAAAGTTGAGCATTCGTGCCTCGCGGTGAAAGCTGCATCGTCCCTTGATGCCCCCCACGCACCGCCGCCACGGATTTCGCTGCACGACGCAACGTTGCCTCATCCAGATTCACAGCATGGGCAAAGCCAACGGCTTCATCAGCAACGGCGCGAAGACCAAACCCTTGCGCCGTATCAAAGCTGGCCGATTTGAGCTTGCCATCATCCCATGAAAAACCTTCCGACTGTGAAAACTCAAGATAGAGCTCGCCATCATCCATGCCGACAAGCGCGTCGCGCACAATCCCCTGCACAGCATCAGGGTCCATCCCCGTTTGCGCGAAAAACAACGTATCGGTTTGAAAAAGTGCAGACATGAGGGCCCTTCAAAAATAAACTGCCTATTTGAACCATAATACAAGCATGGCTCCGACCACAAGCAAGACCGTTCCAATGACATGTTTCGGCGTAACTCTCTCATGAAAGATGATGACGCCAAAAACAAGAGCAAAGAAAGGCATCGTGCGTTTAAGAGCAAACACTTCACTGGCCTTGGCCGAAGCCAAGGCGATGGTTGCCGGGCCATTTTCAAAAATAGCCATCACGAATCCTGAAATCAGCATGAAGCTCAAAATACCGCGCCATTGACCCGTCCGACAAAAATATTGAAGCCCCTTTTTTTCCTGCGCTAGGAAGATAAGTGGAACAAAACCAACGACAATGCCCAGATGAAAAACAGCGGCAGAGAAAAGCGGACTTTGGGACTCCTCAACGGCGATCCCCATAAACGGCCCCGATATGGCATAACTGAAAACGGCTATGGCAAAGTACCCTATAGCCCTCAGGGTTGTTCGGTTTGGAATCCGCTGAAAGGAAAAAAAGACTGCACCAAAAACAAGAAGAAGAATACCAAAGAACTGAGGCAGGTTTGGCGTTACATCACGCAGAATATACTCGGTAGGAATAATAGCCAAAGCCGACAAGGCGATAAACGGCATAAGAAGGGAAAACTCGGCGCAATCAAGCGCACGATAAGCCGTCCAAACAGCAACGATGTTTGCTACAATGACAAACGCACTCGCGACAAAGAAACTCGGCGAAAGCGTTGGAATGTGCAATCCATTACTCAGCACATGAAGAAGAACAAGAAAAACCCCAGCTACTAAAAAGGATAGAGCAGCAATGCTGTTATTGATCCCTTTGTTTGCAAGCAGCTTCTTTTTCAAAGCCCAAGCAAGCGCCTGACCGAACGCTGAAAGAAGGGAAAGGGCAACCCACATGGCCTTTTCTTACCGCCCCTCTTCCAACAATTCTTTCTCCTTGCTGGCGAGTTGTTTCAGCGAGAAGGGTTTGCCGAGGAAGTGGATGGTTTCGCCCGTCTTGAATTGTTCACGCAGGCGATCTTCGGTATAGCCTGAAACAAACACGACCTTCATACGGGGCCAGCGTTCCTGCATGTGCTTGTACAGCGTGGGGCCATCCATTTGGGGCATCACAACGTCCGTGACGGTCAGGTCAATCTCGTCGCCATGCTTAGCCAAAACCTCAAGTGCTTCTTCACCACTGCGCGCCTCATAGACGTTATAACCCTTGTTTTTGAGGGCACGGGTCGAAAACACACGCACGGCATCTTCATCCTCAACGAGCAAGATCGTGCCAGCGCCCGTCAAATCGGCACCGGGCTTTTCATCATTCGCTTCTTCTATGATTTCCTGGGACTCAATCTTTGCGCCTTCGGCCAAGACGGGGATATACACAACGAACGTCGTCCCCTTTCCAACCTTGCTATCAACATGAACGAAGCCGCCCGTCTGACGCACAACGCCATAGACGGTGGAAAGGCCCAAGCCCGTACCCGAACCGATTTCCTTGGTCGAGAAGAAGGGCTCAAAAATCCGCTGGATAATTTCTTGAGGAATGCCGCATCCCGTATCAACCACCTGAATCGAAACGTAACGTCCCGCTGGCATTTCATCCTGCCCGCGCAAAACGGATTCCTTTTGAATATAATTAGCAGTCGTAATAGTCACACTGCCGCCATCCGTCATCGCATCACGCGCATTCACGACAAGATTGATAATGACTTGTTCCAGCTGGCCTTGGTCAACTTTGACAAGGCCAATATCGCGCCCATGAATCATATCAAGACGAATATTCGCGCCGATCAAACGCCGCAACAAGTTGGTAAGTTCAGACACCACATCAACAATGTTGATAACCTTGGGCTGCAGGGTTTGTTGACGCGAAAAGGCCAATAGCTGGCGGACAAGGTTCGCGGCACGATTGCCGTTTTGCTTGATCTGCATAATATCGGAAAAGCTCTGATCGCCCGGCTTGTGCCGTTGCAGCAAAAGATCGCAGAAACCGATCATCGCCGTCAAAAGATTGTTGAAATCGTGCGCGACGCCGCCCGCCAACTGGCCGATAGCTTGCATCTTTTGCGACTGAGCAAACTGCATCTCCAACTTCTTTTGCTCAGTCACATCGATAAAGTACAGCATCAGGCCGCCGCCTGTTTCCTCGTCATGTTCAGAGGCCGCGCCAAAGCGTTTCGCAAAAACATGCACGACAATATCGCGATCCGCTTGCATGCGAACTTCAAGCGGCTTCTTCAAATCATTGCCTGAAAGCACATGAGTCAGTTCAACAATCGCGGCCTTGCCATCAGCAGAAGCAATCAAATCAGCGATTGGCTTACTAATGACATCGCCACGTTCGCGATGCGCGATCAACTGGAACGCGTGATTGCATTCCATCACGACAAACTGGGGATCGAGCAACAAGATGCCGATAGGGGCCTCGGCAAACAGTCGTTGGAATCTATATTCCGACAACGACAACGCCATCTGCCATTCACGTTCCGGCGACAAATCACGAACGACCGAACGCGTACGAATAGCTTTACCATCATCGCACACCACAACAGACTGCGCGATAGCGACAGGAAACATGCTGCCGTCGCGGCGGCGCAGAACAACCTCGCCTCGCGTTTCGCCCTGCACCCCATTGGCCAACGCATAAGCCGCAACGCCCGATGGCGCCTCATTTAAAATGTCGTGAATACGTACATCGCCCTTCACAAGATCATCGGGCTGAACCTGAAGCCACGCGGCCAAAGTCTCGTTCACAAAACGGAAGCGTCCATGTTGATCAACTGAATAAATGCCAACAGGCGCATGCGCCATAAAATCGATCAGTTTGCTTTGCTCATCACGCATAGCGCGTTCCATACGGCGACGCTCGCTGATGTCCTCAAACCGCCAGTGACAATATCGGTTATGCCCATCAATGGGACGAGCAATCACGCGCCGCCATTCAATCACCCGGTTTCCACGCATGACCGGAAGATCGGAAATAACCGACTGGCCTCGTTGAAGATCATCAGTCAACTTGCGAAATTTCAGATCAGCCTCCGGCGTGCCGCCAAAACGCGCCGCCAAAGCTTGCATAACAGGCTTCTGCCCCAAATCAATCCAGCCACGAAACGCACGACTAGCCAAAACAACGCCCCCCGACTGGTCGGTAATCAGCTGAGGCGTCAGCATTGAATGGAAGGCTTCGCGCAGAAGGATTTCTTCCGCTGCGTCATCATGTGAGTGCTTAATCTGCCACCAAACCGCCGTGGACATTCCCAAAAGAGACAAAGCCAAAAGGCCGCCAATAATCATACCCGCTCTATCCCCAGCAAAATAAGGGGCCAAAACGGCAACCATGCCAAGAGCGGTCATAACAGCGACCCCTTGGAACATACGGCGCAGACGCGCAAGCTTGCTGCCGCCGCCGCCAGCGGGAAGAACCCGTGGGGTGAGCCATTTAATGAGGCTTTGCAGCCAAATATGCTTAAGACGAGGAGACAAAGATCTAACCCATTGTTTTTATTAAACGGAAGCCCAAAAACGCACCAACTGAGCGAATCGCAAACCTCTCCAACCCATCGAGTCATGCAACAGGAACGGTATGCAAGAGGTTAACGCCCTCCTTTTTATTGCACAAAGACTGGAAACTATTTAGATCACAATGGAAAAAGCCCCAAAAAATGCGTATGATGGACGGATTAAATCCTTTTGCGCATACGCTCAATTTTATTGATCATAAGGTCCACATGTCATCATCACCAATTCGACGTTTTTTCAATGCATGTCTTGCAACAGCATTTCTCGCACCAGCCACGGGGGCCTTTGCCGCGATGACTGACTATGACGTCAAACCCCAAGAACCCTATTGGACAGGCACCCACGCTGTTATGAAGGGCCAAAAAGGCGGGAGTGAAGTAACCCTTTCCTGCGGCGCTGTGCGCGATAAATCCACCAGCATGGTCTTACCCTATCCCGACATCAACCGGATGACACAATCAAGCGGCGATGCCTCTGTCACATATGAACGCACACCAAAGGGTGCGGCCCTTATCACCGTAAAGAATGGCACTATGGCTGCCATCTATGCGCTTATCAACGGAGCGCAGCTTAAAGGTTTTTCCGGCACAGCCACGACATTCGATGATGGAACCGTTGGAATTTCTGGCACAGCCGTACCGACAGAGCAAATGCCCTTTACGATCGAGGATTTCAAGCAGGCCGCGCTGGATATGAGTTCCTTATGCGAAACAAAGGGCCCTCCTCTCAAATGGAACCCAGCCCGCATCGCGCATGAAAAATCAGCGCAGTCGCATCATCTGAACATTCTGGAAAAACGCCTTGCCCCGTTCTTCAGTGAGCACGCCATGGCGTCCGTACCGCAAGGCACAATGCCTGCGGGCACGCCTGCCAAAACGAACCGACAAGGACAGCAGCCTGCCTCCGTTCCAACTTCAGCCTCATCGGGGCAAGAGAATGCGGACAGCCGCCGTTCACTGACTTGCGCGGACCTTATCTCGCCTGAAGAAAGAAAGGCTCTTGATGCGCAAAAGAAGAAAACCCCAAAACGGCGTCTCATGAAGACTGTGAAGTACTATCACTTTAAAGGGCTCTAATACCAGCGGGTCTATGAGCGGACTCACTGGTATAAGTCTTTTCATCGGGCGGTTGGTATTAAACTTTCTTTTCGCCGCGACAAATCGCACCGCAAGAAAGTTTCGCCGGAATGACGGCTCTTTTGATTACCTGTGCTTCATCATTTTATTCTGGATCAGCTATATGTGGAAATTGCTTTAGCAATCTATTCACGAAAATGGGCACAGCAATTGCGGAACGCACATTGCACACTCACTCCGCTCACCCAATAAATCAGCTTATTTGTGCCGGAACGTGATACGGCCCTTAGATAAATCATAAGGCGTCATTTCAACGTTGACCTTATCACCCGCGAGTACGCGAATGCGGTTCTTGCGCATCTTACCAGATGTGTGCGCCAAAACTTCATGGCCGTTGTCCAGCTTAACGCGGAACATAGCGTTGGGAAGGATTTCGGAAACAATCCCTTCAAACTCGAGTAAATCTTCCTTTGACATTCATTCTCTTTCTTGAGTTCATAAGAACCTGCCCATGCTTGAATGGTCAGTTCTGAGCCGGAAAATGGCCTTTTCTAGCGCCTACGTCAAGTCGTATGACGCGGACAGTGCGTTGTAGGCCACGATTCACCAAAATCGAGGAGCCGAACGCGCCAGTTTTTAAGCTGAACCCTTATTTTCCCACCACCGGCAAAAATCAGCAGCAACGCGTCCTCTTCAAGGCTTATCGTTAACAAATCCAACAACGTAGCCGTATTATGAAGATCGATGCCCATGACATGGACCGCTTCGACCCCCTCCACATCAACGGCACAGTTGATACGCTCAAAGACCCTGAGGGCTGGTTCATCCTCGCTGGCGGGCAAAGTTTCCTGCCCCTGCCCGTCCTGCGCACAATCCCAGCAAAAACGCTGAACAACCATCACAAATGTCTTCTCAGAAGCACGAAATGTCATGTCGATAACAGGAGCGATGGCGTCCTGCAGCACAGCCGACATCACTTGAATGTCCTGCGCATCTTGTGCAAGCAGTTTCAAAGGGTGCCCGGTCATGCAGCCACTTTAACCCGTTCAATGCTGGCCCCACAAGCACCAAGCTTTTCTTCAAGCCGTTCATAGCCACGATCAAGATGATAGATGCGGTTCAACACCGTTTCACCTTCAGCGGCTAAACCTGCCAAGGCCAGCGAAACAGAAGCGCGCAAATCAGTAGCCATCACGGGCGCGCCCTTCAGCTTTTTCACGCCGCGCACCATCGCAGACGATCCATGAACTGTAATGTTCGCCCCCATGCGGATCAGCTCTGGCACATGCATAAAACGATTTTCAAAGATCGTCTCAGTGATCATCGACGCGCCATCCGAAATACACATCAGCGCCATCACCTGAGCCTGCAAATCCGTTGGAAATCCAGGGAAAGGCTCGGTCATAATATCAACGCCGTGAATAGCGCGGTCCTTACGACGCACACGAATACCATCAGGCGTGTCTTCGGCAAGCACGCCGGCACGACCCAGCGTTTCGAACACGGTCTTCAAGCAGTCACGCCGAGCGCCACTCAATTCCAAATCGCCATGCGTGATCGCCGCAGCAATTGCAAAAGTCCCCGCTTCAATGCGGTCGGCTATCACAGGATGTGACGCGCCGTGCAACCTGTCTTTGCC
>JAQUYN010000050.1:0-9986 GCA_028691835.1 Alphaproteobacteria bacterium | reverse complement strand
CTTGGATATATAAACGATCCGTGCCAATGCCTTCGATCTCTGCGCCCATGGCCACCAGACAATCCGCAAGATCGCCGATTTCAGGCTCACGCGCTGCGTTGATCAAAACCGTCTCACCCTTGGCCAAAGTAGCCGCCATCATGATGTTTTCGGTGCCCGTCACGGTCACACAGGGGAACACAATCTCTGCCCCCTTCAGACCAAGCGGAGCCGAAGCGTTGATATAACCATCCGCCAAATCAATCTGAGCCCCCATTTTTTCAAGCGCCGACAAATGGAGATCCACAGGACGCGTCCCGATGGCGCACCCGCCCGGCAATGAGACGCGGGCTTCACGCGCACGCGCCAACAGCGGTCCCAGCACAAGAATGCTGGCGCGCATCTTGCGCACCAAATCATAAGGGGCCGTTGTATTCGTAATAGTCTTGGCACACAAATCAACCGTGTGGCCCCGTCCGCCCACGCCGTTCAGCCCAAGACCCACACCGTGCTGCCCCAGTAAATTGCCCATCGTCACGATGTCGGCAAGCTGTGGCACATTGCTGAGCGTCAAAGTTTCATCCGTCAACAAGCTGGTGGCGAGCAAAGGCAACGCAGCATTTTTTGCGCCGCTGATGTGGATCTTGCCTTTAAGCGGCGTGCCGCCTCTGATTATCATTTGGTCCATAGTCGTTGTTCTTTCGGTTTCTAATACTTATTATCTACACTCCTCGCAAATGAAGGGTTGTATTGATATACTTCATTTGCCGCAAGCCACCCTCCCCTTGCGGGAGGGTGGTGGTATTGTGGCACGTATCATTTTGAAAAACCAATCCTTCAGGTGTAAGCGTTAGAGAATGCTTTTGTTCCATCTATCACGAAAAAACCGACACATATACTAGCAAGAAAGAGTAAAATCCACTGCAGCTCGACACTGTAAAAACAAAGGATCGATTATTCGCATTGTTGTTATTTTATTGTTTATTGCTAGAGGTAATTCCGTGCATGCCAAGACAACTGTCGTGCATCCCATAGCCTCATACTTCGCAAGCATTTCATGAAAAGAATTTGCGATGGACTCAGAAAACACCCCTTTTGCAAGTTCAACTTGATGCTCTTGTATAACCGCCTGATCTTCCTTGCACGGCACCATAATATCCACACCAGCTCTATGCAAAGGATCAACAAAAAAACGATCATTCATCGTAAAAATTGAGCCTAGAAACAATGTCTTTCCGCAACCATTCTCAACAAGTTTTTCACAAGTTAGTCTAATTGCATGAAAAGTCGGCAATGAAAGAGACAACTCGCCTTCGATGATATCAAGAGCCTTGTGAAGCGTGTTATTCGCAATGAGAATACAGTCCGGTTTCATAGAAAGAAGAAAGCATAGCTCACGTTTGAATAGTGCTGGTGTTTCTGACCAATCGCCTGAATAACTCATCTTTATATCATGATAATCCATACTATATAAAATGATGCGCGCAGAGTGATATCCCCCCATGCGTTGAGCTACAGCCTCATTAATTAAGCGATAAGGCAGCATCGTTGAAGCCCAACTAGCCCCACCTAAGATGCCTATTGTTTTCATGCCATCACCCCTACATTCGCGGCAACGTCACGCCCGTTTGCCCCATATATTTACCACCCTTATCGGCATAGGAAATCTCGCAAGGGCTATCCCCCTTCAAGAACAAGAACTGACACAAGCCTTCATTCGCATAAACGCGGGCTGGAAGCGGCGTTGTGTTTGAGATCTCAAGCGTCACATGACCTTCCCATTCAGGTTCCAAAGGCGTGACGTTCACAATCAGGCCACATCGCGCATAGGTCGATTTGCCAAGACAGATCACCAACACATCGCGGGGAATTTTGAAATATTCAACGGTGCGCGCCAGCACAAAGGAATGGGGCGGAACGACGCATACGTCCGTCTGACGATTCACGAAACTCGTTTCAGAAAATTGTTTGGGATCAACAATCGCATTATCGACGTTCGTAAAAATCTTAAACTCATCGGCCACTCGCGCATCATAGCCATATGACGAAAGGCCATAAGAAATGACGCCATTGCGACGTTGCTTCTCCTCAAATGGAGAGATCATCTGCTGTTCGAGGGCTTGCTTGCGAATCCAGTGGTCAGGCATAACGGACATGCGACTAGTCTTCCTTATGTGGTGGCGCAGAATCCTTGAGTGAATGTGCGCGGGCTTGTTGCTGTTGTTTACGGCGGCGCAAATTCTCTCGCATAGCTTCAGCGGCGCGTTCTTCACGCTGCTTGGCCAAGGGGGATTGTTTTTGCACTGTCATAACTTCTTCTGATTCTCCAAAATAATGTCTGCTAGATGACCCTAAAACGCCTCAAATATCAAGATTTGGAAAACAGCTCTAGCTTTATTATTTTTTTTCTTCTAAAGAGGGGGCGTTTACACAGCGCAAAATCACACCAAGGGGCTACTCATGTCTGTTTTCACGCTTATCCTAGGCTTTTTTTCCTTCCTTCTTCCAACATTACCGGCACTTGCAGCCGAAACGGCGGTTCTCCCCCCCGAAGCTGGGTGGATGGGGTGGGCCGTTCTTGGCCTTTTCGCCTTGGCTTATGGATTCGTCCTCCTTGAAGAAAAAATACATTTACGCAAATCAAAGCCCGTAACCCTTGCCGCCGGACTAATCTGGGTCTTCGTGATGCTGGCCTTTGTTCGCGAGGGCCGCGCTGAAGAAGGCGCGCTTCTGCTCCGCCACTCACTTTTGGAATATGCCGAGCTGATGCTGTTTTTGCTCTCAGCCATGACCTACGTCAACACGATGGAAGAACGCGGTCTGTTTAATGCGCTCCGCGCCAAACTTGTATCAAAGGGCTTTTCACTGCGAACCCTCTATTGGATTTGCGGGGCTTTGGCTTTTGTCATGTCGCCTATTGCTGACAATTTGACAACGGCACTCGTCCTTGCCGCCGTTGCTTTGGCTGTCGGTCATGGAAATAAAAAGTTTATCGTCGTTAGCTGCATCAACATTGTCGTTGCCGCTAATGCTGGCGGCGCGTTCAGCCCGTTCGGCGACATTACGACATTGATGGTCTGGCAAAAAGGCGTCGTGCCGTTCCAAGACTTCTTCGCCCTGTTTATTCCCTCGCTGGTCAGCTGGCTTGTACCCGCAGCCGTCATGTCCATGACCATCCCCAACAAATCTCCAGAAGCCACGAAAGAAAAAGTCAAAATCAAAAAAGGGGGAAGAACAATCGGGGGGTTATTCCTCTTCACTATCGCGATGACTGTCACATTGCACCAAACGCTTCATATACCGCCCTTCATTGGCATGATGACAGGTCTTGGTATTCTCAAAATCTTCGGCAGCTATATCCGCCGTCATGATATAAGACGGCTCAAGATGGACTCTGCCACAGATCTCGGAGAGCCCTTCGACATCTTCGTCAGCTTGCGCCGCATCGAATGGGACACAATGATGTTCTTCTATGGCGTGATGCTGTGCGTCGGTGGGATTGGGGCTCTTGGTTATCTCCAATCTCTTTCAACAATCCTTTATAACGACATGGGAGACACAACGGCGCATATCGCAATCGGTGTTATCTCTGCGCTAATCGACAATATCCCTGTGATGTTCGCCGTCCTCAATATGGGACACGATCACTCGCTCGGCCAATGGCTGTTGGTCACATTGACAACCGGTATCGGCGGGTCGCTTTTATCCATAGGCTCAGCGGCAGGTGTCGCGCTGATGGGCCAAGCCCGCAGTCACTACACGTTCTTGAGCCATCTGAAGTGGAGCTGGATCATCCTGATCGGTTATGGCCTCGGCATCGCCAGCCACATGCTGATCAATCAGGCGATGTTTTAACAATCTGCTCGTTTAACAGTCTGCGGGAAAAACCGTCCCAAAGACTGTTAGCGGCCTTATACCAGCGGGTCTATGAGCGGACTCACTGGTGGCGTTGTTTTTACTCATTCGCTCTGCGTCTCGCACTCCTCTTGCCGGACGGCACCCTTTGCTTTTTAAGGAGAGGACTGTCCGGCGAGAGGCTATCTCCTCGCAACCGCTCGTGCCCCAGCGCGTCAGTTCATCGGGCGGTTGGTATTATACCATTTAAAGGAAAAGCCTGTCCAGCGAGAGGGCCCCACCTCGCAACCGCTCGTGATCTATAGGGGTACTTTCATACACAGGTTGGTATTACTCAACCCGACGGACTTCTTGGACTTCGGGAATAAAATGACGAAGCATTTGCTCGATGCCGAACTTCAACGTCGCCGTTGCGCTGGGGCATCCGGCACAGGCGCCTTTAAGGCGCAGGTAAACAATGCCATCTTCGTAACGCTCAAACGCAACATCACCGCCATCTTGAGCAACGGCAGGACGAATGCGCAGATCAAGAAGCTCATTAATCTGGCGCACGACATCAACATCTTCCGCCGATGATGTCACGGGCGCGGCAGCAACATCAGCCTGACCTTCACGCAACACGGGACGCCCTGCGACAAAATGATCCATAATCGTCGCCAAAATGGCGGGACGAAGAACAGGCCACTCCACATCATCGGTGCGAGTCACGCTGATGAAATCAAGGCCGAGGAAAACACCCGCGACACCGTCAACATTGAACAAGGCTTGCGCCAAAGGCGAGACGCAGGCCTGCGCTGCATTTGCAAGATCAAGCGGCGTTTCAACCACAGCGCGGCTTGGCAAGAACTTCATCGTCGCCGGGTTGGGCGTATCTTCGGTCTGAATAAACATGGGCTTCATCCTTCCTCGTGCAGGCAACGACAGGTATCTGGAACTATGATAAGGGGAATCTTGAGTTTACGAACGCCCTTTTCACTCGTTAAATACTGGATCAACGGGTTGCGCGGGCCTTCACTTGTTTGCACAGCCAACACAAGCGTCGCAATTTCTTTTTCCTGATCAATCAAGTCAAGCAGGACATTACAGACTTCGCCCTTTCTAAAATACGCCTTCGGCCTGCACCCCATAATAGACTGTACCGTTTTTTCATGCACAGCCGAAATCTCGCGGGCGCGATCAAAGGCTTCGTCATCAAGCGCACGCTCAACGCCCCCCCACGTCTCAATGCCCTGTGGCTCAACAACGGAAAGCAACGCAACGTGGCCATGTATGGCAAGAGCCCGCTTCGCCGCATAGTAAAGCGCAACAGGAAATTCTGGGCTTTCGTCAACAACGACAAGAAAAGTTCTGGCACTCATCTTATGACATCCTCCTCAAGAGATAGGCCGCGCCGCCACCAATACCAAGTGAAAGCACAAGCGCCAACAAGGCATAAAAGGCTGGTTTTTCACGCGCTGTTTTACTCACCCACGCCGTCATACCAACCTGTGCGACATAAAAAGTCTCATCGCGCGTTGCCGAAAGCTTACCGGATGAAACCTCATAAATATGGGCGCGAAAAGTACCGATTGGCACACTGGGGGGCAAGAAAATATCGGCACGGAACAAGTTGCTCTCCAAAATCTTCACGCCATCAGGTTGATAGCGGAACAAGCCTTGTGCTCGTTTAACATTGACATAACCGGCCCCAGCTTCTGTTTTAGAAACGGCCAGATGGTCAACGTCAAGTCCATAAGCCAACGCCGTCTTGGCATCAACGATTTGATCAATCGGCTTTGAAGAAACGACAGCATAAAAGCTGGGTACGCTTTCAATCGTTGTGGGATTGCCATTAACCCATATGCCTATTTGCTTAGTTTTGGCACGAACTTTGGCCTCAGCAAGCGGGCCTTCAATGACAACGATAGCATCAGCCTTGTTTTTGAGCACGCCGAAAACCGTGAGCTTAGCCCCATCAAAACCTTCGCTCACGCCGACAAAATTATCAGTCAAGTTGGCGGCCACAACTTTCTTCGCGGCCCAAGTTGGCTGGGAACTAAGAGCAACGCAAAGAAGAAAAGCAAGACCAAGTTTTCTTATCACAGCAACCTCGTTTCGACGGCAAAGAGTTGCCCCGGCGTCGTAAACAGATCAAAAATCAGCTTACCTGCTACCGCCAGAATAAGAAGCGACATCAGCAAACGAGCGACTTCCGGGCGCAAATGGGAGGCAAGACGCGTCCCCATCGGCACAGAAACAACGCTTCCTATAAGAAGAAAAACAGCCATCACGACATCGACGGAGTGATTGGAAACAGCCTGCAAAACCGAAGCAAAAGCCGTGGTGAAAATAATCTGAAACAAAGACGTTCCATTGACGAGCGCAGGCGGCATCTTCAACAAATAAATCATGGCAGGCACGAGAACGAAGCCACCGCCTACACCGAGCAGAGCAACAAGCAAGCCACCAATAATGCCAAGACCTATTGGCAACAGAACATTAACGCGCAAGTTTGAAACGTGAAAGTCAACGGCGAAGGCCCCGTCAGCTCCCCAGCCTTGCGTAAGCGTAGGGACAACGCCATCACGTGCCGGAAGACGCCCCCCAGAGCGCACACGCGAGCCTCGCCGCAACAAGCCCGGCGCACTTTCAAAGAACATCATCAACCCAACTGCTGACAACAACGCGACATAACACAACACGATCACAAGGTTAATCTGACCAATCTGCTTCAACCATTTAAAGATCTGCACGCCGACGCCGGTTCCCAAAAAACTACCAACCGTCAAGATGAAACCCATACGCACATCAATGTTACGACGACGCCAATGAGCCATCGCGCCAGAAAGACTTGTTCCCGCCAGTTGGCTTGCCTGCGTCCCAACCGCTATCGTTGGAGGGAGCCCCATAAAGGTCAAAAGCGGCGTGAGCATAAACCCGCCGCCAACGCCAAAAAGACCGGACAAGAACCCAACCACGAGGCCCAGACCTAAAAGCCAGAACGCGTTGATCGACATCTCGGCAACGGGAAGATAAATATCCATGTTGTTTCAACTGATAAAAGGTTACATCGCTCAAGTTAACGCGTTGAACCCCAAAATCAAAGTGCTGATTTCATTAAGTTGCAGATAAACCATTCCTTTTCCGTCGTTGACTGACAAGAAAGTAATAAAGTTAACTTTACTCTTCTGCCATTCGTTCTTATGTGTTTCTAGAGCAGATCGCGATAAGGTTGACGCCTTTTGCGCCAAGCGTTCGCGGGAAACGCTCCAGACATTTCAACCAGCCCTATTACATCGGATTTTCATATGTTTGATAACGCGTTTAATCGATACGGCCTTAAAAATCCAAAGGCCATGCTTATTCAATATCTTCCTACAATTGTCCGTGTATGTGATACGCCCGGATCAAAAGTCCAAACCCATTATATTTTGCTCGTTGCCAAGAAAATAACTGACGCGAACGGGCAAGCTTTTTGTACCGCCACCCTTCCGGGTCGGACCCTAAGACCATGGCTTGATGAATACCGGTATGATGCCCAAAGAGGCCTCAACCGCTTCGGCTCGCGCCTCGGGGCAAACAACATCTTGAACGAAGTCATCGGAACCGACACAAACAAGATGGAAGAAATAAGACAGAATGAAGTTGCGGCAACAATTACGAGATGCAGTCAACGGGCAGCCACCACCAAAAGCGGCATCGACGTCAATCAACGTACTCTAACCCTCAACAAACCTATCATAAACGCCCTCTATCTCCGAGACCTTCAGAAACTGGGACGAGATCAGACGGGCACACTTCATCCCGGCGCGGAAACTGTCTTTAATTATGTGAACCTAAGGCTTTCTAGGTCAGGTCTTCCTGCCATCGAACCTATTCAAACCCTCAGTGACGTTCCCAAACACCTCACTAGCAAAAATATTCCGAGCATTAATGCCGTACGCACGCAGGCTCAATGGTTCAAGTTGGCGAATGTTATCTCTGGAATTAGACAAAACTTTTCTGGCAATCCCTTTGCCGATCACACACAGGAATCACGCCCCCAATTCAGACTCGAGGGGATACGCTTTGATGCGATGAAAGAGCTTACGGATCAAACAACATATATCGAACCGCCCGCGTTGTATGGGCTAATCCTTCTTGCAAAATCAGGTGTGTATCGAAGCATGTTTAAAACAAAAGTCACCAACCCGGAAACAAAGCAGGAATGGATTTCAGTAAAGGATATTAAAGATCATTTAGTAGAAACGAATAGCAAGACCTATAACATGATGAAAAATAAGTTTACACACATTCCTAATTTAGGTCATCCCTGACACGCAGATATGTCACGCAAAGACATAACGTTCTTGCCTGCGCACCCCATCACAACGGCATCGGCAACAATAAAATCTGCGTGATCCAATTATCCCCCAGTCAGGATCCGATCAACGAGCTGCTTGACGGTTGGAATAAAGTGATTGGCATAAAACGGATCTTGGCCAAACCGATAACAACTGGTACCTGCAAACATCAAAAAGTTGTCCATGTCACCTTCGTGCGACACGTTCTGCAACGACTTTTGAATACAAAATGAACGCGGGTCCGCCATGCGCCCTGTTGTGCCCGTTTCACCTTGTGACCAATTCGAGAACAGGCATTGAGATAAACACCCCATGCAGTTTGCCTGATCCGTTTGGATCATGCGTGCGGCTTCCGGCGTTTCAAAGACGAGCGTGCTATCAGGGGTACGAAGCGGTTTCGTAAACCCAGCCTCAAGCCATCCCTTGGCTTTTTCAAGATCAGCGGCACTCACAAAAACAGGATTGCCGACAGGCCCCGTTTTAAAGCTTTCCGTAAGCGTGTCAGTCGCAGCTGTTGCATAAGCAATCTGGCGCACAGACCGATCATAAAGCTTTTGCAAAAAATCATTGCGAACGGCTGACGAATAAAAGCCTGTCGGTGAGAATTTGTTCAGCGCAACATCGCCCTCTTTGACAGTAAAGAGTCGATCCTTCCAACTTTGTGGGATGGGGCTTTCTTGAGTCAACAAGGGGCGCGTGCCGAACTGAAATGCAATGGGGCCAAGCTCGGCATTATCGATCCAATCCTGCCACTCGGACAAACACCACACCCCGCCCGCCATGATAATCGGGGTTTCTGTCAATCCATACTCGTTCATCTGCTTGCGCAGAGCCATCACGCGGGGATAAGGATCTTCAGGCGTTAAAGGATCTTCAACATTCGACAAACCATTATGACCGCCAGCGCGCCATGGATCTTCATAAACAACGCCACCAAGCCATTCGGGGACGTTTTTAAACGAACGCAACCACAAGGCGCGGAAAGCGCGGGCCGACGACACGATAGGGTAATAGAAAATGTTATATTTCTGTGCGATTTGAGAGACGCGATAAGGCATGCCCGCGCCACAAGTCACGCCCTGCACAAGACCTTTCGTCCCGTCCAAAATGCCTTCCAAAATACGCTCTGCGCCGCCCATTTCCCACAGGACATTAAGGTGGATCGCCCCCTTGTCGCCCGCGATGTCGTGCGCACGTTTTATTTGAGCAATGCCCCCATTAATACCAAAGGTCACCAATTCTTCATGGCGTTCTTGGCGGGACTTGCCCGTGAAAACCTGACGAACGACATTTCCATTTGCATCATAGCTGTCTGCGTTAACGCCGGAAACAGTTCCAATGCCGCCCGCGACCGCCCACGCGCCTGAGCTGGCCCCGTTGGTTGCGGAGACTCCCTTCCCTCCTTCAATCAAGGGAAAAACCTCTCGGCCAGACATACGAACAGCATTCAGTGATTTCACGTCACTCCACTCCTTTCAAACGGTTTCGCCTACATCTCATAATTCGCTGAGAATCGCGCACGGGCAATCAGCATAGACGGCAGATACACCCCATGCCAGTAATTCCTTTGCCCTAGCCGGATCATTCACCGTATAGGCCAAAAGAGGAATGCGCAGACGGATAATTTCCTCCACACGCGCCTGCGTCAATTGATCCACAGCCATGCTCATCGCACACGCCCCTGCACGAGAGACCTTTTGCCGCCAATCTTCATCCCATTCCCTAAATAACAAGCAACGCGGCCTGTGAGGCTCCAATTGCGCTGCCATCTCTAAGCTATCCATATCAAAGCTTGAAATCATGGGCAAGAGATCCCGCTCAGGCCAAGCC
>JAQUYN010000049.1 GCA_028691835.1 Alphaproteobacteria bacterium | reverse complement strand
ATGACATCGAACTCCTCGCCCTCCTCGCGCAATTTCAACGCCTGAGCAGGATTTTCTGCGGTTGTCACGGTGTAACCGGCAACCGTCAAAAGAGGAGTCAAAAGGTTACGGAAAAAGGGACTGTCATCGACAAGCAAGACACGATGCAACCGTTCATCACCAAACGATGTTTCGCTTTGTACGCCGAACCAATCTTGATAAGCCTGCGCCAAATAGTGCCCCGTATCGACCATATCCGTAGCTTTACCGGCAATAATCGCGCTCCCCAAGTATCCGGGACGCTGGGCCGAAATGTTGACCTCGACATGCTCCTCGATGATATCGATAATTTCATCGACGATAAGCCCCATACTGCGTTCGCTTTCACTAAACACCAGAATAGGCTGCGTGCCTTCCTTCTTCATTTGGAACGTTTCATCCAACGGCACTAACGGCATCAGTTTGCCGCGATATTGAACAACAGGCTTACCCTCAGAATATTCGACGGTCGATATATCGATCTCTTCCAAACGCGCAACGAGAGACAATGGCACGGCCTTTGGTGAATCCCCAGAAGCGCGGAAGAGCAGAAGGGACTGTTTATTGGATACATGACCGTGTCCCGACTGCGTACGATGCTTCATGGCCGTATCGGAAGCCGTGTGAATCTCGCCCGCGTGTGCGGCAACGCCATTTGGATCAAGGATCATGACGACACTGCCATCCCCCAAAATGGTGTTCCCAGAGAACATCGCAATATTCCGCAAGATGGGCGAGACAGGTTTAACAACAATTTCTTCCGTATCGAACACGCGATCAACGATAATGCCGAAGGTCGAGCTTCCGACCTGAACAACAACGATAAAGGCCATTTCTTCGTCGCGCTTGTCTTCGCCAAGTTTCAATGTGCGACGCAGAGAAACGAGGGGCAGCAACCGATTTCGCAAACGAAGAACGGGCGTATTGTTAATACGCTCAACCTTGTATTCGCTTTGGGCCGAAGCATGGACAAGCTCAATCACGCTGATTTGTGGTATGGCAAAACGCTCGCCAGAACATTCAACGATCAACGCGGAGACAATGGCCAATGTCAAAGGGATCTTGATGAGGAAACGAGACCCCTTCCCCTCCGTCGATTGCAAATCAATCGTGCCACCAATTTTCTCAATGTTCGTACGGACAACATCCATACCAACGCCACGCCCCGACACAGCAGTAACTTGTGTGGCGGTAGAGAAACCAGCTTTAAAAATATACTGCATAATTTGCTGGTCGCTCATCGTCGCGACGTCGCTTTCTGTCGCCAAGCCTCCGTGAACGATCTTACTCTTGATCTTGTTCATCGAGAGCCCCTTACCATCATCGGAGATCTCGATAATGATATGGCCGCCTTCATGGAACGCGTTCAACAAAACAACGCCGACCTCTGGCTTGCCCGCCATTAAGCGATCTTGCGGCATCTCAATCCCATGGTCAGCAGAATTACGAACCATGTGGGTTAGAGGATCTTTAATCAGTTCCAAAACTTGGCGATCAAGTTCGGTGTCCGCCCCCATCATCTGCAGATCAATTTTTTTACCAAGCTCAAGAGAAAGATCGCGCACAATACGTGGCAGTTTGGACCATGCATTTCCGATGGGCTGCATGCGCGTCTTCATGACGCCTTCTTGCAATTCGGACGTAACATGATTAAGGCGCTGCAACGGTGCCGCAAAAGGGTTGTCCTTTTGAGTGCGTGAAATCTGATTCAGCTGGTTGCGCGTCAACACCAATTCACTGGCGATGACCATAAGGTTTTCAAGTTGCTCAACACTGACCCGAATGGTCTGGTTTGATACGGCAGATTCCTTCGGCGCCACTTCGCTGACACCACTTGGAACCTCTTTCTTGTGCTCGACAACAGCGGATGGTGACTCAACCACTTTTGTTTCCTTTGCAGGCAGTCCTGTTTCTTCTGCGCGCACAGGCACAAACCCAAAAGGATCCGCTAGATCTGAAGGCGCTTGTTGTTGAGGTGCTTCGGCTGCCCCACCATTCGATGTTTCACCAGCCGATGTTGATCCTACCGATGAATCTTGACTGACCTCGCGCCCTTCGGCCATGGCGTCCAAGTCGGCAATCAAATCCGTATCGTCGCCAACAGCTTCTGCCTCGGTTTCCTCTAGAACAGAAAGCAACGACTTGATCCGATCTATCGAACAAAGGATCAAGCTCACAGCATGGGGTGTAACTTTAAGTTGTTTATCACGGAACTTGCCCAGCACATTTTCACCAGCATGCGCGACTTTTTCCAAGCGCGGCAATCCCAGAAAGCCACACGTCCCCTTTACTGTATGAACGAGTCGGAAGATGCTACCAATTAAATTGGGATCTTCGGGATTCTGCTCAAGGCGAACAAGCTCGACATCAAGTTGTGCGATGCTTTCGTTGGTTTCGGTGAGAAATTCGCGTAACAGGTCATCCATTTTTCAGGTCCTCTAACTGGTAAGAATCACAGCAGGTCAAGCAACAGTGAGTTTGATGAACAAACCTTAAAAAACCATTATTCTACCTGATGCTGATCGTATTCAAGAACAGCCGCACACAGGATTATTTCAAGCATATCGTCCTTGGGTGAACGATGGGAAATTTGAATCCCAAAATGCTCAGCGAAACGTCCGGTTATGTAAGGTTGAATCGTTCGTGGGGTAAGATCTTCAACGAGAGTGGCAGCCGTCAATGCATCTTCAAACTGCTGAGAAAGATGTGCATTTCTTCCAGCAATCTCAAGACGACAACCGATTTTGTCATCATCACCGAGTCGATGCAATGAGATATCGCCGCCATAAGCCAGAACTTCCTCTGCCATGATCAACATATTGATAAGTGTTTTGAGAAGACCTCGTTGCTCAGCCACGCCGGGAAGATCCAAGTCCTCTGCCCACTCAAGTTTTATTTTTCCCTCAGTAAAATACTGCTGCGCAATCTGTCGCATATCGCGCAATGGCAAATTAGCCTCGCTGCCTGCACGCCCATAAGCCAAACGAAAAACACGTAAACGGCGCGACGATTGCACGGCACTGTTGCCAATTAGCTTCATCGCCTCCTCAACAACAGATCCGCCAATATCTTCAATCAGCTCGACGCCATTATTGATTGCGCTCACGGGGCTAATCAAGTCGTGGCAAAGCTTAGAGGACAATAATTCTAAAACACGTAAGTCGATTTGCATGATTTTTACCCCGCATGGTACAAAAGCTGAAAAAAGCCCGGCCCAAACCCAAGAAAATAATAAGACTCTGTATGTTTACAGTTGCGCAAGAATCGTTAATTGATCATTAATAAGGGGATGAGAGTAATAAAATGGACATGATCTCAACACTTGGATTTTCATGAAAATAGCTTTTGTAGCCTCCCCCACACCCTTAGCGCAAGAATCGCTCCTTTATCTGGAAAGCAGATATCCGTCTGTTCCCGTTGTCGAGGCGGATGTTGTCATCGTCCTGGGGGGAGATGGTCATGTTTTAAAAACGATTCACAATCTCTTGGATAAGGGCAAACAGGTTTATGCCTTGCACCGCACAAGCTCTGTTGGATTCTTATGCAATGAATTTAATCCAGATAACCTGATAGAACGCATCCAGAAATCTCAGAAAGTCACTTTGCATCCTTTGCGCGCAGAATGTACAACCACAACGGGCGAGATCGTGTCAGCCATCGCTGTCAACGAGGTCACTCTTCTGCGTGAATCGGCGCAGTCCGCCAAATTGAGAGTCTGCGTGGACGGCATTGAGCGGATCAACCGTTACAGTGGCGATGGACTCCTGATTTCAACACCAGCGGGAAGCACTGCATACAACCACTCAGCAGGTGGCCCCATCATGCCACTTGATTCCAATACATTGATTATGACGGCTATATGCGGGTTCCGCCCCCGACGATGGAATTACGCCGTTCTTCCCCAAAGCTCGGTCATCACAATCGACGTCTTAGAAACGGAGAAAAGGCCTGTCCGTGTCGAAGCCGGAATTACCGATATTCACAATGTAGCTTCGGCCCGCATCTGGTTAGATTGCACAACAGCCTTCACTTTATTGTTCGACCCGGATCAACATCTTGGGGAACGTATCATTCGCGAACAGTTTATGTTGTAGGCATCGCATCAAGATACTGTTTATGTGATGAATTTACCTCATTCTCCGCATGAAAAAGCGGGGCAATCACCTTGACCCCATTAGGTTTTTGACTGATTCGCAAAAATCGATTACTCTTCCTCGTCTTGCGCGTTCCTGCGCCCCACTTGTCTTTTGTCTCAAGAGTATTTCATGGCCTCGCCCCAAGAGCACACCAGCACATCAAATTCTTTTTCGACCTTCATCATGGCGAGCATTGTAACCTTGTCTCTTCTGATGATCGGCGCAACGGGATACATCAAATATCAAATGGATCACGCCGAAAACTTGCTCATCGCACCAGACGCAGCCTTTAGCCCCACGCAGGAAATCTATGAGAAAACCATTATTGCCTTGGGCTACAGCGGGTTTCTAGGATCGGCACAAAACTTCATGTCAACGCATGATCGCGCTGCGCTTGGCGACATGCGGATGAATCTCAAAACAGCCGATGAGACCCTCACCCGTCTCAGCGATAAGGCTCCGAATGCAATACGGCGCGATATAAAATCTATTCTGGATATTTTTTCTAACATTATCGTCAAAGCTGAAGAAGGCGGCGATGCTTTAAGCGCCGGAATCACCGATACGGATCTTCTCAAAGCATCCTCGGCCCTTTCGACTTTGGACGGACGGCTCACCTCGGCACTTGCGTCACAGCGCATGCAGGCGAGCCATGGCATGAAAAGCTGGAGCCTCGCGCTTATGTTGATGGCCTGGTCAAGCCTAGCTCTCCTCGCGGCGGCGGGGTGCGCAATTGTGATGATCTATCGCGGCAAGCAAACAATCCCTCTGCAATCCCTCACTCAGTGCATTACGAATATGTCGCAAGGCGACCTTGATAATCAGGTCTGGGGACTTGAACGTCGCGACGCAATTGGCGATCTTGCACGTGCTTTGGATAAAGTGCGCCTCTTCTTTTCACAAGTACCGGACGTTACAGTTGATACCGAAGAAGGCCCTATGCGCTTTAAGTTTGAAGGCGAAACACGTTCGATCTTCCAATCGATGATCAAAAACATTACAGAAAACTTTGACCGCGCCCAACAAAGCGCCCTTGGTTATACTGGGGCCATGAATGCACAAAATGACATGTTATCCTCTGTCACGGCGCATCTGACCAGCGTACTGAACTCGCTTCAAAAACAGGGGGCCTCACAAGAAGAATCCGCACGCGCCCTATCCCGCACATTAACCGACATCGCCGTATCTTTATCCGCGACACAAGAAAAGAGCGTCGCGCAAATTGGGAATCTCGTTCCCTATATGCAAGAGCGCATTCAAAATATGTCGGAAGTCACGCACCTTGCGGGCAATCACATCACACAATCTCTGCAAACACTGAATAAGGCGGAAACAACCCTTCGCAGCAGCGCGGGGCAAAGCCATCAGGTCGTCCAACAACTGGCATCGGCCACCAATCAAATGGGCGAGCGCATGTTCGCGGCATTAAACCTGATGCAGGCCAGTGGCAAGCTTTTAAACGAGACAACCGAATCCGTCAAAACGCACTTCAATGAAGCCGTCCGTACACTGGGCCGGGGCGAAAATCATCTGCAAGAAATTATCACACGCGCTGAAACGCGCCTGAACAGCACCATAAATGCCGAAGAAAACATGGCCTCTCTTGCCGCTCGCACCGAAACAAGCGCCGAGAAGATGGAACGCGCCGTGACCAATATCTGTGAGCGTCATGAAGGACTGAGCGAACAAGTCGTAACAGCGACACATCGCATGGAGTCTATCGTGGCCAGCTTTGACTCAGCGCAACGCGCCATGAGCGAAGCGACAACACAGGTGCGCCGTGACGGCAATTTAATCAACAGCCTCTTGATGGAACTTCGCGCCAACAATGATCAGCTTTTATCCTCCGTCAACCAAAACAGCCAAACGAGTTTTAGCGCCGTTCAAGGACTCGCTGAAAAGAGCTTTGCTTTAATGCAACGTCTGGAGGTTCAAATCCAACAGCAAGCCCAATCTGCCGAAACGCATTTGGACGAACTCTCTTCACACGGCAAAATGATGGCCCAGCAAACATCCTCGACGGGCACAACGCTGTCGCAAGCGATCTCTTCTTTGAAGGGCGAGCAAGAGAAACTCGCCACAACGCGCAGCAAGTTCAGCGAAATCGTCACAGATCTAGGCAATCGTTTTGAGCAACAGGCGACCGCCACCTTCGGCAAAACCGAACAATGGGCAGCGCAAAGCTTCACCAAGCTATCCACAATCGCAGACCAGGTCGAAAGCGTGATGCAGCGCCTTGGCATGCTCGGCCAGCTTACCAGCACACTGGGCGCCGTGGCGGGGCAATTGGGTCAACTCGTTCCCTCCCTTACCAACCTTCAAACCTCAGGCCAAGGGATGACCTATGACGGGCCCATGCCAACCATCGATATGGAAGAAACGAAAGACCTTATCATTCATCAGACCGAAGACATGCTCGGCAAACTTCAAGATCAGTGGCATGAATCCGTTATTCAGATTGAAGCGATGCACGATCAACTGGCGCAGCTCGTTATTCAACAAAAGGATCAGCTTGAAACGCGTCTTGTTGTTATGGACAAGAAGCTTCGCACCACAAATGAAGCACAGCAGGACACGTTCAATGAAGAAAATGAAGAGAAGCGCAGCGAGATCATCAACGAATTGATTTCAGCCATCAGTAAAATTAACGAGCATGTGATAACGCTCGACACCGTCATCGAAGACGCTGGGCTCAAGAAAGAAGCATAAAGGATATGAATCCTAAGATGATCTCTGCCTCTGCCTTGTGCGAGCTTGCGCACAGGGCAGGCCAACGCATTTTACACCTTCGTGATCAGAACCTTCTCAATCCACAACGCAAAGATGATGGGTCCCCCGTCACGGAAGCGGATTTAGCCTCGCAAAAGATCATCCTTGAAGGCTTGTCCCGCCTCACCCCGTCGATCCCCGTGATTGCGGAAGAACAAGATCATGCGGACGAGCCAACAAACCATCAAACCTATTGGCTCGTCGATCCGCTTGATGGCACACGTGACTTTCTGACAGGACGTGATGATTTCTCTGTCAACATGGGGTTGGTTCATAACGGCGTCCCCGTTATCGGTGTTATCTATGCCCCGGCTCGCGATGATTTGGTTTTTGGAAGCCCTGAACAAAGTTTTCGCATTTTGAAGAGCACGCAAACCTCAATCATGGTCCCACGAGCGACAATCTATCCACCACGACTGACGATCAGCTTACGTGATGCCAAAACGCAGCCAACCGACGTTTGGAAAGACAAAGGCCTTGTGCGCGACATTGCCGTTCGGGCCAGCGCCTATAAAATAGCGCTTGTTGCCGTGGGAGAAGCTGATCTTTTTATCCGTATGAGCGTGACTTACGAATGGGACACGGCGGCAGGCCACGCCATCCTCAATGCGCAAGGCGGACACGTCATTACACCCGACGAGAAGCCCTTGACGTATATGAAACCCAACCTAACAAATGGGAAGCTGGCCGCATGCCGCTCTGATTTTGATCTGTCACGCTTAGATCAATTCTGGGATGATCCTGTAGGCTCGACTTCAAAGCGAACATAAGCCATGCCATCGGCATTGGAGCTGCGCGCCTGAATATGCAGGCGTTCACCGTTACGTTCATAAAGACGTGGCGTAATCTCAATCCAACCAAGTTGCGGCAACGTATCTTGATAAAAATAATAAACGTCATCGACATCCACCCTGCCAAAGACGGTCGTTTGCGCAATGCGCTCTGCCCCAAAAACAAAAACCATGTCCTGATCCTTCTCGACCTCTAAGCCCGGCATCAAGGGGAGGTCTTCAATGGCCTTAGAAAACCGACTTTCTGGAGCCGTATCACGAATGGGCGGGGCCTGATTATAGACCGGGACATGAGCATAACTTACAGTCGGCGCAAAGCCACCGAGCAAGAGACAAGAAGCCAGAAGAATTCTCATAAATGGTGTTTTCATGTAGCAACATTAGACGACAGAATGCGCGCTGGCAATACGAGACAAAAAAGCCAAGATTTTTTTGAACCCGACACGAGCTGATTTCCTCTTGCTCTTAAATTAAAAAAAGGGATAAAAAAGCACGGGCAACTTTCGTTGCACCGGGGCCAAGTTCTTCGGACCTTCCCTTCAGTTGTCATCAGCCAGCCAAAGAGGACGTGCAGACTATGCGTGGAACAGTCAAATGGTTTAACGCCGTAAAAGGATACGGTTTTATCGCGCCTGAGGAGGGGGCCGTCGATGTCTTTGTTCATATTACCGAAGTCCAAAAAGCAAATCTCAACACCCTGGATCAAGGCGAGGTTCTCGAATTTGACATGGGCTTGGGCAAGAACGGACGCGAATCTGCCATGAATCTACGCAAAATTGCCGCGTAAAAGGATTCGCAGATTCTGCTTTTGATCCATTATTGAATTTTCACGCACGGTTATCCTGAAACGAACTGTTGTCCTACGACAACAGTTCGGCTTTGCTTAAAATACTTTTGGAGATCTGGGTGGCGGCACTCAAACAAGCATTCATTCGCACTATTAATATAGGCCTTAGACTTCATTCCCAACGGGAGGCGCAAATCACGAACAATAACGTTCTTGTGATCGCCGATTGGTGTTGTGTCATCACAAAATGCTTTACCACCGTTGGGATAAGGATGCCCAAAAACAATATCAAAAACATCATCGCCAACAATCACCCCTTGGCTCGGACTGGTCCCATAACCAAATTTGAAGAGGGACATTAATACGAAACTTGCTTGACGCATAAATGTATAGATTTGTCTCGGCGTTTCAGCATCATACGGAATGGCAAAAACTCTCCGATCTGGGTTTTGCTTTGCTAAATTCTCTGTCGCATTCACACAGCGTTCATATGGGGATTTACGAGACAAAAAGTCATCTTCGAGTTTATCCATATTGTGGCCTAAACTCACAATACGAGATTCGGCCTGTTCTTCTTTTTCCACAGAAAGGCTGCCGTCACGCAATGCTTTTTGTAACTGACTCAATTCAAACTTGTGTTGCCCTATCTTAATCCCAAAATTTAGCGCATAACTTGCATCCGAGTTCACGCCAACAGCCAAAACGTTCCTTGGGTCGGGTGTGAACTCTTGATCCAGAGCATGCTCAAACCCTGCCAAGATTGTTGGTGTCATTTCGTCAAGAGGATTAGCATAGATGCCATTTGTGAAATGCAGGCGCGAAACATCATGTTGTATAAGCTTGGATGCAATCACCTGAAAATCGGTTGATGTTATAATAATAGGGTCAGACATTCTCTCTCACGGCGTCAATTCAATTTCTGTATCCGATAGAAACCACGAAAATACCGAAACAGTCGGCGCATTATATACAATTTCATAAAAGATATATAGTTTCATGAAAATGACGCCCAATCATGAATAATGAAGTATTTCAATGTCTTTATGGATAGTTTGCGCGACATATCCTTCTTTTTTATACGGCTTAGAACACATCATGATAAGGCCCTGGCCGCTTTGCGGGCAATCGTTCGTGCGAATCGGCTCGACAAACATATAGCCATACTGATCGTAAATGAAGCGTTGTAGTTTATGCGCTTTATTCACCAACCGCCACTCGCAATAACAAAACATACTCAGGCAGACGGAACGACCACGCGATGATTCATCAAAGCCATCATCGGGAGATCGTGCGGCGCGTTGCCATACCCCCAGCTATCCGTAAACGGGCCGTACTGATTCATATAGGCGGCGACGCGCTCCGCCTTGCGCTGACGCACACAATTGCCGAGGGTCATTTGGCCTGTAAGAACACCATCGCGCAGGTCCATTTCCGTCGCGAGAATATCATCATAGGGAAGTGAACCGAGCATCTCTTTAACGTAAAGATCAAGGCTTCCGGTTGCGATAACAATAAGATCACCAGCCTCGTGATGTTTTTTCAAAGCGTCCACAGTTGGCAACCATTGCGGCCATGTTCGCATTCGCTCAATGGCAGGCTTCAAATCCTCAAAACGACGGCCCTTCAGGATCCGATCAAGGAGGATGGCCTTAACCTTTGATCGAAGATCGCCGCCACTCAACAATGCGCCCAAGGCCATGCAACAGCTAAGCGCGGCCAACACACAACGTGGCCACCCTGCCACAGCGACAAGAAACGGCCACAGGCTGTCCTTAGCCGCCAAGGTCCCGTCAAAATCAAAGACGGCAAGGACACGTCCAGCTTGAACTTCTTTTTCTGATGTCACGTTAAATCATCCAGCATCATTGATTGTGTCGTTGCGAAAGATCGCTGATGGCCTTTACCGACCGTGCCCCATGCCATACGGTTAAAAGCGCCACATGTTGGACACGCGGCATCCCAATCCTGATGGGCCGCGCCACAAGACTGGCAGAGCCACTGCGCATCAGGCAGCGCGAGAACTGCCCGTGCCGTCCAAAGAGCTGCCGTTCGTTCATCACTGCGCTCACGTTGCTCAAGCCGGGCAAGCTGTTGATACGTCGATTGTGTTGCCTCGCCCCTGTTCACAAGCGCCATCAAAAAACGACGCGCCTCTCCCCATAAACTTGCCTTCAACGCGGCGTCGGCCAAGGCCATTAAGCTGGCCGTTGTGTCTCGCGTGCTACGGGTAACCCGCTCAATAAACTTGTACTTGTCAATGGGCTTGGTGTCTTGCAATGCCCAACAGGCCAAAGGCAAAAGCTGTGGATTTTGGGTGACGGTCCAAGCGCGCTCAATTGTGCGCAGAGCTGTGCGCTGATGCCCTGTGACGATCAAGGCCTCGACCAAAATAAGAGCCACAGGGGCCCAATCCGGCATCAGCTTTCTTGCCTTCTCTGCACATTCCAAGGCCTGCTTGGGCGCAGAGTCACGCAAAGCAACCTTAGCCTCGGCCAAAAGAACAGCGGCTTCTTGACGGTTCGCCAAGGGCGCTGGCAAGACCTTTCCTTTGCGCGCTTTGGCCAAGGAGCCAGATGCCATAGACCAATTTTCAAGACGCGTAGCCAATTCGAACCGCACAAGATGAAGCCACGGCACATCCGCCTTTATTTCCCCAAGCTTAGAGGCAAGCCGGGAGGCTTCCTCCCAATTTCCGGTGCGCATCGCGGCGCGGATCAACCCACGATAGCCAAGCACAGCTGTGTCGGCATCTTCAGTCATCGCCTGATAGATCGTTCTTGCGGCCCTGTCGTCGCCGGCAAGTTGCGCAGACTGCGCCAACAAAAGCCGAGTCGTTGGCGTTTCCCCCAGCAGCTTCCGCGCTTTGACGGCGCTGCGCCCCGCCTCCGAGGCAAGCCCCGAGGCAACAGCGGCCAGCCCCTTGGCCAACTCCTTGTGCCCCTCTTCCAACTTCCAGATGCGCCGCTTCAGGCCCCACAAGGCAGGTCTATCGATAATCAAACGCCAAATGCGATGCAAAAGCACAAACGCAAACGCAATGCCCGCAATGATAACGGCCAGCACAGCTGCCGAAGTTTCGATCACCGTGTCTCGCCACACAATCTGCGCTGTGCCGGGACGGTCAGCCAACCAAACGACCAGACCGATGACAAAAAGAAGACGAATAAGGAAGCCGAAGATTTTCATTCAGTCCCTCCTACAGAAGGAGTACTCACGCCAACAGAAGGCACGCTTGGAACATCAATCAGGGGATCCACTTTCGGCACAATTGTTTGTTCAACAATCGATCCTCTTTCGATCAGATGATCATTGATCGCACTTAAAATCGCTTCCACAGCAAGACGCGCCCGCGCTTGCTCAAGCCAAACTTTGATCGTGTCTTGAACTGCGACAGGAAGCGACGCCGCTTTCTGCACAGCGGCCTCAAGACGGCCCGCCTCCAAATCCATCGAGATTCCCGCAAAGGACAGGCTTTCACCAGCGCCGGGAGTCACCGAACGAATGGAGATCAAGCCTTCAAGGGCGACGACAATTCGATCAATCCAAGTCTGTGCACCCGATTTGCGCAACGCTACCTGAGCCTCAACGGAATGGGCGCGCCAATCTTTATAAAGCGTCAAAGCTGTTGGCACACCTTGCACGGCATACGGCTCAAGGCTGATAAGTTTATCAACAAGAACCTGATCATTATCGGCCAGTTTACGCATGACCAAACGATCCTTCTCAAAAGGCTGCCCGTTGCGGGCCAAACGATCCATCTGAAAAAAGGCAATGATCGTCGCAAGACCCGCTTGAGTATTGATCCGATCCTCATTCGTAACCTTGGACGTTTTTTCAAGCTCCTGCTGAAGAAGGCTCAGTGCACCGGACAACCCGACAAGACCCGCTTTCAACTTTTCAATGTCCTCGCCGCCAGCCAAAGGGCTTTGGCCTTGTTGAACGGGAGCGATCTCCTGCTGTGACGCAGGCAGGCTGCTCAAACGAGAAAGAGCTTTCTCTACGCTTTGCGTGCGGGCTTCAAGCCGCTCCAGTCGCGCAGACAACGTTGTTTCAGAGCTATCCGTTGTCTCTTGCGGAAACAGCGCCATCTTTGTGGGAAAAAAATAAAAGACGCCAACGCCAATCAACACAACAAGGGTGAAGACAACACCCCATGGCAGCGACCGTTTCGAAGCGCAACACTTCGCTTCAGGCTGTGCCTGCGTTTCCTCGCTGTGCGTTTCAACAGGGGCGGGTTCTTGCTCGATAAGGTCAGACATGCGAGGTGTCCTTTATTGTGTTAAGAAGAAAAAACAGCCCACAGACCTTCTTCAGACGGTGCAGGCGCTATCACGATACGCGCCAGCGGTAAAGGTTCTAAAGCCTTTGCCACGGCGTGACTTAATCCTACAGCTGTTAGGCCCGCGCAACAAGGATCAAGCGCTTCATCTTGAATAAGCTTAACAAACAGCTGCGCTGTCCGCACAGACGTAAACAAAGCAATATCAATTTCTTTGCGAACGAGTTTCTCACGACAAAGTGGCGAAAAATGGGTCACAGCTTGCGCTTCATAAACGGGCCAATGAACAACCTCATATCCAGCGTCACGCAACGCCATGGCTGGCTGAGGGGACACATCTTGCCCGCCGATGTGCAAAATGGGGTGGACGGGCGGAAGCTCTTCCTTGGCAAGAATGAGGTCAGCGAGAGCCTGCCCATCGCCCTTGGCATTTATAACCTCAAGAAACCCGAATGTGCGGGCTTGGGCTGCTGTCTGATCTCCAACGCAATAGCATCGCGCCCTCAATAAATCTGTGACCTCAGCCCGGCGTCGTTCCAAAACCGAAAACGTCGTAGGGCTTGTAAAAATAATAAGCGGCGTCTGCGTGAAACACGGGGAGAGCGTGAAGTTCGGAACAATATCTAAAAGAGGTTCACCGATAACCTCATGCCCGGCCTTCTGCAACCGATCCGTCAATCGCACCGCATTCAATTTCGGACGCGTGACAAGAATACAAGACATAGTCAGGATTCATCGACGACAAAAAAGTTAAACGGCAACGCCTCTTTCATCGCAGCCCCAAGGCTATCGCCTAAATGCTCGGCCTGCTCAGAAAGCCCCGTCATCTGGCGACGCATAAGGTGGCTTCCGTCGGGCTTGGCAACGAGCGCATCAAGAGTCATTTCTGAACCCGTGATCGTGGCATAGGCGGCTATAGGTGTGCGACAGGAACCATCAAGCTGACGAAGAAGCGCTCGCTCGGCAACGGCAGCACGCTCGCTGGCCTCATGATTGGCAGGACGCACCAAGGCGCGCACAGCTTCATCATCTGTACGGATTTGAATACCAAGAATTCCTTGTGCTGCTGCTGGCAACATCGCCTTTGTATCGAAAATTGAAGCTATTTTATTCAAGAGTCCCAAACGGGCCAGTCCCGCAACAGCCAATATCGTCGCATCAGCTTCTTCACAAGCTAGTTTCTTCAGACGCGTATCGACATTCCCGCGCAAAGGAACCACCGTCAAGTCAGGCCGTGCGGCCAAGATCTGCGCGCGGCGACGTAAGCTTGACGTGCCAATACGTGCGCCCGCAGGCAAATCCGCCAGACAGGGCGCCACCGGAGAAAGAAGTGCGTCATGAGGATCCGCACGTTCAAGAAAGGCGGCAAAAGAAAGACCGTCCGGCACCACGATTGAGACATCCTTCATCGAATGTACGGCACAGTCGATCATATTATTTAATAAAGCTTCTTCAATTTCCTTTGTGAAAAGGCCTTTGGTCCCGCCCATCTCCAAAAAAGTTAAATTCTTGTTTCCGGGAATCCAATCCCCCGTTGTACGCAACGGAACGATCTCAATTTCACACTCTTGCTGCAGGCCAACATTCACACGGTAAAGTTCGTCACGTACAATTTGAGCCTGAACCAGCGCCAGCGGGCTTCCACGAGTACCTAGACGAAGAATTTTTTTCATGTCGAGACTACCAAAAAAAGGGAGGTTACTACCCTTCACGGGTAGAAAGTAGGGACGTGAACGCTCTAGTTATGTTTAACAAGATTTTAGCTATAAAATCAATGAATTAGTTTCAGAATTTTCAGGTATATTACAACATGTGCACTGCAATATGCGCCTCAAATAAAAAAAAGGCCCCGGTAGGGGCCATAAATCAAGAAAGAAACGGATGATGTTAGACACTCAAATTAATATGATCCCCGCGCTTTTCTGGTTCGTCTTTTCGCTCCTCGTCCGCGTGCTCAGGATCCCCTCGTCTGTGTCCCTTTTTGCCACGCTCAGCCTTGGGCGCTGGCGCAATAGCATTTTGGGTAATAGGCGCTGCAGCTTGAGCCAAAACTTGTGGCAGAGCATGAGCCAACGTCTGCGGCTCGGACAAAGCCGTCGAGACAGGAGGAAGGGGTGGGGCCGATGTAATCTGCATTGTTCCCTCACAGAGGGCTAAAAGAAGAGACTTGTTATACTTAACGTATTATTACACGGAAGCAATGAATATTTCGTTAAGCATATAATCGCACTCTTATTAAGGAAAGCTTCAGTAAAATGGACCATATTGATCATATTACTAAAGGAAGCACCATGGATATAAGCGTTCGCAAAGAATTACCTGATCTATTTGACCTCGCCCGTGATCACAGTGAAAACGGCAAGCTAGCCTTGTGCAAGAAGATTGCAGGAATCTTCTTTTCGCCAACAGCTTCATTGACCGAGCATGAACAATCTCTTGTTAACCAACTGATTGAAGATCTTCTGCGCGAAGGCACAATGAGTGTGCGGCAAGCGCTGATCACAGAATTCTCCAATTCAATTTCGACCCCTCGCCCCGTGGCCCGACAAATTGCGCATGGCCCCATCGAAATTGCTCGTCCAGTTTTAGTGGCAAACATCAACTTGTTGGACGAAGATTTGATTGAGATTATCAAAAACGAAACGACCGATCACGCCGCCGCCATCGCCGCACGTTCACAGATCAACGAAGCCGTTGCTGATGCGCTTGTGATGACAGGCGATCTAGGTGTGATGCAAATTGTTGCAGAAAATATGGGCGCCAAGCTTTCCGGCAAAGCCATTGAAGTCCTCGTCGATGCGGCCCGCCTCGCTTCGTTCCTACAAAAACCTATTATGCAACGCGCAGAACTTAACCCTGACAGCGCAATCCGTTTGTTCTGGTGGGTTTCAAAGGAACTGCGGCGCACAACGCTTGAAAGATTTGGGTTTGGCCCCGGCAAATTATCTGCAGCGCTCAACAAGGCAACAGAAGATGTTTTGTCTGCGCTCCACCTGCAAAAAGAAGATGATGATGCCATGCGCTCATTGGCCGACTGGCTTCAAGAACGCAATGCGCTTTCAACAAGTCTTCTCACACCGTTGCTGAGAATGGCTCACTACCGTCTCTTCAACATTGTGTTGAGCCGTTTGAGTCATATTGATCTGTATTATATCGATATGATCAACAGTGATGCCGCCAATGGCCGCATGATGGTTGTTCTGTGCCGGGCCTTAGGGATCGATAAAGGCAATTTCGTCTCCATCTTCTTGATGGCACGTGGAGCACGCAAAGATGACCAAATTGTTCATCCGCGTGAACTAAGCCAAGTGCTTGAATCCTATGACAAGCTATCCCCCGATATGGCCAAGGCCTTAATCGACAGCTGGAAAATGGACCCAAGCAGCATTACGCAACATGCAGAACGTATGATGGCACGCGCTTAAAACGGATGACACATAGGTGGGCCGCCACAACCGCTCTATCCCTTTGCTTACCGAGCAGATTCACGCGAACGTTTCGCGCAAAAAAACGCCAACCTTATCGCGATCTGCTCTGTTTGTTTACCGAGCAGATTCACGCGAACGTTTCGCGCAAAAAAACGCCAACCTTATCGCGATCTGCTCTAACCTGCTGCTGGATTTCTCTTCTGACATGCGGTAAGAATATCCCGCACGATAGGGGCGGCCACATGCGCTCCACTTCCGCCATGCTCGACAATGGCGGCACACGCATAGCGCGGGGCGCCGACAGGACCATATCCTACAAACAAGGCATGATCGCGCTCTTTCCAAGGAAGATCCTCGTTCGCCATAATCCCGTCGCTTCGCTCTGCCGTTGTAATACGTCGAACTTGCGCTGTTCCTGTTTTCCCGGCCATGGAACACCCCGGCTCCATAATCCGTGCGCTGTGGGCCGTACCGATGGACTCATTAACAACAGCCGACAAAGCCTCGCGCAACAAAACCAAATGCGCCGGGTCAAAGTCCAGTGACCGCCCTTGCGGTATTGTGCCCGCCATATCATGCTCGCCCATTCTGACATGTGGCGTCACTTCGAATCCACCATTCACAATGCGCGACATCATGACAGCAAGCTGCAACGGCGAGGTCAGGACATAGCCTTGGCCTATCGCTGTAATCAATGTCTCGCCCTGTTGCCACGCGCTATCACGGGTTGCCATTTTCCACGAACGGCTTGGGATCAAACCAGAGCGCTCATGCGGAAAATCAATTCCTGTTTTCTTCCCAAGCCCCAAGCGCTTGGCCATCATTTGCAAGCGATCAATACCGACACGTTTACCTAGGTCATAAAAGAAAGTGTCACAAGAACCAGCCATCGCCTGAACAAAGTTCACGGCTCCATGCCCTCCCCTTTTCCAGCAATGAAACCGGTGATTGCCAAGATCCATATGCCCCGGGCAGTACACCGTTTCTTGGGGACGCAAAAGGCCAGAATCGAGCCCCGCCATGGCTGTCACGATTTTAAAGGTTGAGCCCGGTGCATAAACTCCATCCGTGACCTTATTCAAAAGGGGAACATGCTGATCATTATTTAACGCGTCCCAATCAAGCTGACTAATGCCATAGGTAAAAAGATTAGGATCAAAACCGGGGTGCGAGACAAGCGCATAGATGGCCCCCGTATAGATGTCCATGACAACGGCGGCCGCACTCTTTTCCTTCTCAAGACGCCTTTCAACAATTTGTTGAAGGCCAATATCGAGGGTCAACTTAACATCTTTTCCAATGACAGGTTCGTGACGCGCCAGTTCGCGCACGACGCGCCCTCGGGCATTCATTTCAAGCTGAAGCTCCCCCGGTTCCCCCCGCAAAGTTTCATCATATTCCTTCTCAACCCCATTTTTCCCAATACGAAATCCCGGCATAGCAAGAAGAGCTTTGCCGCTGTCCCTCTCGGCTTGTGTGACGGGTCCGACATACCCAATAACATGCGAAGTCATGATCGTGTAGGGATAGGTCCGAACCTCACCGACTTCAATATCGGCACCGGGAAGCTCTGGCATATGCAATGAAATGGGGAAACTTGATCCCACGTTAGGTTATCACGAACCAAAACGGCATTAAGCCCGCCAACATTTCGGAAATCGCGCTCAATTCTTCTGCGATCAAAATCTGTCAGATTGATGAGCGTGGAAAAGG
>JAQUYN010000124.1 GCA_028691835.1 Alphaproteobacteria bacterium | reverse complement strand
AAAAAGATAGGCGGGATGTATGAGTAAAGGTGTCGTAAAAGCCATTTCCCGTGCGCGTGTGGGAGTCGCAAAGAGCATACCGCACAACATGTCATAACGGTTGCTGGCTAGATCGGTTGGAATCTGATCATGCAAAATCTCCGTCGACCACTGAACCTTAACATTTAGTTGTTTGCCTATTTCATTTATGAGCTCGGCAAACATTCCTTTCATTTCTCCGGTGGTGAGGTCTTTATCAAGGAAGGGCGGCCATAAGTAATAGCCACAGCGAAGGACGCCGGTGCGTTTGACTTGCTCAAGGCGCGTCTCTTTCTTGGCCTCGGTAGCAGGGCCAGCGGGGGCGGCGGTGTATTTCGTTACTCCAAAGGCCGTGACGGCGGAGAGGGCAACAACAAGTGCGATCTGGGAGAGTTTCATGTTATTTCTCTTGTTTTGAAGGTCTAAAGGGATCCTGTGTGCGCAAGAAGTATCCTTGTTCGGATTCGTATTTTCTTAGAATAGCATCAATGGTGCCATCGTGCTGAAGTTCTGAAAGTGCACTATTAATCATCTCGCGAAGTTCCCACTCCCCCATGGCTACGGCAAAAGATTCTCCGTATGTGCGGATAGGGGCGTCGCTTAATACTTGGCGAAGTGCGGTGTCTGGGTTCCGTCGATTGTAGTTTAGAACATTAAACTGGTCATAGACCACGGCATCCGCTTTTCCGGAAGCAACATCCAAGATGGGTTGTATATGATCGGCTCCAGCGGGCAAGGATTTGAGAGTAGCTTTCGGGAAGGTTGATTTTGCAACAGCTTCAAGCGTTGTCCCATCCATGACTGAGAAAGATACTGCTTCGTTGTTCAGCTTTTCCAAATGGTGGTCATAGGTAGGTACGTCATTGCGAACAAAGACGAACAAAGGAATATAAAAAAGAGGTGAAGTCAGAAGGGCCTTGTGCGCGCGTGCAGCGCTTGTCCAAACGGTGCTGCAGAACATATCCTCTTTACCTGTACTAAGATTTTCAGGAAATGTCGCGTATCCAACCTCTTCGGTCCAATCGATTTTTAAATGAAGGGCTTTACCAATCGCTTCGACAATTTCGTAATTGACGCCACTTTTTTCTTTTGTGTTTGGGTCAAAAACAAAACGCGGCGGTACGCTGGCAGGGTATGCACATCTTATCGTTCCCGTTCGCATCACGCGCTCAAAGGCCGTTTCCTTTTTGGCCTCGGCGGCGGGGCCAGTGGTGGGAGTGGCGTATTTCGTCAGCCCAAAAGCCGTAACGGCGGATAGGGTAACGACAAGCGCGAGGTGGGAGAGTTTCATGGGTGGTCCGTTCAAAGGGCAAGAATCGAAGCCATCTTAGGCTGGAAAAATGGTGAAAAACAAGCTTTTCCGCCAATTGAGTAATGGGATTATGAACCGGCCCTTGACTTAGCGCACCCGCCTAAAGAAAGAATAATTGACTATGATATCATTTTATTCTTGACATGGGGACGGAAGTGGGGTATTGACATTAGCTAGGGCGGCGTGTGCCCAAAATTAAGTTATTAAAAACAGCACCCTCGAAGAAGCTAGAGATTGGCTTTTTCCGTGAGGTTGTATGGGGGCCCACCATCCGCCTTTGTTCGCTTGGTGAACTACGGCGCGACAAGTCGCGGAAAGGACGCTCTAAGATAGGGGGCGTTCTCCTTTCCTTGACTCCCCCCTGTCTGTCGGGTAGAAGAAGCCATTCCTTAAAAGGAAGAAAAGACAGCACAAACTGGCGAAGCCGAAGGAAAAGGCTTTGAAAAGGGGCGTGCAAGGTCGGTCCTCGCGTTGCGGGCACCGGCCCACTTTTGTTTTGTTTTGGGCCTTGGCCTAATCGATGTGACGATGGTGACAGGATAAATGTTTGAGAGCTTGAGCACAAAACTGACGGGCGTTTTTGATCGCCTGCGTGGTCGCGGCGCCTTGACGGAGGATGACGTCAACGAGGCGATGCGCGAAGTGCGCGTGGCGTTGCTCGAAGCTGATGTTGCCCTGCCTGTTGTGAAAGACTTTATTGCCAAGGTCAAGGAGCGCGCCATAGGGCAGGAAGTCATTCGTTCTGTCACGCCGGGCCAGCAGGTCGTTAAGATCGTACATGACAATCTGGTCGAAGTGCTAGGCGAGAAAGCCGAAGAGCTTGCGATTAACGTCACCCCGCCCGCCATCCTTATGATGCTGGGCTTGCAAGGCTCGGGCAAAACCACAACGGCAGCCAAGCTTGCCAAACGTTTGAAGGAAGTGGATCGCAAGAAGGTCTTGCTCGCTTCGCTCGACGTCTATCGCCCCGCCGCGCAAGAGCAGCTGGCTATTCTCGCGGAGCAGGTTGGCGTGGCGAGCCTTCCCATCCGCGTCAATCAAAAGCCCGTGGAGATTGCGCAGCGTGCGCTTGAGACAGCGCGTCTTGAAGGTTATGACGTTTTGATCCTTGATACCGCAGGACGGCTTGCGATTGACGAGGCGATGATGGCCGAGGCGGCGGCTGTGCGTGATGTCGCCGCGCCCCATGAAAGCCTGCTGGTTGTCGATGCGATGACGGGGCAAGATGCCGTCAATACGGCCAAGAACTTTGAAGAAAAAGTCGGCGTCACGGGTATCATTCTTACCCGCATTGATGGTGATGCACGCGGCGGTGCAGCGATTTCCATGCGGGCCATTACGGGCCGTCCGATTAAGTTCCTCGGCACGGGTGAAAAGATTGACGCGCTTGAGGTTTATCACCCCGATCGTCTGGCGGGACGTATTCTGGACATGGGCGATGTGGTCTCGTTTGTCGAAAAGGCCGCCGCCACGATGGATCAAGGCGTGGCCGAAGACATGGCCAAGAAGTTTATCGCGGGCAAGAGCTTTGACTTTGACGATATGGCCAAGCAGATGCAGCAAGTGCGCAAGATGGGCGGCATCGGCGGCTTTATGGGCATGCTGCCCGGCATGAACAAGTTCAAGGAACAGGTTGCCAGCGCGAATGTGGACGAGGGCATGATCAAGCGTCAGGAAGCGATCATTTCTTCCATGACCAAAAAGGAACGCAAGAACGCGGATCTTTTGAACGCTTCGCGCAAGCGTCGCATCGCGGCGGGGTCTGGCGTGGATGTGGCGGATGTTAATCGCCTGATCAAACAATATATGGAAATGCAAAAGATGATGAAACAGCTTCAACGTCTTGGCAAAGCCGGCTTCATGCGATCCATGGCTGGTATGATGGGTGGGCGCAGATAGCCCGGTTTTATTAACAACAGTAACAAGTGAAGAGTAGAAGGAGAGTAAGACAATGATTAGCATGCGTTTGGCGCGCCATGGCGCAAAAAAGCATCCCTATTACCACATCGTTGTGGCGGATTCCCGTTCACCGCGTGACGGCAAGTTTTTGGAGCGCGTCGGTTCCTATAACCCGATGTTGCCCCGCGATGCCGCTGATCGCGTTAAGTTTATTGAAGAACGTGTCAAATATTGGCTCGGTGTAGGCGCACAGCCAACCGACCGCGTGGCTCGCTTCCTGAGCGATACCGGTCTTGCTAAAAAGTACGTTCAGCGTGCGACGCCCAAGAAGTCTGCGCCTGGTGCAAAGGCTCAAGAGCGTTTGAAGATGGAAGCTGAAGCTGCAGCAAAGGCGGCAGAAGCTGCCGCTTCTGCCGAGTAAGCTTGTTGAATGAAAAGGGCGGTGTGTGGTCGATACACGTAAAATCTGCGTTGGCGAGTTTCTAGGTGCGCATGGCGTGCGCGGGTTGGTTCGTTTAGGCAGTTTTACGGAAGATCCCGCCGCCCTTTTTTCTTATGCGCCGCTCACGGATGAAAGCGGCAATCGTACTTTTTCCCTTTCCCTGAAATCCACGGCCAAGGACGCCTATCTGGTCGTTGTCGATGGCATTACGGACCGTGAAGCGGCA
>JAQUYN010000123.1 GCA_028691835.1 Alphaproteobacteria bacterium | reverse complement strand
GACGTTTGCAGGCCATCGAAACGGCCATGGGGCTTCTGGCTGGTTATGGTGTGTTGTTGTGGCCGATCTTGCAGGATTTGAGCCAGCTTGAAGACCTTTATCCAAACCGCTGGAAGTCCTTTCTTGCGAATGCCGGAGCCGTGCAGGCTTTCGGCGTGAACGACCTAGGCACGGCACGGCATCTTTCCGATTTGCTCGGTCAGCGCACGGTCATGGTGCGTCAGCACAGTCGCAGCGGCAAAAAGGAATACGACCAAAGCGCGGAAAGTTACAGTGCAACATCACGCGCTCTTTTGATGCCGCAGGAAATCATGCGATTGCCGCGCCGAAAAGAAATCCTCCTGCTTCAAGGCAAGGAACCTGTTCTTGCGGATCGCGTGCGTTATTTCACCGACAAAGAATTTGCGGGGCTGTTTGACCCGAACCCCATGATCGGCAAAGAAAGGGGCAACACGTCATGAAAACCCCGCTCGAAACAGAACGCCCGCTTTTGCCGCCGCCGGTCAAGATTATCCTTCTTTATGCGGCGGACGGCCTGTCCGTTTGGAAGGATCGCTATAACAAGGCCGGAAGGCCGCACACGCCAAGCCGCTCCCATTGGGTGCCGATGTTCCGGCAACTGGTCGAAACCTATGAAGGGTTGCGTATTCTTCAAAAGCTGGCCGAAACGGGAATTAAGGCATGGGGATGCCAGTGTGACACGCTGAATTGCATTCGCGATGCCTTCAAGGATGTTACTTTCCGAAGCCATGTTATCGCCGCTATTGAAGACTTTGCGGAAACAGCGCAGGAACAACACAAAATTCACCTGCCAAAACCGACCCCAACACCCTATCCGGAAGAGCCGGAAGAATCTCCACGACCCAAACGTTCCCTTCATACGCCACAGTCTCCTAAGTCCGCGCCTCCATCGGAACGTCACCACGCTCAAAGGCGCAAGCCACCAGCTCCCCGTTTGGGATAATCTTGAATCTTGCCTGAATATCACAGCCTGTTATGCTCAACTGCCGTCTTGTGTCCGATGGCGGGCACAAACAAAACCAAGGGGGTTTTATGAAATTCTCAAAATTCATCTGCACCACATTCTTCCGTGAACAGTACGCAAAAAAGATCGCCGTCTGGGCAATCTTCGGTGCGCTTCTTCTTGTCACTTTTTTCAGTTCTGACGCTTTGGCGCAGTATGATGACTTTTCTCCGGTTGGATACCGCACTTCTTTTTGGGCACGCTTTCTTCCCAGCCTTATTTCTTCCGCCCTTGGTTTTATGGTCGGGGCTTTTTTCTCCCCAAAGTTAGCGCAGTTTAGACGCTATCTCCTTCTCGTCGCCCTTGTGGCAGCTATCGCGTTCGCTCTCTTTGGGCCGTCGCCCGGCGCGGACGCTTTATCTTATCTCATCGCCACGGCACTTTTCTTTGTCGCCTGCTATTTCGGCATTCAGCTTGGAAAGAAAGCGGGCATCATCCCGCCAGCCAAAAGACCCACAAGTTTGGGATCGGCGCAGTGGGCCACTTTGCAGCATCTACAAGAAAACGGCATTATCGGCACGAACGGTCTTTTCTTGGGCGAGTTTGCCACAAGCTCTGGCAATCACGCCTTGCAATATGAAGGCGCGCGCCACTTGCTGACCTCGCGCCGACGCGAAGCGGTAAAGGCGTTTCGTCCATTATTCCCAATCTGCTTTTACATCAGGGTTCTGCTTTCATCGTCGATCCGAAAGGCGAAAACGCCCTTGTCACGGCGCTGCGCCGTGGCCAAGGCAGTTCCAAGGACAACATTCCGGGGATGGGGCAAAAAGTCTTGTTGCTTGATCCTTGGGACATAGCCGCTTCAAAACTTGGTCTTCCGCAGGCGTCATTCAATCCGCTTGACTGGATCAAAGAGGGCGACCCCGATGCCGCCGAGAACGCCTTTTTGTTAGCGGATGCCCTTGTCGTTCCTGAAAATGCGTCCCGCGAACGGTTTTGGGATGATGAGGCCAAAGCGCTTCTGACAGGCATTATTCTCTATGTCGGAACAGCAGAGGAAGAAAGCGAAGATCGCACGTTAGGGCGTGTGAGAGATATTCTTAACTTGGATGACAACAAGTTCAAAGACCTTCTCACGAAAATGTACCAACACCCACATCCCATTGTTCGATCAACGGCAGCACGGCAAGCATCAAAATCAACAAAATTATTCAGCTCGGTCTTGGCTGTGACACAGGCGCACACGCATTTCCTCGATAGCGAACGCATTCGGGAAAGTCTGGCAAAATCGGACTTCAGCTTTGAGGATTTGAAGAATACCCCGACGAGCGTTTACCTGATCCTGCCCGCTGATCGCCTGAACACCTTTGATCGCTGGCTCCGGCTCCTTATCCAGCAAGCCATAACGATCAACGCCCGCAATATCGAACAAAGAACATCAAGACCCATTCTCTTTCTTCTTGATGAAATGTCAGCCTTGGGACGGTTGCCTGCGCTTGAACAAGCGTACAGCCTCATGGCTGGGTTCGGTATGCAGCTTTGGGGGATTGTGCAAGACCTATCCCAATTGGCGCGCGTTTACGGCGAACATGGCTGGCAAACTTTTATCAGCAACTCCGGCGTGATCCAGTATTTTGGCAGTCGCGACAAGATGACCGCCGAATATTTCTCTTCGCTCTGTGGCGTCACAACCGTTGAAACGAAAAACTTTTCATGGGTGATTGGACAAGCCATCAGCTATGCGACGAGCGTAACCTCAAGCTGGGGAAGCGGCGGAAGCTCAACAAGCTCGAACACCTCATCCTCAAGCTGGTCAAGGTCTACCGGCGTCAATGAGGCGCAACGCCATTTGGCTTATCCGGACGAACTGATGGTTCTGAAGCGCAACGAGCAGATCGTTTTTGTGGAAAATCTTGACCCGATACCCGGCCAGAAAGTCACTTGGTATGATCACGCCTCTCTGAAATCTTTGGGCGTTAATCTCCTAAGCACCAAAGGCTGAGAGGCTATTCCGATGCAAGAAGTGACTTAACGCTCTCTGTCCTTGTCGGGGTCTCGATCCTTCACAAAGGGAAGCGACGTTTTGCTTTCTTGTCCTTTTGAAGCTTGCGACGTTCTTTCACGATCTTTGGCGAACGGCAAAGGCTGGCTGCCGGAGTCTTTCCCGTCATCACGTTCCTTGCCGCTCTTTTCCTTACCCGTCTTTTGAATTTCATCTTCCGTGGCGTAAGCCAAGCTGGATTCGTCACGAACACGCCGTGACATGCGCTGCGCGAGTGCAACCTCGTCTGGAGCCAGATCACGCGAGACGTAAAGCTCAACACGATCCGTGTGGCGCGTCAGACCCACATAGGCTGTGCGCGCATTCCAAGCAAAAACATTGTCATAGAGCGCATAAACTTCTGTTTTCGTCTGCCCTTGTCCGCGATAGACCGTTCCCGCATAACCAAGGCCAAACTCGCGGAAAGTTTCGGGATTAAAGGATAGTTTCTTACCCATATCCGTCCGCGCCGTGATTTGGTTTTTTTCGATCTTCTCGATGGTTGCAAAAATGCCGTTGAAAATACCTTCTTTGCGATTATTGCCATGGAACTGGATTCTATCGCCAGCGCCAAACACTAGCTTGCCGCGAACGGTATCGACTTCGATCTCGTTTTTGATCTCGCCGCGCTGCACCCGAATGTCGCGGATCAGCCGGTTGATCTCATTCACCTCCGCGTTCGTGCCCGCATAGACGAAACGGTTAACCTCCGGATTCTCGCGGCTGTCCTGATCCCAATCCGACAAAAGGCGCGTCCGGCTTTCGTTGATGTCCTTTGACCAGTGAACATGCCCATGTTCGGCATAAGCACGAAGCCCTTCCGCAACGCGACCTTGTGCAAAGTCTCCCGAGGCTTCCTTCTGCCAGTCCAAACCCTGACGCCGCACTTTGGAGATAATAACGC
>JAQUYN010000122.1 GCA_028691835.1 Alphaproteobacteria bacterium | reverse complement strand
ATGCTTTCGCCGCTTTCTTACTATTGGGAGCATTCGGCATCGCTTGAGGTTTTTGTGCAGGCTGTTGATGGCGACACGCGCAATCAAAAGATGGACGGACTGTTTCAGAACATCGCAGCCGTTCTTGCAACCGATCCCACGTTGGGCGGTTTATGCGACCGCGTAACGCCGCAAGCGCCCGACACGGACACGCTGGCGATTGAAGGTGCGCCAAGCGTTCAGACAGCCATTGTACCTATTGAACTTATCTATATGACCGCCAGCCAGCTTAGCTAATATGGCAACCAAACAAGCGGTCAACCGCATACCCTGCTTTTGCAAGCAAATGACGAAGATAAGAGTAGCCTTTGATCTGATAGCGTCTGTTGAGTTCTATTCTAATGTACGGGCAACCTTCTTTTTCTCTACATACATAGGTTGGATCATAAAGTTTTGTATATCTGTTGTACGCATGTTTAATGTAGAAAACAGGTTCATATTCGATCAGTTCCTCAAAATCAAAATCAATAATATTTGAGAATGGGAGATGAAGTATCAGGCGACAGTCCTTCATCTCATGAAAGTTGGGGTAGAGCTTATTTTTGTCTCCTATAAAAAATATGCCTCGTTCGTCGCAATATATGCTTTTTGAGAACCACCAAACTGGCTCTTCAATTAAGACCCCCGTATTGTCTATCCACCCTGAAGGCAGCACTCTTTCATCCATCCTTCTTATAAAGAGGAGATGTTTGTATCCATCATTTTCAAGGTTCCAAGGGTAGTTCTTCCAATGAACAAACCGAACGGCAATGTCCTTCACTCCATTCTTATGCTTCTCGTACACGTATTCTTTCAACTTGCTGTCCAAAAACTCACGAAAACGAAGGTTTTTCTTTATTTGCTCCGTTTTTAACGCAATTTCTTTTGTTGCCAAATGACGGAAGAATTTCCAGATACTCCAAACGATGCCAAAAGCACCAAAGAAAAAAGTTAAATCCTTTACAAGGTTAATTTCGTTTTGGTGAGTTAAATACCAACTCAGAGCGTCTTTCATAATAAATCCAGTCCTTGCGTCGCAAGAAATCGCGCTTTTTTCCACAGGCGCGCACTTTTCATCATAACCCACACACCGGAGGTAGTCTATGTCTCGTGCATATGGCGCGAACGCGCAACTCTTGGGTCAATTTGAAAGCACGTATGGCACCGCGCCATCGAGCGACTTTATCAAGTTTCCCTTTATTTCCTCGCAGCTTGGTTCTGAGCAGGGACTCATCGAATCCGATCTTTTAGGGCAAGGTCGCGATCCGGCGCAGCCTATGCGGGACGTTATCAACGTTGACGGCGACGTGGTTGTGCCCGTCGATCTTCGTTATATTGGCTATTGGCTTCGCGCGTTGTTCGGTGCGCCGACGACGACGGGAACGGAAGCGCCTTACGTTCACACATTCAAATCCGGTGCAACTGATCTGCCAAGCCTTGCCCTTGAAGTCGGAACGCCGGAGGCTTCCAGTTATTTCATGAACGCGGGCGTTCGCGCAAACTCGATGCAGGTTTCTTTTGAGCGTTCGGGTGGGGCAAGCGCGACAATCAACTGCATTGCGCAAGGGGAGGATCGCGCCTCGGCCAGCTTGGGCGGAACGCCGACGGAACTTGTCATGACGCGCTTCAACCAATTTCAGGGGAGCGTGAAAAAGGACGGGGCGCAGCTCGGCAACGTGACGGGAGCGCAATTCACGTACACCAATAATCTCGAAAAGATCGAGACGATCCGCGACGACGGCAAGATCGACGGGGCTGACCCGACGGTGGCCGCGTTCACGGGGACGATTGATGTGCGCTTTGCGGATACGACGCTTCTTGACGCGGCAACCGACAACACGGCGGTGGCTCTGTCCTTTGGCTACACGATTGACGCCAGCCATTCGCTCATTTTTACCGCGCATGAGGTCTATTTGCCCAAGCCGAAGCTCCCGATTGAAGGCGCGGGCGGCATTCAAGCCTCTTTCAACTGGCAGGCGGCGAAGAATGCGACCGCAGGCGTGATGCTGACGGCCATTTTAACAAACGACGTGGAGAGCTACGTATGATAAAACTTGATCTGAAACGTGAAGACTATTGGCTTGATCTTGGCTATGGGGTGCGTGTCAAAGTGCATCCTGCCTCGACGCCTCTTGTCATGGCGGCGCGTGTGTCCGCGCTTAAGGCCGACACCGAAGACGCAGGAGAACGAAGCGCGGCGCTTATCAAGAAACTGGCCGTGCTTGCCGTTACGGAATGGGAAGGCGTTGCCGATGATGAAGGCAAACCAGCCAGCGTCACGAACGAAGGCGTGGAAGCTCTCATGGACTTGTGGCCGTTGGCGGATGCGTTCGAGCGCCTTTATCTAAGCCCGACCCTTCTTCTGGAACAGGAAAAAAACGCTTAGAGGCCCGCTGCAAATGGCATTTTGGCGGCGGGCCTTCCTATTGCAGCGCATGCGCCGACGCCGATCTGCCATGCAGCAAGGGCAAAGCCAGTCACGAAGGAAAGCGTTGCCCCTATTGTGAATCCGAGCCTCAGACGATGGAAGGCTGGCAAGCGTGGGATGTCATCCTGCGCTGTTCTGGTCAGCTTCGTATGGGTGGGCTCGGCATCGCGGGGCTTGATATGGAGGCCGCGCTCAAGGTCGGTGAGGCGTTGGGCTATGACCTTCACGCGTTGGCCGAGCTTTTGCCGTCTTGTGAGAACGGCATGATGGAGGCTCTGAATCGGAAGATCACAAAAGAACGTAATTAGGATCAATTTCTCGCAAGACGATCTTTGAGTGGAAAGGTAGTAATTCTGGTTTCATCAACACCTAGGCTAATTAAAGTCTCTTTGTGTTTTTGATCTTCTCCGTTTGAGTGAAAAGAAACATGCCAAAGCGCATTCGCAGAGACTCTGCGTTTAATTTCTTCGAAATAAGGGATGTCCACCGTAGATAAGGAATGGCCCTTGATGGTGATAGAAGTGATACCATTACACCTATCAAAGAAATCTTGATTGGCTCGAATGTTGGAGGCAACATCTTTAAATGACCGCGCCCAGTATTTATCAATTTCGATGCAAGCACGATTAAAAGAAGAGCTATATTCATCATTCATCTGTTCCGTCCAGTACTCTTCTTGATCTGGAGTCATATTGGGAGGCTTTACGGGGGGCGGATTTGAGCTTGCTACATCTGATGGATGAACACCATGCCCGATTTGTATGTTATCCTTCGTGCCGTGGATGTGACAGATTTGTGCTAAAGAAATTCCGAAAAATCTTTGAAGGGTATCGGTGTAGTTAAAATTTAAATACAAAGCATTTTTGGGGATACGTAAGTTTTTTCCATTAATGTCTGAAGGGTATTGGAGTGAAGCAATAAAGCTTTGAAAGGCCTGAGGTATGTTTGTTGCAATAAGATCAACATACTTTCTCGCTTCCCAACTTGCTTCCCCGCTTCTTTGAGGATCGGCATCATTAAAAGAGTCTCTGCACTTTTCAATAAGGCCATCTTGAGAAAATAGACCTAAAGATTCTTCAAAATTTCCCCAGATTGATTTTGCTTCAGAAGAATATCCAAGAAAATCATTGCAAGCATCAAAAGCATCTGGATCGGTTGCCTTTAGAAAATTGGCAAAATCTGAATATTTAGTTTGCAATCCAAGATGCAAATCAAATCCGTTACCAATGATGAATAATTCATTTTCCATACAATCACTCTAATCTGAATCACCGTCAGAAAAAAGCTAAAACATGTTTTGCCAACACAATCGCGTCATTCTGTTTTCCATAATGGAAGGCGACAAAGTAAAGGCCGAGCGGCGAGGAAACGAAGAGACTGACCACAAATCTCAGAAAATTAACAAGGGGTAAGCATGACTCAAAGCATCGCTGTGCGCCTTGTTGTCGATGGCGGCAAGGCCAAGGCTGAACTTATAGAGTTCGGAAAGACGGGC
>JAQUYN010000121.1 GCA_028691835.1 Alphaproteobacteria bacterium | reverse complement strand
TGCGCCTCGCACTCCTCTTGCCGGACGGCACCCCTTGCTTTTTAAGGAGAGGACTGTCCGGCGAGAGGCTATCTCCTCGCAACCGCTCATGACCCAGCGCGTCGGTTCATCGGGCGGTTGGTATTATTCATATTTTGTTTACCTCAGTTCGGGGGCCCTGCTACACAAGAATGTTGAAAACGGCCTATTTCCCGAAACGGCGCTCTCTCGCCCGGAACTCGACCAAGGCCGCTTCAAGATGCTCGCGGCCGTAGTCGGGCCAAAGAACGTCCTGAAACACAAACTCGGCATAGGCCGCTTGCCAGATCAGAAAATTGGACAGGCGTTGCTCACCGCTTGTGCGGATCACAAGATCGGGGTTCGGCATGTCGTGGGTGTAAAGGTGGGCTCCAATCGTCTCCGTCGAAATCGCATCAACGGCAAGATCCCCATTTGCAACCTTCGCAACGATAGATCGAACCGCATCCGTAATCTCTTGTTGCCCACCATAGCTGAGCGCCAAGGTCAGCGTGATCGCCGTGTTGCCCGCTGTCTTCGCCTCTGCCGCCACGATCATGTCAGCAATATCGGCGTCAAGCCGGGTGCGATCCCCGATGATACGAAGCCGGACGTTATTCTTATGCAAGGTTGCAAGTTCATGTTTCAGATAATAGCGCAAGAGCCCCATCAGGTCGTGGACCTCCTCCACGGGCCTGCCCCAATTCTCGGAAGAAAAACTGTAGAGCGTCAGGTGGCTAATCGGAAAATCACGCGCCGCCTCAAGCGTCCGCCGCAGGGCTTCAATCCCCGCCTTATGCCCCATCGTCCTCGGCAAGCCACGCGCACGCGCCCAGCGTCCGTTGCCGTCCATAATGATAGCGACGTGAAGTTTTTTGTCAGAAGGGGAAACTTGCAGGGGCACGCTGAATTACCTAAACAATCGTCATCTGTTTTCATCGAGAACGGTATTGCTTCTTTCCGTCATTCCGGCGCAAGCCGGAATGACGACTCAAAACGAGCAGCACTCAACCGCTATTTCTTCCTATTCTTGTCATCCACCAACACAACGAGCGGGTCATGCTTTTCACCGACCTGAAGCCAGCACCACGAAGCCAGAATCACAATGTCGCCGACCGAAGCGCCACGCGCCGCCGCGCCGTTCAGACCAATTTCGCCTGAACCTGCCGGAGCCTCAATCACATACGTCTCAAGACGCTGCCCTGTGCTGACGTTCCAAACGCAGATCGATTCGTTCACGTCAAGATGAGCCGCATCGATCAGATCACGATCTATCGAGATACTGCCTTCATAGTCGATATCCACCTTGGTCAATCGAACACGGTGAATTTTCGACTTCAGTTTTTTGATAATCATTTCAGGCTTTCGTCCCTAAACGGTTGTGATTTCTTTTTCTTTGTGAACTAAGGCCTCGTCCATTTTTTTGATCGTCGCATCGGTCAACTGCTGGATCTTTTCAGATAACGTCTTTTGTTCATCTTCCGAAATGTCGCCAACCTTTTGCTCTTTCTTGATCTCGTCCATCGCATCGCGGCGCACATTACGCACGGCCACACGCGCATGTTCTGTATATTTGCCCGCAACTTTAACAAGCTCAAGGCGGCGTTCTTGGCTGAGTTCAGGCACAGGAACACGGATGACAGAACCCTCTGGCTGAGGATTTAATCCAAGACCTGATTCGCGAATCGCTTTCTCAACGGCCTTGACCATCCCCTTGTCCCAAACACTGACCGACAACAAGCGCGGTTCAGGCACGTTGACGTTGGCAACCTGATTGAGCGGCATGGTGCCTCCATAAGCTTCCACTACGATCGTGTCGAGCATTGATGACGCCGCACGCCCCGTACGAAGCCCAGAAAACTCACGATGCAAAGCCTCAATGGCCCCATCCATACGCTGTTTGATATTATCAAGATCCATAAAGCTCACCCTCGTTTTCTTTCTTTGCCACCTGAGTTTTTCTCAGTCATGCCAGCGCAGGCTGGCATCCCCTTTGGTAAAAAACAATGGGATCCCAGCCTACGCTGGGATGACGCTAACTTCAACGCCATTCCCCACATGAAAGCGTCTTCCCCTCAATCCGTAATAATCGTGAATTGGCCCTTGCCCATTACAACATCCGCAAAAGCCCCGTGTTTGAAAATCGAAAACACGAGAATCGGAATATGACTTTGACGCGCCAGAGAGATCGCCGACGTGTCCATCACTTGCAAATCCTGCGCCAGCACATCCATGTAAGTCAACTTATCATAGCGCGTCGCATCCGGCACCCTAACGGGATCGGCGCTGTACACGCCATCAACCTTGGTGGCCTTCAACAAAGCATCGCACTGCATTTCCGAAGCACGAAGAGCCGCCGCCGAATCGGTCGTAAAGAACGGATTACCCGTGCCCGCCGCAAAAATAACAACGCGTCCCTTTTCCATGTGACGAATGGCGCGGCGACGAATGTAAGGCTCACTGACCGCCGCCATAGGAATGGCCGATTGCACCCGTGTTTTCACGCCGATGCTTTCAAGCGCATTTTGCATGGCCAGCGCGTTGATAACTGTGGCAAGCATGCCCATATAATCCGCCGTTGCGCGATCCATGCCTTTGGCGGCACCGGACACGCCACGAAAAATGTTCCCACCGCCGATAACGGCACAAACTTCGACGCCCTCGGCGATAACTTCTTTGATTTCTTGCGCTACACGATTGACGGTTTCAGGATCAAGACCGTAATCACGCTCCCCCATCAACGCCTCGCCCGACAACTTCAAAAGCACACGCTTATAAGCTGGCTCGCCCTTGGGTTTCGATTTGATTTCACATTCACATTGTGACATTTGTTTGCCTTTCAATTCGTTGGCAGGAGACTACGATTTTGGGACGCAGGGCGCAAGAAAAAGGGTTCAGGTGTCAGGATTCAGGGGTCAGGAAGAATACTCTCACCTAACCCCTTATCTCCTTTTCCCTGAACCCTAATCCCTGATTCCTGAACCCTCTCTTAGCCTGCCATCGAGGCGACTTCAGAGGCAAAATCACTTTCCGCTTTTTCGATGCCCTCGCCCAACTGATAACGGACAAAACCCGTAAGCTTGACCTCGGCCCCCAGCGTCTTGGCGGCATTGGCAACCACATCCTTGATCTTGCTTTCGCCGTCAACGACATAGACCTGTTCCATCAGGACGACTTCTTCATAGTATTTGCGCAAACGACCATCGACCATCTTGGCGATGATGTCTTCAGGCTTGCCGCTGGCACGGGCTTGGTCGGCCAGAACATTGCGTTCACGATCCAGAGCCTTGGTGTCAACGTCGGCAATCGTCAAAGCTTCAGGGCGGGCCGCCGCAACATGCATCGCGATTTGCTTGCCAAGGTCCATCAACTTGCCAGCATCAGCCGTTGATTCAAGCGCAACGAGGACGCCAATCTTGCCAAGGTTCGGCGCAATCGCGTTATGCACATAAGAAGCAATCACACCGTTCGTGATATTCAAGTTTACCATGCGGCGCAGGTTCATATTTTCGCCGATTGTGGCGATGATCTGGGTCAGCTCTTCTTGAACATTGCGACCCGTCGCAGGATATTCTTTTGTCTTCAACGCTTCAATGTCGCTCGCGCCACTTTCCAAAGCAACCTTCACGGCGTTTGTCGCGAAAGTTTGGAAGGCATCGTTACGCGCCACAAAATCCGTCTCGGCATTAACTTCCAACGCCACGGCCTTCGTGCCGGAAACGGCAACAGCGACAAGACCCTCGGCGGCAACGCGGCCCGATTTTTTCGCGGCAGCCGACAGGCCCTTTTTACGCAACCAGTCAATCGCAGCTTCCATATCGCCGTTCGCTTCAACCAAAGCTTTCTTACAATCCATCATGCCTGCGCTTGTTGTGTCGCGCAGATCCTTCACCCTCTGTGCTGTGATATCAGCCATTGGGAGTCTCCTTATCTTAGGGTTCAGGGAATAACAGAGGATTCAG
>JAQUYN010000120.1 GCA_028691835.1 Alphaproteobacteria bacterium | reverse complement strand
TTGTTGAGGCTTCAAAACGATGTTGGTGGTTTTGCCCTTGGCCGGGCAGGCGAACCAAGCGATCTTTTCAGCACCGCCATTGCGCTTAAGGTTCTCGTTGGACAAGATGACGCGGCTCAGCTTGCAAGCCAGTGGGTTGCGGCGCGTCTTCAAAATACGTGGTTTGACGAGTCTAAACGTTCAGCCCGCGCTGTCGCCTTTGAAACATTGGCTTTGCTTCACAAAGTGGACATTTCCGGCCTGCGTTACTTTGCAGAAAAGAGTGGCGCCAAGGATTTAACCCCGGATACGATGGCCATCATTGCGCGGGCTTTGCTTTTGGCGGGAGATGAAGGGGCCGCGAAAGGTTGGTTCGAAAAGGCGAGCCAAGCCGCAGGACAGAAGGACTTTGCAGCGTCTGCGCAGCTATTTTGGCCGACGATGTCCCGTCTCGTGACAAACGATCAGGCGTCTTTCGATGATGTCGAGAAGAGGCAACCGCAAACGATTTCAAATGAGCCTTATTTAAACAGAGTACAAAAACTCAAGGCTTTTTGGGAGATGAACCAGAAAGCTGGATCGTGGCGCACGCAAAAAGGGAACGTGGAAGATAAACACTTTGGGGTCTGGGTTCTCAAATTTTCTGGCAAGTTGGATGACGCGTCTTTAGCGTTCAAGAATATTTCAGCCAGAAAGTTGTTTGTGACTCAAAGCAGCGCGCCGTAAGCCAAACCTTACGATATGCCCTTTTGTTTGAGATGAACTGCCAACGCTTTGTCAACATTCAGAATGTGGTGTGTAAACCAATCTTTCATGAAGGCGAAGATTTCATTCGACAGGCCTGTAGAGAGATGTTCCTGACTCTTGCTTTGAAGGTGCATCAATTTTTCCCGAAACGCTTCGTGGTCTTGCCGATGCTGTTCAAAGTCGGGGTATTGGGTTGCCACCATGTATTCTTCTTCATGCTCAAAGTGGATCACGGTATAGGTGACCAGCTCATCTAGGATCTGTTGTAAAACCGTGGACGTTTTGCCAAATTGGATGGCTTCATAAAGTTTATTTAAGAGCGTGATAAAAACTTTGTGTTCATCATCCAAGGACGTTATCCCGACGCTTAAGTCTTCATTCCAGACCAGAAGATGCATGTGCAAAGAACCTTTCTGACAGTGGGGCAAGAAGCTGAGTCTTGCGATTATATGTGCCGAAAGTTACTATTTTATGTTGAACGCGACACATTCATACGTATGGCCTCACCGACAAGCACCAGCGATCCGCATATGAGCGTACGTGAAGGCGTTGTGCTTGAATGAGATAGCTCTTGGATCGCATCTTGAATAGATGTGCATGCAGCGACATTTTTTATCGAAGCGGTTCGTACATGGTCAGTAAGGGCTTCTGCCGTAAAGCCGGGAACTTCGCCGCGAATGGTCAAGGTTCGCGCCTGATGGATATAGGGTGCGATGGGTGTTAAAAACTCTTCCGGCTTTTTCGTCGAGAGCATGCCGTAAATGATATTGAGTGGCAGATGATCTTGGACTTGCCATGTTTGCATTTGCGCGGCAAGCGCTTCACCAGCGGAATCATTATGTCCGCCATCTAGCCATAACTCGCAGCCTTGCGGGAGAAGATCAACCAAAGGTCCGTGGGTCAGGTGTTGCAATCGTCCGGGCCACGACACAGTTGTCATTGCTTGGCGAATGGCTTCATCTGAAAGGGGGAAGGGCAGCGCAGCTGAGGCGGCGATGGCAAGGCCCGCGTTGCAAAGCTGATGTGCGCCAACAAGGGCGGGGCGGGGCAGGTCGGTAATGGTGCGTGTTGGACTGATGAAGGTATAAGTGCCATTCGGTTGGGCTTCGATCCGCCAGTCTGAATCGCCCACGCTTAATGGCGCACCGATCCGCATAGATTCTTGGCGTAATGTGGCTTGTGCTTCGCTGGAGGGTTGAGCCGTAACAAAACAGGGTACGCCAGCGCGCATGATCCCCGCTTTTTCTCGGGCGATTTCAGCCATCGTGTTTCCCAGATAGTTGCGATGATCGAAGGACAGGCGTGAAATCACGGTGGCAACGGGACGTGGCACCACGTTTGTTGCATCAAGGCGCCCGCCCAGTCCGACTTCAAGGATCGTGATGTCGGCTTTGTTTCGCGCAAAGGCAGCGAGCGCGACGGCGGCCCCAATCTCGAAGAGACTGACCCCGCCAGCTTGGGCCCGTGCTTCGGCTTCAAGCAAAAGGTCGGTAAGTTCGGTTTCGGTAATCAGCTGTCCGGTGATGCGGATACGCTCATAATAATCGACCAGATGAGGGGACGTAAAAACGTGTGCCGTTTTCCCTTCCGCTTCAATGATGGCGCGCAGAAAGGCGCAGGTTGAGCCTTTGCCATTGGTGCCCGCGACGACGATGGTCGGCGGAAGGTGGTTTTGCGGCGAACCTAAGCTTGTGAGAAGTTTGGCATAGGTATCACGTAGTGTGAGGTCAATGTCTTTGCCATGAGCAAGGCGGATGCGTTCAAGGATCGTGGCAGACGTTGGTTGGAGCATGTCAGCCGTATTATTTCCTACGCAAAATCGGTGGGATGCGTGCACCGTGGGGTGGGGGTGGGGCCAGCATCGTTGGCCTCTTTCCCTTTGCGGGACGTAAAAGGCCAAGAATGCGCACCAACGTGTCACGCAGTTCAAGGCGTGTCACAACAACGTCGATCATGCCGTGATCCAGCAAATATTCTGAACGCTGAAACCCGGGGGGCAAAATCTCGCGCACGATGCTTTCAATGACGCGTGATCCGGCAAAGCCGATTAAGGCCCCTTTTTCAGCAATATGAATGTCGCCAGTCATCGCGAATGAGGCCGTTACGCCGCCCGTGGTTGGGTCGGTGAACACAACGATATAGGGAAGGCCTGCGTCCTTGACTTGCTTTGCGGCAATAATGCTGCGCGGCATTTGCATCAGCGAGAGCATGCCTTCTTGCATGCGCGCGCCACCAGAGGCCGGAATAACGATCAGGGATGCCTGATTGGCAAGAGCTTTGTTGGAGGCGGCGACAAGGCCTTCACCGACAGCCATCCCCATAGATCCACCCAAAAAGGCGAAGTTGAAGGCGGCAATGACGGCTGGATTCCCGCCAACAAGGCCTTCGCCGACGATGAGAGCATCTTGTTGGCCTGTTTTGCTTTGCGCGTCTTTTAGGCGGTCTGCGTATTTTTTCTGGTCGCGAAATTTGAGCGGGTCCACGATGACCTTGGGTATGGGCACAAGCGTGTATTTGCCATCATCAAACAGCATTTCAAGGCGCTTGATCGGGGGCAGCTTGAGATGTTGGCCGCAGTGGTGGCATACGTTCAAGCGTTCCTCAAGCTCGCGCTTGAAGAGCATGGCATTGCAGCCGGGACATTTCTCCCACAGATTGTCGGGAATCTCTTTTTGCGTTCCGACAAGAGCTTGGATTTTGGGTCGGACAAAGTTTGTGAGCCAGTTCATGGGGACGCATGCTAGCCAATTGCGCGATGGGATGCTAGGGGGTTTTTCAGCAGACTGTTCGATCACTTATCTTGTTCAAGGGAAGGGCGAGATTGAGCCCGAACGGGGCGCCGCGTTAACCATGAGTGATAAAACCCATTTTAAAGCCCGTAGAGTGCGACGTTTCACATGCCCAGCTAGGGGTGTAGCAAACCACCCCGAACAACGTGCTCACGGGGCCTTAAAATCGATTTATGAGGCCTTGTTCGGGCGCAGTCTCGCTCGACTTTTCCAAAATGGTCGTTTGGGCCCTCAAAAAGGCCCTATGTTAACCCGAGTTATGGGTTGATACCAACCGCTCGTGACCCGAACAGGGTTGGTTCATCGGGCGGCTGTATATTCCTGCCGAGATTATCAAGCTTTATCCACGTCAGCATTTGGTGACGCATTTTTATATTGAGGCTGAGATAGACGGGTGTTGGCGTCTTCTCGACCCAACCTTTGACCCTGTTTTAGAAAAAGCAGG
>JAQUYN010000048.1 GCA_028691835.1 Alphaproteobacteria bacterium | reverse complement strand
CCACGGATGCGAACTCAACTGAGCTGCGGCGGGTCAGTGTTGGTGCGACGCTACCCGGCCTTGGTAAGGTCAAAGAAATTCGGCAGAATGGGGACCGGTGGGAAGTTGTTGGCAGCTTGTCAACGCTTAGATAACGTCTGAAACCTTAGGTGCGGGACCCGAATTGGTTCTGCCTTGGCGATAAAGAGAGGGGGAGTTCCAGATTGAGTTATCGTCTGGGTTCTCCCTTTTTTAGGAGTTGTAGGGAAAAAGTTAATATGTATCAAGGTGTTGCATGTTTCTTGATGGGCTTGGCGGATTAGATCGTCGGCGGGGTGTTATCCTTTTTTGCTGAAATTAAACAGGTTTTTAATTGTTTCCATCACAATGAGTATGAGATAAGGGAGCAGAAGCGTTTTGTCCCATTGGCGCGTGCGCGTGACATGAAGACAAATCGTTTTATCTGTTCCTTTATCAAGCAGATTTTCGCGGATGTTGTGAGCTGTTTTTAAAAAATTGTTCCTCAGTAAGGCCTTGTCGGAGTGTAGTATATGTTGGAATGTTCGGTGCGAGAGTTTCAAGACCGGTCATGCGATGAGCAACACTTTATTGCCAAGCTGTTTGTTTGGGCGGTTGTTTTTGCGGCTTCGCTTTGCCCCGGTTTCGCCTACGCAACTGAAGTTGCTGGAACGCTTGGCGCTATCATGTGTAACGCGCGTTCTGAATCAAGTCGTTTCCCTGAGCTTTTGAATGCCTTGTCCTTTGTCTCTGGCGCCATCATTTGCGTGCGTGGCGTGCTTTTATTCAGGAAGCACGCCGATAATCCTAATGATTCCCAGATGACAAAAGCCATTTGGCATTTAGTTGTCGCGGCGGCCTTGATGTCTTTGCCTGTCTTTGCTGGTGTTATTCAGCGCACGATATTCGGCACGATTAGCGGCGGAAGCACATGGGAGTGTACGCCCGGAGGCACGAATTTAGACGGCACGGCTGGCCTTGATGTTATGATGCAGAATTTTGTGAAGAATATTCACGCGCCAATGATGATTTTGGTGTCATATATCAGCATTCTTGTTGGCTTGGTCTATATCGTACGTGCTCTTTATAAAGCTGCAAAAACGGGATCTGGCGCTCAAGGCAGCGACCCGAAGAGCATTATTACCCATTTAGTGATTGGCGCCATTTTGATTTCAACGGGAACCAGTTTTTCCGATGTGATGAAATCTCTCTTTGGTGACAATACTGTGACCGACATGTTTACTTACAATGGCATTGCTTGGAGCAAGCTGACAGGATCTGAGGATGTCGCGAACGGGGCCAAAAACACGGTCAACGCCGTTTTGGCTTTTGTCCAGATTATTGGGATTATCGCCTTTGTTCGTGGTTGGCTTGTTTTGAAAGCGGCTCTTGATGGCGGTCAGGCGACGGTCCCTCAGGGCCTTATTTTCGTTATTTCTGGTGTTATGGCCGTCAATATTGGCCGAATGATTGAAATCTTTAACGCGACTTTCGGGACAAATATCATCAACTGATGCTTTGTTGGGGGGATTGTCCTTTCTTTTTGAGGCTTGAGAATAGAGGGGGGCACCTTTGTGGAAATTAAGGAGTTGTTAAGGCGGTAGGGCGAAGATAGAGCAAGGCTTATCTTACTGAAACCAATAAGCAATGTATTGAAGTCCACGTCATTGTTGTTGTAGTATCGGTACAGGATGAAGAAGATGGATCAAGACATTCGTTCTTTGAGAAACGGCGTTAGAAACATTATGAATCAGGAGGAAATCATGAATAAGTATGTAGCCCTTGGTAATACGCTTAAAATGGGGCTTATGGCGTCCGTTTTGGCATTGGCCTTGCCTGAGTTGAGCTTTGCGCAGAATACAGTCGGAGAAATTCTGACGACCACTTCGCAGACGCAGGTTAAGCCAGCGGCGACCTTGATTGCGGCCCTTTGCTATGTTGGCGGTTCGGTTTCGATTATCAGCGGTGCGCTGAGTCTGCGCAAGCATGCCGATAATCCAGCGTCAGAACCTATGGGCAAGGGCATCACGCGCTTGTTGGTTGGTGCGGCGATTATGAGCTTGCCTTATTTGTCGGGTGTCCTTCAGGAAACCGTTTTTGGTGATTCTAATGATGAAGCTCAGTATACTGATTTTACGAGCTTCACATCAGATTAGAGCGATTCATTTCTTTTTGAGAAGTTACTGTCGTGACACTTCTTCCGATTTCTCTGGGCGTCAGGCGTGGGCCTGACGCTTCAGGGGCGGCCCGAGGCCGTGGCCCCACAAAAGCACAGACTGAAAAAACGTTAGCGCGTGACTCGTTCACGTGTCGTTGCTGTGGGTTTGAGTCGAAGAAATATCAACGGACAATTCCTCTCTCTTGCGTTTCTCCTTCTGGAAAAGAAGGCGAACTTATTACTGTTTGCACGTTCTGTGAAATGACGGCGAACCTTGATCGCGCTGGGCTTGCCGGGGCGGGCTCTTTGGTTTGGCTTCCTGAATTGACGCAGGCTGAATTGAACAATATTGTTCGTGCTCTTTATATCGCACGTGACTCTGATGTCCCCACTTTATCCAAAGCGGCTGTGCGTTCCCTTGAAATTTTAACGGCGCGCCGTGCTGAAGCCAAGAAGAGGTTGGGAACTGATGATCCTTTGCTTCTTGCTACAGCCCTTTTTGAGCAGGTTGATGACAAAGCCTATGCTTCACGCGTTACGAAATTAGAAGGCGTCAGGTTTTTGTCTTTTGACCGTTACTTGATCCGGCAGCGCGGCGGAAAAGACGTCAACGTGTTTCCTCAAATGGTGGCCTACTGGCAATCTCCTGAAGGGCCTTTTGGCAAAATCCCTGTGTCTGAATGGACAGCTTTGTTTGAAAGCGTGATGGGGAAGGCCACTCCTTCTGCGGAAGAGCCCCCCTCTGATTAAATCCTTTTGATCTTTAGATCCTCTTTCTGCTTTCTCTTTATTGGCATCCTCTCGTAAGTGGCGGGGCTGAAGATAAAGGAATCCATCCTATAAAGGGGGCACAATGATGTGCAGGGTCTTATATAGCTGATCCAAAATAAAATGATGAAGCGAGGGCCTAATAGTATTCGTCATTCCGGAGCATTTTTCTCTTCGGCCCAAAGGGGTGAAAGAAAGTTTAATCCGGAATGACGGCTCTTTTGATTACCTGTGCTTCATCATTTTATTCTGGATCAGCTATATCTGGCTTGATTAAGCTGCAAGAGAGCTCTTTCGGCACAAAAAAAAGGCCCCGGATTTTCCCGAGGCCCTTTTCTTTGAGTGTGGAGCTTGAGGGTTAGAAACCGCCCATGCCACCCATGCCGCCCATGTCACCATGGCCGCCGTGACCAGCCTCTTTCTTTTCTGGCTTGTCGGCGATCATTGTTTCTGTCGTGATCAGAAGCCCTGCAACAGAAGCGGCATTTTCTAATGCGACGCGAACGACCTTGACCGGATCGATGATGCCAGCCTTCAAAAGGTCGACATACTCACCTTTTTGCGCATCGAAGCCGAAGTTTGTGTCCTTCTGCTCCAGCAAGCGGCCGACAACGACAGAGCCGTCGAGGCCCGCATTGTCAACGATCTGACGGATCGGAGCTTCGAGCGCCTTGCGCACGATGTCCACACCCCGGCGTTGATCGTCATTAGCCACGCGAACCTTTTCAATTGACCGAACGGCATAAAGAAGAGCCGCGCCACCGCCAGCGATGATGCCTTCTTCCTTGGCTGCCTTGGTTGCGTGAACGGCGTCATCAACGCGATCCTTGCGTTCCTTGACTTCGACTTCTGTTGCGCCACCGACGCGGATAACGGCAACACCGCCAGCCAACTTGGCCAAACGTTCTTGCAGCTTTTCCTTGTCGTAATCTGAAGTTGTAACTTCGATTTGTTGACGGATCTGGGCGCAGCGGGCTTCAATGTCCTTCTTCTTGCCCGCGCCATCCACGATGGTTGTGTTGTCCTTGTCGATGCGCACCTTTTTGGCTGTGCCAAGCATCGAAAGCGTGACATTCTCAAGCTTGATGCCAATATCTTCCGATACGACTTGGCCGCTTGTAAGGATGGCCATGTCTTCCAACATCGCCTTGCGACGATCCCCAAAGCCAGGAGCTTTGACCGCAGCAACCTTCAGTCCACCGCGCAGTTTGTTGACGACAAGCGTGGCCAAAGCTTCGCCTTCGACTTCTTCTGCGATGATGAGAAGAGGACGACCCGATTGAACAACGGCTTCGAGAACTGGAAGCAAAGGTTGCAAGGTCGCAAGCTTTTTTTCGTGGAAGAGAATGTAGGGGTTTTCCATTTCGCAAATCATTTTTTCAGCATTGGTTACGAAATAGGGAGAGAGATAGCCACGATCAAACTGCATGCCTTCGACGACATCTAACTCTGTTTCAAGGCTCTTGTTTTCTTCAATGGAGATCGGTGATTCATGACCGACTTTTTCCATTGCGGCGGCGATCATGTCGCCGATTTCCTTGTCGCCATTGGCAGAGATTGTGCCGACTTGGGCGATCTCTGTCTTGCTGGCAACCTTCTTGGCGCGAGAGGCGATGTCTTCAATGACCTTTTCCACAGCGGCTTCGATGCCACGCTTGAGATCCATTGGGTTCATGCCTGCCGCTACAGCTTTGATGCCTTCCTTGGCAATGGCACGGGCCAGAACAGTCGCTGTTGTCGTGCCATCACCGGCGCGATCAACTGTCTTGCTGGCGACTTCGCGGACCATCTGGGCGCCCATGTTTTCGAACGCATCCGAAAGCTCGATTTCCTTGGCGACGGTTACGCCGTCCTTGGTGACGCGAGGTGCGCCAAAGCTCTTTTGAATGACGACGTTGCGACCCTTGGGGCCAAGTGTACAAGCAACGGCATCAGCCAGCTTATCAACACCCGCTAGGATCTTGTCTTGGGCTTTTCGCCCAAAAATAATTTCTTTAGCAACCATTGTGATAGTTCCTCTCAGTTGAATTGTGTTCGAAGCTTACTTTTTGCTCGTGCATTTGCATTTGCTCGTGCAGCCCTCAACGATGCCCATAATGTCGGATTCCTTCATAATCAAAAGGTCTTCGCCATTGATCTTGACTTCGGTGCCGGACCACTTGCCGAATAACACGCAGTCGCCAGCCTTCACGTCGAGGGCAACGATTTTGCCCTGTTCATCCCGTGCGCCGGGCCCAACAGCGATGACTTCGCCTTCCATAGGTTTTTCTTTGGCTGTGTCGGGGATAATGATGCCGCCAGCAGTCTTGGCTTCGCCTTCGAGACGACGGACCACGACGCGGTCATGCAGAGGACGGAATTTCATCGGTCTTGCTCCTTATTGAGTGTTGCCGAAACCATAGGGATTCGGGTGTTAAAAACGCTTAGTGTCCTGTTTGTTAGTGTAAACAACAGGGCAACCCAACCGACAGGAACCGCTTGCTTGAGGTTCCGCCGAGTAGGTATAGTGTATGTAGGCGCTTCAAGCACAGCTTTCAAGGTTTGTTAAGGAAACTTTTACGAAAGCGTAAAACATTTTAAGTTGAAGTCTGCCGAAGGGCCTCGCCTAAGACCATGGCTGCTGAAAGGGCAACGTTAAGGGAGCGTAGTCCGGGGACCATAGGGATAATCACCCGGGCATTTACGGCGTCATGGATGTCATCCGGCACGCCAGCGCTTTCGCGCCCGACCATCAGTATGTCGTTTGGGCTATAGGTAAAGGTTGTATAGGGCGTTGCCCCTTTGGTTGTTAGCAGGACAAGTCTGTGGCCCTTTCTCGCCTCTAGAAAGGTTTCCCAGTTCTTGTGGCGGGTATAGGCGATGTGGTTCATATAATCCATGGCGACACGTTTTAGTCGTTTATCGTCCCAGATGAAACCGCATGGATCAATGATGTCGAGAGGGACGCCTAAACAGGCCCCCAAGCGTAGCATAGCCCCGGTGTTGGTTGGGATATCGGGTTGGTAAAGGGCAAGTCTGAGACAATGGGGCATGGGGTATGAACGGGGTCAAAGGAAATAGGGTCAAGGGCAGGGGATACTCTCTTGTTTCTTGTCTTCAGGCAAGCAGAGATAACTGTTGCCTCAAGGGAAAGATGGCATTAAGTGGAGAAAGAACGTTCTCGTCGTTCCCCTTGTTTTGAAGGAGAAGTCCCCGATGCGTCCCTTGGCAAAAGTTTTGGACACCCTGCCTCTTATTGTTATAGCGCTGATGTTTGTTGGTGTGGGCACTATGGGGGTGTTTGCGGGAGGTCTTTGGGCTTCTTGCGCTCTTGGAGGGGCGGTGTTGCTCGTCTTAACTATTTCGATTTCAGAGCATCGTGTCGTATGCCCTAGGTGGGAAGCGAGCCTTTTTGCCCTTTTGTTTCTTAGTTTGGTTTGGATCTCATGTCTTTATGCCTATGATACAGCTGTGGCTTCCTATTCAGCTCTTAAATTAACAACGATCATTATCCCTTTGATTTTTTTGTCATCGACACAAATTGTGGCCAAGGCAGAGACAGTTGTTCCGTTTATTCCCCCTTTTGTTGCCATGGTGATTATTGCTTTGACTGCCCTTTGTTTGCTCCTTTATGCGGGGACTCATCATTTTGATTCTTACGCCGTGGTAAATACAAAATTAAATCGAGGGTTTAGTTATATCGTTTTGCTGTTCTTCCCTTTGTTTGCGTTTACCATGGTTTGGTGCCGTCAGACGTCACGTTATTATGTTCTCCCTGTTCTTTTTGTGGCGGTTATCGTTGTCGCTTTATGCCTAACTTATTCGCGAGCGACTCAAATGGGGGCCATTGTGGCGGCTTTCGTTTTTGTGGCGGCAGTGTTCCTGCCTCGTTTTGTAAGTTGGGCTATGGCTGCGGCCTGCTTGGGGGCTTTGGGGTGGCCCTTTTATGCTCGTATCCTTTTCCGACAGGCACACGAGCGTGTTGCGAGCTTGCCCCCATCATGGTTTCATCGTGTCGAAATTTGGGATTATTTGTCTTATCGAATTGAAGAAAAACCATTATTGGGGTGGGGTGTTGGGGTGGTTCATAAGTTGGATTGGACGATTCCTCATGGCGCCTTATATGCCTATGTCGTCCAAGGTGCTGCCCATGGGCATAATGCGGTGGTCCAGCTTTGGGTTGAATTGGGAGTAGGGGGGCTGGTTGTCTTTGCCTGTATGTCTTTGTGGGCGGTTTATCGAGCATCCAGACTGCCCTCGACGTTGCGCCCCTATGCTTTGGCTTGTTGCTCTTTGGCCCTATGCTTGCTTTTATCGGCCTATAATTTTTGGACGGATTCGTTGTGGGCAGCCATGGCAATGACGGCTTTTGCCTTTGCCGTTATAGATAAGTCGAAATTAAGCCAATGTTAAGCAGGAAAAGTGAAGATAGAAGAAAGTATTTGCTTTATAACTGGTGGTAAACCCATGATTTAGGGGCTAATAAATCCCTGATCGACATGCTGTGAGAGGTTCGTATGCACCGCAACTTGGCCATTTTCTGTGTTGCCCTCGTCTTGATAATGGGCGGTCGAGTTGTTGCTGCGGCTACGATGTCTTTGGATGACCTGACGGCTTGGGTGGGCAAATACCCAGCCGACCTGATTGAGGGGAAAACTTTATGGGACAATGAATCGTTGAAAGCCGATGTTTTGAAGTATATTGGCCCCAAAACGCAAGATTATATTTTCAATCAAATAGGGCGACAGGTTGCTTCCCCTGTACAAATTAAAGACGACGTCCTTTATGTTTCTGTTTGTCAGGCTCACGCTTGTTCAGAGGCTTCGGCGCGGGTGTTTATCGATCTCAAAAAGAAGAAAACTTATATCTGTTGGCGTTACGCGACAGAAAAACAGGATTTATGGCTTTCTGCAGCGGCAGAACCTAAGGCCATTGGCGAAGCCGGGTGTGGGGATTTGGATCCGTTTGATCTTTTCGCAAAATATGGAAAGGATTAAGGGGCAAGATTGTGGGTTATTTGTTGAAACACGGTCATTTATCTCTTTCTTTTATCGCAGCCATCATGCTTGGCGGCTTTTGCGTGTTGGCTGTTGTTTTCATTTCTAGCAGCGCTATAGCCGAGCGTCTTGCTTATGAAATGGTTGATAAAGATCTCTACAATGGTGAACAGCCCACATTGATGACAGCTGCAGGTAAGGCTCGCGTTAAACAGGGGTTGGCTGCTTTGGAACAAAGCGGAATGGCGGCCCTTATTGATGCGCAGTTTGGGGCTGATTCGGAAGAGGGCGCGCTTTATAAAGCGATTACCATTCGTGAGTCGAATGGCGGATTAAACCCCCTTAATCAGGAGAGTAAAGCCGCGTGTGAGTTTCAGGTTTCTATCGACAATCAAAAGGGTTGGTACAAAGGTGCTGGCTATGCGACACCAGCGCAATTTCAAACGGCTCTCTTGACGATCCCTTCGGTTTGCCTGGAGTACGGAATACGGGCTTTTGAAGAGCAGAAAGCGTCGGCGGGGAGGAATGGATACAGCGGTGATGATTTGCTTGATCGGGCTTTGTGTGGCTATGCAGGCGAGCTTCGAATGTACAGGGAGCAGAAATTTTGTTGGGCCAGTGATGAGTATAAGTTGACAGCGGCTCGAGTGTTGAAGAGAGACTTCACTTATACGAATGTCGATAAAAAATCCGGTAAGCTTGGGCACGAGATTACGGTAGATAAAAAAACGGGTAAGGTTTTAGCCGAGGTGTTCTTGTGTAAAGACCACTTGGATGAAATCCCCTTGGCTTTGGCTAAGATGGCTGACGCTTATAAGGTCACGCGGACGCAAGTTGAACAAGATACTTTTGCGAAGGTGGCCACGTCTTTTGAAGCCAACGGTATAAAGCTTCACATCGAACCGCGCGAGGCCCTTTGTATTGATGTGAAATTGAATAAATATGAAAAGATTATCGATTCTTATGGGTCGAGCTTTTTAGAGAATTATGCCAAAAAAGTACTTAAAGATTTGCTGGAAAGCGCCTGTAACTATGTTTTGACGCAATCAGAAATTGCTTTGCAGAATTTGCTGAACTTATCTTGCGTTCCGCTTCCTAACCTTCGTTTTGGCCTAGGGGTGGACCTTCCGTCACTTGAAAGCACAACTTGTAATGGTGTATCCCTTATGAAAGCTTATGTTCGGGGAAGTGGCTCCTTGTTGCCATCGGAGGTTGAGGAGGGGCTAGATGCCCTCTATCCCGAAGGTACGTTGCCTGCTGTCATTCCTTTGCCAAGTTTTTCTATTGGTGGGATGTCGCCTGTTCCTTCACTGCGGCACAGAATAGAGATAGGTAACGGCCAATATGAATATTATTGATAATATCACAACGATACTTCGCGTTATCAAACGTGGAGAAGAACAAACGAGGTGTATCATGAAAAAACAATTTTGTTGTCTTCGTCCGGTTCAGATGATGGGGCGCACAAGTTTGCTCGTTCTGTTTCTTCTGGGGCTGAGCGCTTCTAGCTATGCGGCCACGACAACAACAGAATCAATCGACAAATGCGAAGATGAAGCTCTCCAGACTGGGCTTGTTCAAAATGCGCAAGCTTATGCAATGTTGCTAATGCAGGCTCAGCAAGAAGTCGTTAAGGCTGATTTGGTTCAGTTTGAAGCCAATCCTATGCAGTATCACCGTGATGTTCGGGATTCAATGTGCATTGCGCGATTGTTAAAAAAACAAAAAGACATTGCTAAAAAAGCTTCACTCGAATCAATATTCAGTTCATTTGTGGATGACCTCCTTAGCGATCTTGAAGAACAGCTCTGTTCTTATGTGGAAAGCAATATCAAGACGGCTGTTAGTAACGCGCTGAACTTGTTGTGTATCCCTGTTCCTGATCTTGGGTATTTCACGTTGAGTTTGCCAAGTCTTGAGAAAACGGCCTGTAATGGCGTGTCTCTTGCGAGCTACATGGGATATACCACAGTGTCAGGCGGAAGTTTTTCGTCACGTGTTCCTGAAACTTATTTGGATGCTCCCTTACTTCGTAGCGGTATCGATTTCAAGTCGAGCTCGGATGACGCAAGCGTCTCAACAACTGGCTGGTAAGGTCAACGGAGGCAATGATGAAGAAAACCCCTTCTTCTTTCTGGCACAAGTTTAGGCAAGTTTTTCTTTGTCTGATGATGCTTATGATGTTTGAGCGTGCTGTGATGCCTGCCCCGGCTGCGGCCCTTATCGTTATTACTGACCCAACGCAGCTTGTTCCTAGCTTGTTGGATTGGGTTAAGACAAAGGCAGGGTGGGTGATGGAGAAAATGAAGCTTACATCCTTTATTACAACGTTGATGGATACGTACAATAAATATGCTGAGGTTTTCTCGACCTGGTACAATAAAATCTTTGATAGTAGCGCACTGGAAGTGACTTCGCAGCAGACGATAACGGAACGGAAGATAAAGCAATATTTAGCCATCGCTGAAAAACGAACGGAAGATATGGTCGCGGCAGAGCAGGCAAAAGTCATTGCGCGCCACACACCGCCAAAGAACCCACAATTATGTCGTTCTATTCTTGTGCATGAGCTTGTGTCCACGACAACGGATTTTGCACGTGAAGTTTCTCGCATGATTGTTGAAGGGATAAGTAATCGTTCCCGTTATGCAGGAAGCAGTGAGCCGTTGGAGGTCATGAAGGATCTTATTAATTTGTGCGGCGGTGATTTGAAGTTTGGAAGTCGTCTTGATGGGCATGAAGGCTGTTATGATAGTAAGTCAACGGCACTACGCGGAACGGACGGCCGTCGTTTTGAGGATGCCTATCTTGGCGAGATCGACGGTAGTCAGGTTTATGAAATGCCGATGATTCAGTCGGAACAATACACAGACCCTGTTACGAATAAGACGGTTGTTGTTCGTTATCCTGCGGCAGCAGATGGCGATAATCAAAAGTTCTGGCTCGCTGCCTTTAATGGCTTGTATTACAAAGTCGGGCACCGACCCATCCCCCTGTCTGGCGCAGGGTTGCGTTCTCCCGTGGGCTTGACGCAACGGGTCATGTTCAACCATTGCGCCGCCAATCAAAATGCATTGATCAAACAATGTGCTGATAAGTTGGCCTTTTATACGAGGCCGAACAGAAAAGATCCTTTGCTGGATGATATGCGTGCGCAACAAAAAACCATGTGCTTGGCGGCAAAGAAAAGCATTGATATGGAGCGCTTTGGTAATTGTGACGAAGGCCTAAGCGCTTATGAGGCACACAAGATTCAAGAAGAATGGTGTCGTGCCACGGATCATACAATGGCCATGATTGCCGGTGGGGCAAGTAGTGATGAGGCCCGGCAGGCAAGTAATGTATGTGAGGAAATGGCGATGACGAATGCGAACATGATTGCCCGTCTCACTTATAATTGTACGGCGGCCATCCGGGCTATGAGCGAGCTGGACGAATGTTGGGATGCTGTCAGCGCGTTGGGACAGGGGGGGCGTGGCGCATCGCCTGTATCCAGTACGGCAAAGCCTGTTCCTCATTCATCGTTTCAGAAGATCAATGCCGTTGGGCGATAAGGGGGAGAACGATATGAAAAGAGACACTTGGATCTATCGTTGTCGGTGCGTTGTTATGTGCCTGATGGTTGTTATCGGTTTGGTTCTATCGTCGCCATCCCCTGCCCAGGCGCAAAAGCCGACGTTTGCCGTGGATCTTTTTCCGCCCAATATGGCCAAAGCGTTGGAAGATATGGCGGGGTTTGCAGAGGTTTTGGAACTGCTTGGAAACATTTTGAGCCTTGCCAGTCAAGTTCTTAATCTGATTACGGATGGGTTTAATGCTGTTTTTGGGGCCCTTTTCGACACGCTTCACGGCATATTGGGCGCGAAGATTATTGATGCTGAGATTGAAACGGATATGGTCAACTACGTAATTAATTCGAATATGCAGGACAAAATTACTGCCAATAAAATGGCGTTTGTAGCCGCGCACGCGGTTCCGCTCAATACCCATTTGTGCCGTCAGACAATCATTCGGCAAGGTGCTAGTTCAGCGCAAGAGCTTGTTGATGGTGTGGCTCATATCATCACTGATGCCTATCTGTCGGAACAGCGGGGCTTGGGGCAAGATCAGGCAGGACCTAGTGGCGTTATGAAAGCCAACGAACTTCGTTGCCTTAACAAATATGGAAATCCTATCGATGGGTATCCGGCGACTTGCTATAATTTAGATACCAAAGTGGGGCCTTTTAAACGTACTCTTGTTGATGCGGATATTTTGCCTTCTACACTGGACGGTGCGGTGACACTGGAGCTTCCCAAAATGGATCATGTGCAATATCAAAGCGCAGATGGGCAAACGATGGTGGCAACGATTGCCAACCCACAAAACGATGAGCAAAGAATGTGGCTTGCCGCCACGAATTATTGTTTGCAACTGGCCGGTCCTAAGCCAACACCTCCGGCAGGGAAGGCTGCTTTAACTTCGGTTGGTCTTGCTACAACTGGAATGTATCGATCCGCGCTTGCGGCGGGCTCTTCGCTTGTTAATCAATGTGGCCGCGTTGTTGGGTATTATACACGTCCAAACGAGGATATGGCTGTTGCGAGAGAGAACGGGAATAAGGTTTGTCGTTCATCGATTGGCGCTGCGGGAAAGACGAATTATCTTGACGAAAAGACCATCAAAGAAAAGTTCTATGATTGCAAGCAGGGGATGAGTAAATATCAACTCGACTATATGGATCATTTGGTCTGTAAGTCGCCCCAGTATTACATGCTGTCTGCGCATTCTGGTGTTTTGACGCCGAATATGATGAAAGATGCTGTTTCTTGTGGGCTTGGTTGGGTCGGCTGGGAGCTGAGCACCGCGACGTTGCAAGGAAGTCTTGTCGAAGTGGTCAGTGGCCATATGAAGAACCGCAAAACTTTTAACAAGATTCAGGCTGCTATGCGCGGAGTCGGAAGATCGGCTGCAAATGAGAATGGGGCGTCGTCTTATCATCCGGCGGCAGTCGAGAAGCGTCATCAGAAAAGCTCGCAGAAGAAGACTGCGACGAAGGCGTCTTCTGTTTTGGCGCCGAAGAACAACAGGCGCGGTGTCCCCGTTTTGGCTGACGAGGTTTTGTTGCCTGAAGTTGTGGCCCAGTAGAGATATAAGGAAAACGGCATCGTGATGATCTGTAAAGATAAGGCCATTTTGAAAGGGGTTGACGGGGGGCGGTCCTGGACGTTTTTCCGGATGATCTTTAATGCCCTTCGTCACGGGAGTGTTGTTGCTATTTTCCTTTGTTGCACAGGATTGATGAACCCGATGCCTGCACAGGCGTGTCATTGGTATGAGCTTTGTCCCGGCGACGTGACGTATGATGCAGTTAATACGGCGATAAAAAAAATTAGAGAAGTCACAACCGATGTTGGTAATGCGGCCAAGAACAGCGTATATGGAAAAATTATTAGCATGTATTCGACGACAACGGCTTTTTTTTCGGACACGATGGGGTCACTTCAAGATTTATTTTCCTCTCAGCTTAAAACCAAGATAGGTACGGATGTTTTATATGGTGAGATAGAATCCAAGCTTGTAAATGCACAGATTCAAGCGAATGCGACTGACGAGGTTGTCGCGTTGGCGGGGCGCACGGCGTTAGAAACAGGTATTAATGCTGGTGGTACGGACCAGTTTTTGTGCAATGTCATTAAAACGCGTCAAGGCATCTCCACGATGGAAGAGTTTTCACGCATGGTGGCGCGTGTTGTTGCCGTGGGCATTGATGCAACCTACGTCTTGGGAGAGGGGGGGCCCAAATATTGGGTCGATGATTTATTGCTGCGTTGTGGGCAGGCAGAAGGTTTTGTTTTGAAGTCGGGGAACCCGCTTGATGGCGTTCCTGCGCAGTGTCATGATATGGTTTCCTTGCCTGAAATGAGTACGGCTGATCGAGATGTGAATGGCATGGCTTTGGACCGCAGCGAAGTTTACACGATCCCGCCCATTAAGTCCTTTGACTATACAAAAAATGGTGTGACACAGAAGGTCTATAAATTTGTGCCTGAATCTGAAGATCCCAAAATCAAAGCGTCTATGGATCGATGGATGCAGGCTTCGCAATATTGTTATCTGGTTGCGGGGTATCGTCCCCCGCCACCACGTGGATTGGGCCAGTTGACCCCCATTGGCCGCGCCAAAAATAATAAGTTTAATGAATGTCGGGCTCAGCAAGAAGTTTTCACGATGGAGTGTGCCTATCGTTTGGGGCGATTGACGCGCCCTAACTGCGCGGATCCTGATATGAAGGCGTTTTGTGTAACGGCTCAAGAGGCTTGTGCCGCTGCTCGCGAAGCGAATCTGACTTTGGACGGTTCTTATAATGACTGCCAAAATGGGCTGACTTATGAGCAAATACAGAACGTGTCCGTTCAGCTTTGTGGGTCTACACGCGCTGTGCAATCGGATGTGCTCGGCGGGGCGTCTGAAGCGTCGAAGCTGTTTATTCTGGGGCGATGCAATAAGCTCAAAAATGATTGGCAGGATAAGATCGACCGTGAAGATGCGGCTTTTTATCGTGCGCTTCAGGGATTGCAAGGAATTCACGAGTGCTTTGAATAGGCTGATGGGCTATAATCCTCTGAAACGTAAGAAATATCTGAAAAAATCGTCCCCTAACCATTTTTCGTTAACCAAACGCGGCCCATAATAGGCGCACGCGAAAGTAACTGATGTTATTGGCGTTACATCTTTCGGGGTGTTATAGTCCGCCGATAGCTTTGAGCAATTCATATCCAAGAGAACAGTTGTCTAATGACTGAACCTTTACAAACACACCCAACGGTTGATCCCAGCACCCGCATGCAAACGCTGTTGGCATCGTTTCGTCAAATTGGCATGCCCCTGTTACAGGTTCTTGTAGAAGGATCGGGGACGGCGGCGCAATCTGCTGATGAGGAGCCAAGTGATAAGTCGCAGCAATTTGGCGAACTTGTTGATAGCGCTATTTGCCTCAGCATAGAAATGGCCAAAGAGATCAGTGTCAATGAAACAGAGCTTGAGCCTGCGGTGCGTTGGGCTTTGTCGGGAGCCGCCAGCCAAGTTGTTGCTGCTGGGTTTCGCGCAACAGGGAAGGCTCTCACGCCAGAGGAGGCTGCTCGTCTTGCGGCTTTGGCAGGGCAGTTACAAGAAAAATTCAAGAGTCAGATCCCTGTAGGTGGTGAGACAATCCCCAATACGGTTGCGACATTCCGGGCGAAGATGATGGAAGCCATGGTTCCCGTCATTGGTGCTGTTGCCCAGTATTCCTTTGGTCGCGGTGAGCATGAGCTTTTGGCCGAGGTTTGTGAACGCCTGGTCAAAATGTCCGATCAAGTTACGCGCTCTGTCGCAGAGCCCGGCTCGACCCCCGAACAATGGCGCCTTCTTTGTTGGAATATCTTGCGGGCGGCAGGCCAGATTTATGCCGAAAGTCACTATGCCGAAGCTGATCGTATTCTCTATATGGGGGCGGATGATCGCGCCGCTTATCTAGCTCAACATGGGACAGCTATTCCCATGACGCAGATTTGGCAGGCTTTCAATCAACGCATGGCGATGCTTGCCACGCTGGCGATGTATCTTGATGTCCCTGCGTCCGCTCAACTCGAAAAGCAGGGGTGGTAGTTGCCGATGATCACTGCCCAAGCCTTAGCCGCCTGTATGATGCTTGCCGCGCAGACCTATCAGGTTCCGCCTGCGGTGATGGTTGGCATTATGCATGTGGAAGGCGGACGGGTTGGTCAACAGGTCGGGCCTAATTCCAATGGCACTTATGATCTTGGCCCTATGCAGGTGAATACGCGCTGGCTTCCGGCTTTGGCGCGCGCTTGGAAAGTGGATTATAAAACAGCGCTGCGCTTGGTTCGTGACGATGGCTGTATCAATGTTCGTGTTTCTGCGTGGATACTGAAGCAAAAAATTGATAATGCAGGCTCTTTGTATCGAGGCATTGCTTATTATCATTCGGCCACGCCTGGCATCGGAACGCGTTATGCGACAAAGGTTATTGCTGTTATGAAGCGCAAGGGCTTGATCAAAGAAAAGAATCAAGACTATGCAAAAGACAAAACTCGGGCGTATTATGCTCAACGTTGATTCTCATCAACATATCTAAGGCCCGGTCTGGGCTGGAATATTTCGAAAAAAGAGGGAGCAGACATCAATGGCTGGGCATCGTTTTCTTCGGTTGGTAGTTCTTAGTGTATCTTTATGGGCAGTTGCGGGCCCTTCTTTTGCTCAGCAAACATTTTTGCCGCTCTATAATTTAGGAACACAACCTCCAGATACGGGGTCTGTCCCTATTTTGAACAATTTGGTGAAGGCCGGTGCAACGCTCCATTACTTAGGCGAACGTTCAGGTATGTTCGGTTGGTTTATTATCAAGAGCGGGCAGATCCAAATGATCTATCTGACACCAGACAGGAGAACAGCCTTTGTTGGCGGCATGTTTTCTGCCGATGGCGATAATGTTACGAGCAAACAGGTTTCACAGCTTGTTGAGCGTAATTCAGAGGTCAAGGCCCTTTTGGAAAAATCTTCGCGTCAAGACCGGGGCACACCTAAAGTTGAATCGCAACAGCGAGCGGCCACCGCATCGTCGAACGGATTGCCTCCTTCTGTATCCTTGTCGTCGCCAGGGGAGCGTTTTCTCGAAGATCTTAAGGCTGCAGCCGGGGTTGTTCTTGGTCACAATGATCAAGCTGAAATCCAAATGATTGTTGCGCCACGGTGCCCCAATTGTAAAAAGACATGGCGTGAGCTTCGCGATCATGTGAAATCTGGCGCGGTTCAGGTTCGTTTGATTCCCGTATTCAACAGCACGGGCGATGATGAAAAGAATATGGCCGCTCAGTTGCTTCGTGTCGCAGATCCGCTGTCGGTCTGGGATCGTTTTGTTGAAGGTGATGCCCAAGCGCTTTCGGGAACACCCGAACCTATCGCTGTTCGTGCCGTCATGGATAACCTTGGCTTGGTGGCTAAATGGAATATTCAGGGGTACCCCTATCTTGTCTATCGTGGGAAAGACGGACGGATTAAAATCGTCCAAGGTCGTCCCGAACGCATGGCGGCTGTTCTGACCGACATTATCCCATAACGAGGAGGCCCATTTGACGAACGATTCAAAAAAAGGGAACAAGGGCATTAAGGGTGGGCTTCCTTCTTTAATCGTTCGCTCGGGCGGAATGTTGGACTCGCTGCGCAGGACTGTCGCCCCGCAGAAGGAAAATATTCCTAACGCTTCTTTGATCTATGGCGTTGCATCGGCTATTCTTTTCGCGATAGCTCTTTATTATTTGTTTACTGGGCTATGGTTCACTGCAATTCTCGTCATGATTGTTGCGGGCGCCTTGTTTGGCTATGCGTTGGTTTATTTGCGATTCTTCGGGTAAGTGAAAGGAAAAAGGGAGGATTTTGTTGTACAAAAGAGGTCTCCCGTTTATACATATCAGCGATCTCGACAAGGCGTTGTGGTCAACAAGAATATAAGTCACTTAATAGGTATCATATGATGATAGCTTTGAAGAATTCTCAAAAAGCATTGCTTCTTGCAATAGGAATGGCCTTGGTTGGTTGCTCAAGCATGCAACTGGATCCTGTTGCGACAGAGCCTGATTTAGTGAGCATGCGTCTGGCGCAAGCGGCTGAGAAAGCTGCGAAGGCTCTTGATACAATTTCTGGTATTGAGCAGGAACGCGAACCCCAGCTTCCCGCGCCGCAAGATTATTCTTCTGCACCTCCTGCTTTGACTCAGTTGATTACAGTTCGTTGGTCGGGGCCGATTGAACAGATGGTCGATACCTTGGCTACGCGTGCTGGCATGCGCTATCAGGCTGTTGGCGGGCGTCCAAATGTTCCTTTGTTGATCAATCTTGATGTGTATCAAAAGCCTTTGATTGAAGTTCTTCATGATCTTGGATTGCAGGCCGGGCGCCGGGCCGATATTTCGGTGAATAGTTCAAATAATACAATCGAGATTCGCTATGCACCGGTCGACAGAACTTAATTTTTCCCTTTGGTTTAAACCTTTTGTCACAATCGTGTTTGTGTCGGGGCTTTTGCTGGCGGCTTCTTGTGCTCAAGCGCAAGAATCCGTTGCCCTTGAGGCTTCACCACCACCACCGGTTCTTCAAGATTTGCAAGAGCAGTTGACGGGTGACACGCCTGAAAGTTCAGACATTGTTGGTCTTCAGATCCGTAATGACGCCCTAAAGGAAGCGGCTCTGTCGTATGGCGCACGTGGTGGACTGGCTTATCGTACTTTTGAGATTCAGCGGCGCTTAACCGAGCATGAGATGAGCTTGGGCAAGACGTATGACTTTACGCGGTTGTTGATTGCGGCACCTTCGGGGCTATTGATCGAGCCCCCCATCGTTTCCGAAGGACAGCGCGCTGTTATCGTGAACGGGGGCGGGCAGGAAGCTGCCGTAGCTGATCGCGTGTACCGCATCAATCGGGCTGCCCGTATTGTGACGGCCCCACGCAATTGGCGTTTGTATTTAGAGCGTGATTGGGGTCGCGTTGATCCGCCCCCCACTTTGCTTCTGCCTCGTAATGACGATGAGCGTGAGCTGTGGCGGGATCTTGTTCTTGAAGGTTGGAACGCGGGTATTTCCCAAGCTGAAGAAATCTTTGAGGCCGATTTGGATCGGATGACGAATGATTTTGTTGGCATGGTTCGGTATCGCGAACTTTTGGCTCAGGGAATGATCTCTCCACCTTATGCTATGCACGAAGATCGTGGCGTAACCGGGGGTGGTTCTGAAATGAGAGTTGGTGATCGCGGCGTCGCGATTACAGGCCCTTCGGTTCTTATCCCTCGGAGCAACACTTGGACGACAGCACCTCGACAATAGATCCCGCCGACTTGGTTTTGGCCGACGAAAATCAGATCCGGATTGCCGGATGGCCTGATGAACCTTTGCGTGTTCAAGAAGACCATGTGGATGGGTTGTTGTTGTGGTGTGCTTTGCGCAAGGCAACGGACATCAGCATTCAATCGGATCGCCCGATTATTATCGAGGTTGACGGCACTTTGTATCCCATCACACGTCGTGCGATGGATTCAGCGGACATTACCAACGTTTTAATGAAGATCTATGGCCCCGATGCCTTGGCTAAACTGCTTCTGGCACGGATCTTGATCTTTCTTATGAAGTTCGGCCTGAGCGACTTGTTCGCTATCGTTTCAGAACAAATATCACAGCTATTTTGA
>JAQUYN010000047.1 GCA_028691835.1 Alphaproteobacteria bacterium | reverse complement strand
CATCGGGGTTCCGACAGCAACACGCACAAGAGTTTGGATCTTATTCGCTTCATTCTTGAAGAATTCCGACATGGTATCACCGGCCTTACCAAGCCCGGAATAGAGAGCTTCCTTGGCTCCCTTCTTGGCCTGATCTTGTAAGACAGCGCCATCCGCCACGGTCGTACTTACATCTGTTTCTGACAAGGCTTGACCAAAAGCCGAAATAAACTCGCCAGCCGCAGGCAACAAAATACGAGAAAAATAACGATGATTCACTTCAGTCGCCAAACCGCCTAATGTTGTATCAGGGTCAAGCGCCAAAGCATTAATCGCGTATTCCTTCCCCTTGAGATTAACTAAATTAAAAGACATAACCAAAAAGTCATTCTTGACCTCAAAGCGACCAATAGCGCGTCCACCAGCCAAAGGCCCGGAAAGAATTTGCGCCAAAATGGGACCCGGAATGTCAGAGTTGGCCTCCATCAGAAGCTGCGCATAGTTCACCGTGCCAGAAGGAACAAGAACGGTATCAGCACGAGCCGAAGTGGCCTGTTGCTGAGCCAAAGCCTGCTGAAGATTGCCCGCACTAGGACTGGAAGCCGCTTCCACAGGATCTTCCTTGGCATAACCAGGAACAACCTTGCCGCCATGCGGGGCCCAGCTATCCATCATTTGCTGCATCTGCTTTTGCATCGCGCGCGCCAAAGTGTCATCTTGAGCCGGGGTCTGACGGACGCCTTGAGCGACCTGCTGCTGCATAACTTGCAGCTTTTGATTATTTTGCTGCTGCTCGCTGCGCAACTCACGCTTTAAACGCTCTGTTTCCTCACGAAATTCAGTAAGCGGATCCTTTTTGTTTTTATCGACAAGATCCGTCACATCATGGCCAGCCGGCGTTGGAAGCGCGCTTCCCCCTTGGCTTAAAGCCTCGTGCGCACGATCACTATTAGCTTGTTTATTCTGTTCAATGAAAAAAGGAGAAGCCGCCCCACCGGGAGCCTCGCGAATAGACGGAGCCTTCGCCAAGGATGAAATAGGCGGCGCCTTATCTTCAGAAAAGACACCCAAAGCCAAAACCAAAGCCACACCAACGCCAGCCATAATAATAACAAGCTTGAACAAAGGCTTACTACGCCAGGCGGCGATCAGTCCAGACTTCGGCGACTCTTGAGCCCTAAGGCCCTCATCGTGAAAGTCACCATCATCGAATTGTTCTTGATCAAACTCATCATTACTTGTCATGAGAATCTTCCCGCAAGAGACGCGCCCGTATCATAGCGCCATTATCAGACATTAGCAAAACCGGTGCATCACCAATTTCATAAACCGTCATCCCATCTGCCGATGAAACGCTTGCATTCCACGCTGGCGACAAAAGAGACAACGGCGTGCGAACATAAACACGTTCACCGACTTGCCAAGCCATTGTGCGCGTGTCCACGCCGCCAACCTTCATACGCTTGGCTTCTTTCGGTGGTGCATTTTCAAGCAACATAGACATTAAGGCGTCGCCAGCCACAGGACCGGGGCGACGGTAATTTATCAACGGCGTACGCGCCATGGGCCCCAAGGCAGGCACGCGGGCATCATAGCGCATATGGAAGGTTGCCCCACCCGACACAAGACGGAAGATAAGGGGGGTCGACAGCCCCTTAACAAGGATAGAAAGGTTCCCCATTCCTAACCGCGTCAAGGGAACGACACGAACGACGTGTGAGCCTGCTTGTGTTGGCGTAACTTCAAAATTTCCGCCTACGCCAACGTCAAGAATAGGCCACGGCTCGCCAGTTTGGTCGATAATATCAATGGTAGTTACATAGCCAGCCGCCAAGTTGATTTGTGGAGGCTCGCCACCGGGATCCAAAGAAATATTCGCAATCTTGACCTCGCCTTTCGGGGCACCGGACGAAGGCGCCTGAGAGGCTTCTTGCGTGATTTCCAACTTTTGCATAAAGCTGCGAATCTGCTCTGACGATAAAGGCATCAATCCTTCAGAGGCGCGCTTAAATGATTTGCGATTATGCTCTTCTTCGCGCTTCGCTTCTTCTTCTTCTGCCGCGCGTGCCGCCGTTTCAATAGCTTGCTGTTCAAGCATGAGCTGATCTTCAGAAACGGGAGAAACCCCGGACAAATCGATTCCACCGGGACGTGCGTCCCCACGCTCGATCATAGGTGCGCCTGACGAGGACTTTCCCGCCGCCGATGTGTTTTGTGTCGGGGCAACGACTTCACGAACAGCCGCCGCAAGCGACGGCGGCTCTGCCGCGTAACTTCCCGCAGTGAAGAAAACAAGGCCCCCAACACCGACAGCCATTCCTAAAATGGCTGAACTCAAAAATTTTTGTCCGCTTTTGTACAACAAGTGACATCCCCGAATCAGTTTTAACATTCGGACTTCCTACTCTCTTTTCGCGCATACGGCGTTAAGATATAGTTTATAACTGGCTATCCTATTTCACACGGATCTACTTTGGTCAAGAAGCTGAAACCATTTAGCCGCACGTTAACCAATCTTTTTTCGGAACCAGCGACAAACAAGGAACAATCAGAGCATCATCCAACGCTTGATGCCAATGCCACGCACGCTTTCTGAGGAAGGAACCCGAGCGACCGTAACCGAGACAATACTTTTTCGCCCGCTTCTCACGTTATTATTCGTTGTATATGTCATAATGATCGGCATTTCGATCTTCCATATATATTCCTGATCCGCATCCACGCCCTTAGACACGATAACTGGAGTCTCAGCCGGGGCTGTTGTTAAAACGAGCTGCTGCATCTTAAAATCAGAGCGCATATTTCTGGACCGAACGGTTTGCAGAAAACTTTCCCAACCAACCTTCGTGAACCGATGCTTCTGAGAAATAATACGACGATCAAAATCACCAAAACCAAAGGTCAAGATTTCTGTTATGCTGGCCTCGACCCATGAAAGAACAGCCTCATCCGTCAGATTTGGTTCAGTCATAACGGTCAACGGAAGGTTTCGGTTCGCAGGCGCAGGAACCTTGGCATTATAAATTTGTATAGGCTGCAAGTAAGGCGCGGACGCAATAATCAAAATAACAAGGGCGATGATAACATAGGTTTGCCTACGAATAAGCTTTAACAAACGTCTCTGTTTGGGCAGATAAGACGACTCATCCAAACGAAACTTTTCTGATGAAAAGTCTTCCTTCAAAAACTGGCCGAAGACGACAAACTCTAACATCCGGGTTAAACGACTTGGCTCCGCGCGAACCTTAGACGGCGCCACGGGAGCCTGCTTTCCCGGGGCAGCAACGGAGGCTGGGGCTCCCTGCTGCGCAGCGCGAGGCGAAGGAATCTCTCCCGGAAGTTGGTCTTGGCCCATCTGTGTTACCTCGGAACGGCGATCCATTGCTCAATGCTGATGCCTTCTGGATTCTGAAGCGTCGAAACACGAACAATCTGAAGAACGAGCGTTGCCGTCATATCGTTCGGGGCCCCATCACCATCAAACTTGATAACCACGGGGAACTGGAGATACCAAGAATAAACACCGTTTTTCTCAATAGCATTCTTGACTTCGGGCGCAGCGCCAATCTGCATAGAAACGGTCAGGCGACGAGCCTCAATCGCTTCGAGAATGCGCGCCTCTTTCATTGCCTTGGTAAAGCTTTCCCAACCTGAAGCCGTGAAGCTCGTCGAAGAGGCCTGAAGCCGTTGACGGAAATCATTATACCCAAAGCGCATAACATCCTGAGCCTTACGTGCGGCCCAAGCCACCACCTCACCGCGAGAGCGATAGGGTTCATTCAAAGGCACAATGTTGATGATGCGGCCATCGGAGGTCGTCGCAAAATAGATGTACTTGGTGTCAATCGAAAGCACCATCGTCACAATTGTCGCCACCAAAAGAACAATGATAACGCCCTGCAAAATACTGATTCTGAGAAGAAGGCGATACCCATCACGATAAAAAGCGTTACGCGTTAAAACCGTTGATATAGCATCAGTAACTGACATGGGCGAACCTCATCCAAGGAAGCACCGAAGAACTCGGGGCGCAGGAACTCTGAACTTCTTACGTCAAAAGCAATAACGATTAGCTAATGACCTTAAACGTAAAGTCTGGGGTGCTGTTCCCCGTCGCATAGTCGGCAGAACCTTTGCAAGATGGGCAAATCCGATTATGACGACCCTGTGATTGAAACTTATTCAAGCACATAAGACAAACACGCATCATAACTTGAGGGGCAGCATACGGCTCTGACGCCTCTTCAATATCTTTGCTGACCGAGACGCGCACGCGAGAACCAGCCGGCGGCATGATCTTGCGCTTAACATCCGTTCGTTTATAGCCACGCTTACGGCCTGGTGCTGATCGACGGGGAAGCCCCAAGCGAGCGGCACGAGTCATCACGGCAGCAACGGACCTGTGCAAGGTCGAAGCAATCTCTTCAGGAGACTTGTTGTCGGTCCACATTGAGCGCAAGACATCGTCCTGCTCCTGCCAAGATGGCCCAACAACCATCGCAGCATCTAAAGGGTTGTTACTCTCTGTTTCCATGTCCGTCACATCGTTCTGAGATGTTCCCAATAGAGTATCCATCATTACCAGTCGCTTTCAAAAGCCCAAGACATTCGGTCCTACAAACAAGGGAACCGATAGCACATCTCTTGAAAGTAATTAACGAAATAATGCAGGAATCATCAAATTTTTATTAACAACAACCCCTCTTTCATCAAAGGGATACCCTCGCCAGCCGCTTAAGCGCCTCATCCCGCCCCAACAAGGCCGCTGCCGTAAAGATGGGGGGCGAAACGGCCCGACCTGTCAGTGCCGCCCGGAACGGCTGAGCCACAGCTCCCAGCTTCAATCCCTTGGCCTCTGCATAGGCCCGAAAGATCTCTTCCAAGGCTTCGTGTGAAAAGACGGGGAGCATCTTAATTTGTGTTGCCAAATCAAGAAGATAGCCACGCGCCTCTGGCGTTAAAAGCTTCGCAGCCTTCTCATCCAAATCAAGGATCTCAAAATAAAACCGTGCAGCTTCGGCAATCTCTGTTAACCGTTGAACGCGGGGCTTGATGTCCGGCAAGGCCGCCAGCAATGTCGCCTTTTGGTCCGCATTCAACTCATAGCCCAACAGCTTTGTAACAAACGGAAGGGTCAATGTAACAAGCTCTTTATTGTCCATTTCATTGATATAATGAGCGTTAAGATGATTCAACTTTGCAAAATCAAACCGCGCCGGGGAACGTCCCACACCGCCAAAATCAAACCATTCAATAGCTTGCTTTGTCGAAATAATCTCATCGTCACCATGAGACCAGCACAAGCGCAAAAGATAGTTGCGGATGGCTTCGGGCAAAAAGCCCATATCGCGATAATCCGACACAGCTGGCGCCCCATGCCGTTTTGAAAATTTGGCGCCATCAGGGCCATGAATCAGCGGCAAATGTGCAAAAATGGGCTGATCCCATCCCATCGCCTTGTAAATCTGAATCTGGCGAAACGTATTTGTAAAATGGTCATCGCCGCGAATAACATGCGTGATGCCCATATCATGATCGTCAACAACCACGGCGAGCATATAGGTTGGGGTTCCATCGCCACGCAACAAAACCATATCATCCAGCTGGGCGTTTTGAACGGTCACACTTCCCATCACCAAATCATTGACAATGGTTTCCCCTGTTTGTGGCGCTTTCAGCCGGATGACTGGCTTGACACCGGCAGGGGCATCGCTGGCCGGACGGTCACGCCACCGACCATCGTAACGCATGGGCAGCCCCTTGGCCTTTTGCTCGGCGCGCATAGCATCAAGCTCTTGAGGCGAGGCGTAACAATAATAGGCGGTGCCATTGGCCAACATCTGATGGGCGACTTCGGCATGACGAGCGCACATGTCGAACTGAGAATAATAATTTTTCCCCTTATTTTGTGCAGGATCATCATTATCCCATTCAAAGCCAAGCCAGCGCATACCATCCAAAATAACGCCAACCGACTCAGGTGTTGAGCGTTCGCGATCCGTATCTTCGACGCGCATAAGGAACTGGCCCCCATGATGGCGAGCAAAAAGCCAGTTAAACAAAGCCGTACGGGCCCCACCGATATGAAGATATCCCGTGGGAGAAGGCGCAAAGCGAACAACAACAGACATGACAAGACCACAACAAAGATGTTTACTTAAAGGAGAACGTCCACCCTATCCTGTTCGAGCCCCTTTGTGAACCCAGTCTCTTTTCCTCTGACCTCTTTTTTAAACGAACGTGACCGTTGGTTCTTGTGGCTCCCCGTTCTGATTGTTGTGGGCATAGCTGTCTATTTTGCCCTCCCCTTCCAACCCGCCTTAAGCCTTCTTGCCCTGACGCCAGGCATGACCGTCCTCACCATACTTTCACGACGCAAGCCTTGGGCCTTCCCCATCATGGTTTCCTGTCTCGCCATCGGTTTAGGCTTCAACGCCGCACAAGTTGAAACCGCACGCGAGGAAAGTCCGATGCTCAGTGCGCCGCTTGATCCGATTTCTATGACGGGCACATTAATGCGAGCGGAAGCTTTGCCGGAAGGCGCACGCCTTACGCTCAAGCGTCCCAGCATCAAGACTCTTCCTCGCAAAGAAAGGCCGCTGACCATCCGGGTCAAAGTCAAAACACCTTATGCCGAACTTCCCAAAGCGGGCACCCGGGTCAATCTGTGGGGTCCTCTCTGGCCACCGAACGATTCCGCCGTACCCGGCGGCTATGATTTTCGCCGACAGTCTTTTTTCAAGCAATTGGGAGCGACGGGTTTATCTTATGTCCAACCCCGCACCTACGAATCCCGTTATCCCTTAGCGTTCTTTTGGGATGGAGCGGCGATCTTGTTCGAGACAACGCGCCATGCCTTAACGCTTGCCGCCTTTGAACGTCTTGACGGCCCCGCCAAAACCATGACAGCGGCGCTCTTATCCGGGAGTCAAACGGGTATCGACAGAAAAGTCATGGAGGCCATGCGCGCCTCTGGACTTTCACATCTTCTTTCGATTTCAGGTGTCCATGTTAGCATGATGGCCCTGCTTGTTTATTTTCCCTTGCGCTTTCTCCTCGCTCTGTTTCCATGGATCGCCTTACGTCTGCCTATCAAGAAAATAGCCGCCTTTACAGCTATTCTTGCGACGGCTCTTTACACCTGTCTGGTCGGAGCCGATGCCCCGACCGTACGATCCGCGCTTATGACGGGCCTTGTTTTCTTCGCCATCATGACCGACCGACGGGCACAAAGCCTGCGCCTTCTCGCCTTGGCTGCCAGCATCATCATGTTGGCGACCCCCAGCGCCGCCATGGGGGCCAGCTTTCAAATGTCCTTCGCGGCTGTTTTGGCGATGATTGCAGCGTACGAAAAACGTCTGGACACAGCGCTGATTACAGGGATCGAATGGTGCGGCCCGAGCTGGATGAAAACGCTTACGTTTCACCTGCGCGATATTGTCTTGACCTCCCTCATTGCAACGGCGGCCACAACCCCGTTTACAATTTTCCATTTTCAGAACTTCAGTTTTTATGGCGTCGTGGCCAACATGATCGCGATCCCGCTGACCACATTCTGGATTATGCCATGTCTCCTTTTAACCTATATCTTCTTGCCGTTCGGCGGTGCGAGTCTGTTCATCGATGGCACAGGCTGGGGCGTAAAAGGCCTTATATCTCTCGCCCAGACCGTAGCCACTTGGCCCTATGCCCAAATCCCCTTCCCGCCTATACCCTTTTGGGCTTTTGGCCTCATCATTGGCGGAGGCCTGTGGTTATGCCTATGGCGGCGTGCATGGCGCTATGCAGGACTTCTTGCCATCATGGCGGGTTGTTTCTATCCGCTGTTTGTGACCTTACCGACAGTCTATATTTCCGACGACAAGCCCATCTGGGCGGTCAGGCTGCGAGACGGTCGGATGGCCGTTTACGGCAAGCGCAAAGAAGACTTCACCGTCGGGCAGTGGCTCCAACAGGTTGGGCAACCCAAGGCCCTCTATCTCAATGATAAGACCATCACAACCTTGCCAGACGAGCTAACTTGCGATGCCGCCTATTGCGCCTATAGTCCGCCAACACGGACAGGATCGCCGACAATTATCTTCCTTCATAAAGACGCCGCACCTGACATCGTCACAAAGGCCTGTGCAAACCGCGAGCTTATTGTTGTATCGTTTGCGCGACTTACGGCCTGTTCTGCACCACAGGCTGTGATCGACGCGGACTCTGTGTGGCAACGGGGGGCACACAGCCTAAGCTTCACACCCGAAGGTCCATTTACAATCAACACAGTCCGCACTGAACGAGGGCAAAGGCCGTGGTCACCGGGCTTTGGCTCAAAGCCGACCGAGCTGGGACAATAATCCAGCCGACGTTGCCAACGGGGCATGTTGGAAACGTACAACGTGTTGGAACTCGTTAACACAGGGGGATTTATACCAACCGCCCGATGAACCGACGCGCTGGGTCATGAGCGGTTGCGAGGAGATAGCCTCTTGCCGGACAGTCCTTTCCTTTAAAAACAAAGCACCCGTCCGGCAAGAGGATCGTGAGGCGCAGAGCGAATGAGTAAAAACAACGCCACCAGTGAGTCCGCTCATAGACCCGTTGGTCTAAGCAGTTTGCTGAACCCAAAAGAAGGGCAAGATCATTTCGGTTACAGCTCCGCGTAACATTGTCAATAGCACAACGGCGCCCTCGAGTCAAGGGATATTTCGCATTAGCAATAAGATTTTTCTTGTTAGGCTGCGAAGAGGTCTAATATTTGCGGACCAATCCGACCAGTCGCCCTTGAACCTTCACGCGATCAGAGGGCAAGAGACGCGTTTCATAGCGTTCATTTGCTGGAATAAGAGCAATTTCGGCTTTCCGACGTTCTAAATATTTGAGCGTCGCCTCATGATCATCGACGAGAGCAACAACGATGGCCCCATTCTCAGCCGTATCGGCGCGGCGAATAATGACCTGATCCCCATCCATGATCCCCGCCTCAATCATCGAATCACCGGCAACTTCCAAAAGATAATGTTCGCCGCTCACGCCACCTTTGGCATTGGCCAACAAAGCCGATGGAACCTCGACCATTTGTGAAACAGAAGAAATCGCTTCTATCGGCGTGCCTGCGGCAATGCGGCCATACAAAGGCAAAGAAAAAATGTCGTGAAGCGTTGTCTCGGCGATAAGCTGGGCCGCATCTTTAACCTTACGAGCGACCTGAGCGACCTTCGTCTCCTCCCGCCCTTCGGGCAGCCGCAAAATCTCGAGCGCACGGGCGCGATGCGGAAGACGGCGAATAAAGCCGCGTTCCTCCAACCCGGTTATAAGCCGATGAATACCGGATTTTGAACGAAGCCCCAAGGCCACTTTCATCTCATCAAAAGAGGGAGGAACACCGTCTTGCGCGACGCGATCACGAATCAAAAACAAAAGCTCTTTTTGTTTACGAGTCAGCATGGGGCGTAAATCCTTCTAGAGCGTTTCCCGATTAGGTTGACGCATCGTTGACTGCATGCCGCCGCTTTATCCTATTGTTTATCGAGCCAATTCACGCGAACGCTTGAGGCAAAAAGCGCCAACCTTATCGCGATCTGCTCTAAGAAAAAAATGGCAGCGGATCTCATTTGTTCCTTTTTAGTTCTAGTTTAGTTCCCCTCCCCCTGTCAAGCGGCAGAACGTCTCTTTTTGCACAGGCAGGCAAGTTTTTCCCCGTAAGAGCAGAAAACGCCAGCCTCAACGCCACAACAGAACAAGCGACATCAATGACTTACCTTTTGGCACGGCTCTTGCTCACAAGAAATTGGGTTCCCACGTCGGCGCTTATGCCATCGTCTAAGTTCAACAAGAGGTGTTTTATGTCTATTTATGCTGCCTTAACCGTCGCTGTAGGCGGGCTTGCCGCCCAGTCTGCTGCCATCGGGAACATTTCTGACAATTTGGCCAACGCGACAACGACGGGCTACAAAGCAGTTGAAACCAAGTTCGAGTCGCTCGTGACGCAATCCAGCTCGGTCAGCAACGATCCGGGCGGCGTGAAAGCGACACCAAGTTACTCCAACGGGGTACAGGGCAACCTTGTGTCCGACTCCAGCGCGACATCGCTGGCTATTTCGGGATCTGGATATTTTCCGGTTCGCGCGGCTGTTGTGGGCGCGGACGGCACGACAACCTTTGGCAGTACAACCTATTTCACACGCGCTGGCGACTTTACACTCAACGACGCAGGTTATCTGGTCAACGGAAGCGGCTATTATCTGACAGGCTACACCGTCGATGAAGATGGTCTTGTCGATACGTCGGCAAGTGATCCGATCCAATTATCAGAACTCCTCGACAATCCTGTTCCAACCTCAACCGTTGAATACGCCGCCAACTTGCCATCAAGTACCGCCGACGCAACAAGTTTTGCGCCATCAACGGTTCAGGTCTATGATGCGCTGGGCGGTGCACATGACATGTCCTTCACTTGGACAAAAAATGCAACGAATGACTGGACCTTGGAAATCACGGTCCCGGATGCCGTCTCGGACGGAGGCACACCACCAACCTATACCGACTATACGGCTTCTATCGATTTTGCTTTCAACGATGGATCTGTGGCAGGCACGGTGGCTGGTACGATTGAGACCATCGCCGACGACACAGCGGTTCCTGCTGGGTGGACGGTTTTGACATCCGCAGCAGGCGATGCGCAAATCAGCCTTAATCTTGATTATGACGGCGCAGGAACGCAACCGATTACCATCGACTTTGGTTCTTACAACAAATCTTCCGGTGTGACACAGTTTGACGATACGACCATCACCGTCAGCACCTTGGAGCAAAACGGTATTCCTCGCGGTTCGTTCCAAAGTCTGTCTATCGATGACAACGGGTTCGTGTCCTTGAACTATGACAATGGACGCACACGTATTATCGCCCAAATTCCTGTTGTCCAGTTCTTTGCCGAAGGACAATTGCAACGCATCACGGGCGGCGCCTTCTCTCAAACCCTTTCATCCGGTTCGGCACGTTATGGCCTTGCGGGAACAAACGGCGCGGGAACGATTGCCTCCTATGCTTTGGAAAGCTCAAACGTCGACATCGCGGATGAGTTCACAAAACTCATTCAGGCGCAGCAGGTCTATTCTGCCAATGCCAAAACGATCACGACCGCCAACAACATGATGCAAGAAGCGATCAACATCATCAGATAGCCCTCGTTTTCAATAGGACGTCCCTATGTCACTTGAATCTGCACTTTCTATCGCGATGTCAGGAATTTCGACGGCTTCGACTCAGCTTGAGTTGACCGCGAGTAACATTTCCAATGCATCGACGGTGGGCTATACCAAAAAGACGACTGTGACAACGGCAGCCGTCTTGGGGAAAGTTGGTGGCGGCGTGCAGGTCTCGGGGTTCACCCGATCAACGAACGCCGCTCTTTTCACAACACTGACTTCGGCGACAGCCAACGCAAGTAAGCTCAGCACATTGGATTCCTATTTTCAGCAGGTTCAAGATATTCTGGGAACAAGCAGTTCCGACAACCCAAGCCTATCTGAATATGTCACCGACTTTGTCAATTCTTGGACAGAACTTTCAGCCTCCCCTGAAAGCTTGGTCTGCCAACAACAGGTGATACAAAACGCAACCAACTTGGCCGACGAAGTCAATCGTCTGGCCGAACAAGTCGAAGATTTGGACCGCCAGTGTTACACAGAAATTAATGGCACGGTGGACGACCTGAATTCGTATCTTGAACAGATTCAAGATCTGAACACAAAGATCGCCATGGCGGTCAATTCAGGCTTATCGGGAGGCAACCTTGAAGATCAGCGCGATCAGCTCATTTTAAAAGTCGCTGAAATTACCGACGTGACCGTCCTCACGCGCGGGAGCGGACAGGTTGCGCTGTACACGGCCACAGGCTATCAGCTCGTCGATGGGCCGTCGGTCCGCACATTCGAATACGATGGGACGAACATCACATCATCAACAAATCCAGGACTTTCGCTGAACGACGCTTTAACGGGGGGAAGCCTTGAAGCCCTTGTCGATTTCCGTGCGGAAACGACACCGGCCAGTGCGGATCCGAATACAAGCGTCATTCAAAAACTGCGGGGTCAGTTGGATGGGGTTTTCGATCTTTTCACGGATACGGCGACAACAGCTGCATCCAGCGTAGATTCGTTTGCGGGAGCCTATGCTTCGATTGCTGCGGAAGCAGGAGAGCTGGACACCAGCTTCTTCACCGGGACAAGCCGAACAGATTTTTCCGTTAACGCAAGTCTTTTAGACGGCACAGCCACAGTCAAAACGAGTATAGCCGCCACCGTAACGGATGCCATGCTCGACTCGACTCGCACAATAACGTACGACGGGATTTCGCTGACGGGGGCCAGTTATTCTTCCTATGTAACCTCGGTATATGCAGGCTTTCAACAAGCCGCGACCAACGTTGCAACGCTCAGCGACAGCGCAGACACGACTCAATCCTATCTCGAAGAAAAATTCACGAACGAAACAGCCGTAAGCGTTGATGACGAGCTTGTGAACTTGGTGACCTTTCAAAATGCCTATGCCGCATCCGCCCACGTTATGTCGGTTATCAATACTCTCTTCGCCAAACTAGAAAACCTGTTGTAATGGGAACGTATCATGGTTGATTCAATAAGCACTCTTGGCGTACAGCTCGCCGCCACCAAATCGTTGTCCACAGGAACGACCCTTCTTTCAACGTTGTCCGAGCAACTTTCAACGGGCATCTATTCATCGAACATGGCGGACTATTCCGCCGCCAATGCTCAAAAGCTTATGAACTTCACAAGCGATATTGGCCAACAGAACGGATTCCTCACCGTCATTGACACCATCTCAACCCGGCTCTCAGTGTACGACAGCGCGCTTGAAGGCGTTGAAGATATTGCTGCCGATTCTTACTCCAGCATTCTATCGGCAAGCACATATAACACCGAAACCAATGAAACGACAAAAACGCTTATCGAAGAATACATGTCTCAGGTTGAATATTATTTGAACCAGACAGTCGGCGAACGTTATCTTTTTTCTGGATCACGGTACGAAACGGCCCCTGTGGGGGACATTCTATCCTTGCCCTCACCGCCGACAGAAACCGATCCCTATCTGGCGACGGGCGACACCGTGCCAGCTTACGACACAGACTATGACCCACTTGATCCAACGGCGACCATACCTGAAGCCAATGTGAAAGAGTCGGCAACCATCGATACGACCAAGACGCTGACCTATGGCGTGACCAGTAATGAAGAAGGGTTTCAGCAGCTTATTATGGGGTTGCGTTTTGCCTATGCCGCGACAAACGACGAGGCTAACTACGACACCTATATGACGACAGCCCGCGACTTGATTTCTGACGGGTTAGCCAACATCCGAGCGACTCACACCAAGGTCACAAACGCCACAAGTTCACTTGAAAACACGCAGACGAACATCGAAGCCAAAATAGAAAGCCTAGATACGCAAATTGACAATATCGAGGCTGTTGATGTTAATGAAGTGGCTGTTAAAATCACGGTGCTTCAAGCCCAGCTACAAGCCTCTTACTCTGCTGTCTCAAGTCTGATAAACCTTTCTATCTTGGATTATATGTAACCCGTCATAACATCTGGAGAATTCTAACATGTCATATATCTCGCCGCTGTCTTTTGATTTAAGTCCTACGCGCCTCAATTACGTGGGCGCTTTGCGTGGACTAAAACCAAAAAGTCCAGACACAGCTTTTATATATGCGCAAACGGGTCTGTTTGATTCAGAAACACTGGTTTGTCTGGCTGCGAGCAATCCGCAGGCCCAGTTTTACGGCGTTATTCCCAATGATCAACTTTTATCGTATGCCCAAAAAGTTGCAAAAGATCGCATGATCAGTAACATTTCCTTCGTCAACTCTTTGGATCTTTTGCCGCCCAAGCTTGATTATCTGTCGGCAGAATACACCCAAACGCCGCCGTCGGACGCCGAGCGTGAAACTCTTTTCACGACAGCGGAAACCAAACTTGTTCCCGGCGGATATTTTTGCTTTCGCTATCGTGCGTACGAAAACCCGGACCAAATCTTACAATTCCTTATCAGCGAATATGTGCCGGACCTTTCGACAGAGCAAGCTCAAGAGTTTCTCGAAGAAATCAAGGCTCTTGGATCGAGCTATTTTGCGGATCACCCCATTGCGCGGACGGCTCTCGACAAAGCAATGGAGTCAAAAACGCCGAACACTTTCTTTGATGCCTGCGTATCAAAAGAACAAGACGTGATTTCAGGCACTTTTGAAACTATGGCGAGCCTTCTGCCTCGGGACTTTTCCTTTGTCGGGGATGCTGATTTCGGTGCGAACTATATCGAACTTGCGGCGCCTGCAGCGGCGCACAGCACACTTGATAAATGCAACGATCACTTGCTTTATGAACCCATCAAAGACTTTGCGCTTCAACGTTTGATTCGCAATGATGTCTGGGTCAAACGCCCCGTTGAGCAAACTTTTGAAAACTCAGAACTGTTCGGCAACTTCACGTTTGGCATTACAGCGCTTCGCGACCACGTTCCGTCTTCCGTGACAACACAAGCGGGCACCATTCATCTTTCAACTCCTATTTTTACACGCCTGATCGACTTGATGTCATCAATGCCGATTGGAATTGGCGATTTCTTACATCATCCTGCGGGCTTGGGAATGAACCCCGATGAAGTCGTGGCCGCCATTAACGTGCTTGTCGCCTGCGACATTGCCCAGCCCATGCGCGCACGGTATGAGGGACAAAAAAAGGGCGATGTTATGCGCCCCGTTTGGTCAAACAACTTTAATGCCCTTTTGAACACAATTGAAATTTCCGAACCGACCATTCGCTTGGCCTCCTCGGTCACAGGCAGTGTGGTGACGCTGACAGCGCGCGAAGCCTTAGTCTTGCAGGCGGTTAATCGTGTGGGGCTTTCCCTGTGCGCGGGATCGCTTCAACCAGAACTGGAGCGACTCATTATTAAAAACCCAACCTTGGCCACGCAAATTATGGAAGCCGCAGAACCTACGGATGACGTTGTTCACAAAATCGTGGTCAATGTCCTGACCGACAGCATGCCGCGCTGGTTCGCTTATGGCCTTTTGGCGGCTTAAAGCCCCGCACAAAAAGGAAAGGGGATAAGCTGGAAAAACCTTATCCCCTCATGCTATTGTGATCCCATGAGCCAAAAACCGTCAACACCAACGAACTACAGACTTTACGCGGTCGGTGATATTCACGGTCGTCTTGATTTATTGAATCAGATGTTGGCCATGATTGAAGACGATGCCGCAAAATTCCGCGACAAAACAAAAGTTCTTATTTTCCTTGGCGATTACATCGACCGAGGCTTGGACTCTTGTGGCGTGATTGAACGCCTCATCACCTATCACCCGCCCGGATTAACATCCGTTTTTTTGCGCGGCAATCATGAAGACATGTTTTTGACCTTTATGAAGGGTCACATTGAAATCGCACTGTCTTGGCTTAGCCTGGGAGGCGCGGCAGCCTTGGCTAGCTATGGGGTCAACTCGCTCAGCGGTGTTGTCGGCAAAGGGAAGCTTGAAACTCTATACAAAGATGTGAAGGCCAAAATTCCTGCGGCTCATCTTACGTTTATCAAAAAAACCGTTATGTCCGTAACCTATGGTCATTATTATTTTGTTCATGCAGGGATCCGCCCTCACGTGGCGCTGGGTCAGCAAAACCCCATGGATCAGCTCAGCATTCGCGGCGATTTCCTTTTCTCCGAGGAGCATTTTGGTCGCGTGATCGTCCATGGACACACCATCCGCCCAGAGCCAGAAGTCAAACGCAACCGCATCGGCATTGATACGGGTGCCTTCGCAACGGGAAAGCTGACCTGCTTGGTCCTCGACGGAACGCACCAAAAATTCTTATCAACCTGAAACAACGAGGCACAATATAGCGGGCCTCTTATACCAGCGGGCCTATGAACTGACGTATAATACCAGCGGGTCTATGAGCGGACTCACTGGTGGCGTTGTTTTTACTCATTCGCTCTGCGCCTCGCTATCCTCTTGCCGGACAGTCCGTTCATAAGTCCGCTGGTATAAAGAGCCGCTCGCGCATGAAGAGGCTCGGCAACCGGCTAGCAAACTGCTAGCTCTGCTCGCTTTTCAGCGGGCGAGAAAGCAACTGCGCAATCACGTCACCAACTTTCATCCCCCCATTGAGTATCGAGTCAACCGCCATCACAATAGGCATATCCACGCCCTTAAGCTGCGCAAGGGCAGCAGCAGCCGCTGTTGTCGGCACGCCTTCAGCGACGCTTTTTCGCTGAGCCAAAATATCAGACAAACAACGCCCCTGCCCCAAGGCAAAGCCGAGCGACATGTTGCGCGACTGCGTACTGGAACACGTCAAAACAAGGTCCCCCAGACCGCAAAGTCCCATCAACGTATCATCACGTGCCCCCAGAACAGCCCCGAGTCGCCGAATTTCAGCTAGACCCCGCGTGATCAAAGCGGCACGCGCATTTTCTCCCATTTGACAGCCTGCCGCGATCCCTGTCGCCACGGCGATAACATTCTTAATCGCGCCGCCAATTTGGGCCCCGATCAAATCAGGGCTGTAATAAGGCCGAAAGGACAGGCTTCCCACGGCATGACACACGCTTAGCCCCAGAGCCTCATCGCCGCAGGCAAGAGTCACCGCTGTCGGCTGATCCTTAGCCACTTCAACGGCAAAGCTGGGGCCGGAAAGAACCGCCAAGGGATGGCCGGACAAAGCTTCCTCAACAATGACAGTGGGCAGCTTCAAGGTGCCAATCTCAATGCCCTTAGAACACAGAATAAGGGGGAGGCTCGCCGCAACGTCAAGCGCCTGAAGTTGGGCGCAGACCAAGCGCATATGTTGAACAGGCACGACCAAAAGCCACGCATCGCAAGCTTTCAAATCCGCCATAATATGCGTGACCTTCAACCGAGGATCTAAGACGACACCGGGCAGATACGTCACATTTTCATGTGTTTCATGAATAGTCTGCGCAAGCTCAGCCTCGCGCACGCATAAGGTCACGTCGCGGCCAGCTCGCAAGAGGGCTTGAGCCAAAGCCGTTCCCCATGCGCCGCCGCCAATTACACCAAAATGCTGTAAAGCTGTCATCTTAAAGGGCCTCCCGATCCACGTCTAATGTGTCGAGCGGCCAACGAGGCCGTGCCCGAACAGTTAAGTCATCCTTAAGGCCCAAGCAGAACCGCTCAAGACCTGCCCACGCAATCATCACACCATTATCCGTGCACAAAGGAACGGGTGGGGCGAGAAACGGCACGCCGTACTTACCGGCTGCTTGCGTCAATCCCCCCCGGATCGATTGATTGGCCGCAACACCGCCCCCCACGACAAGAGCACTGACATGCTTCCCCTCTTCTTCAAGCATCGCGAAGGCGTGCAACGTACGCTCGGCAAGAATCTGGGCAATCGTTGACTGAAGAGAGGCGCACATATTAGCAACAAAAAGCGGAGCAAGCGGTTTAGGAGCGTTTTCCACTGCTAAACGCACAGCCGTCTTCAATCCTGAAAAGGAAAAGTTACACCCTTCGCGACCGACCATCGGCTTGGGCAACGGAATGCTGCCTGCCTGCCCTTTTTGCGCGGCCAGCTCTAACAACGGGCCGCCGGGATAACCAAGGCCGAGCAATTTAGCACTCTTGTCAAAACATTCGCCAACAGCATCATCAAGGGTCGTGCCAAGGCGGCGATAGTTGCCGACGCCTTCGACCAAGACAAGCTGGGAATGCCCACCGGACACCAGCAAAAGTAAATAGGGAAAAGCGACATCATAGATCAAGCGCACGGTCAACGCGTGCGCCTCAAGATGATTGACGGCAATAAACGGTTTTTGCGCGACGGCGGAAAGAGATTTCCCCGTCATCGCCCCGACCATAACGCCACCGATCAAGCCCGGCCCACAGGTCGCGGCAACAGCATCCATTTGGCTGAGTTGAAGTCCAGCCTGCTTGAACGCCTCATGCAGAACGTCGTCGATTTTATCCAAATGCGCACGCGCCGCAATTTCAGGGACCACGCCACCATAAGGTTTATGTTCTGTAAATTGCGTTGCAACGACATTGGCTAAAATGCGGGCCTCACCCGCCACAGAATCCGTGACAATGCCCACGGCTGTTTCATCACAACTTGTTTCTATACCCAAAACGATCAATGACTATCCCCTTCAACGCCTTCATCCCGTCGAGACAAAGGCCTCATCCTTATAACATCGGCCTATATTACCGATATTAGCGAAAGACCGAAAGGGGAAATGACCACGACCGCCTACAAACAAGATTAAGAACGAATCCCCTGCAAAAACCGTTGGATCGATTGCTTCAACCCATCCGAATCACGAGTCAGAGAATTGGCGGCGTCAAGAACATCTCGCGACAACGTGCCCGTTTGCATCGCCGCGCCTTCAACATCCGAGATAGCCGCGGACACATCATGCGCACTTGCTGCGGCCTGCGACACACTGCGTGAGATTTCTTGCGTAGCCGCCGTTTGCTCTTCGACAGCTGTGGCAATGGTTGCAGAAATTTCGCTTAAGCGGGAAATCGTCTTTCCAACTGTTGTCATCGCGGCGACAGAATCAGTTGTGCCCTTTTGAACTTGAGAAATCTGCACTGTAATTTCTTCTGTCGCGTGAGCTGTTTGGTTCGCAAGCATCTTCACTTCCGACGCCACCACAGCAAAGCCTTTTCCGGCATCGCCCGCACGCGCCGCTTCAATCGTCGCGTTCAGGGCCAACAAATTGGTTTGCGCCGCAATTTCTTGGATCAGTTGGACAACCGACCCGATCTTGTCTGTCGCCGTCGCCAGCCCAGAGATTGACTGATTTGTGTTTTCCACATCATGAACGGCATGCGCTGTCACCGTCGCCGACTCGGCGACTTGGCGCGCAATTTCTTGAATCGACGCGGCAAGTTCTTCCGCAGCCGCAGAAGCCGTTTCCATGTTGTGCGACGCCGTGTTTGTCGCCTGCTCGACTTTTTGCGATTGCGCATTTGTCTGCTGTGTGGCGGCAGAAAGGCTGGCTGCATCTTTTTGCAAATTAACGGCAGAGCCAGAAACGGCAGCGACCGCGCCACTGACCTCGGCATTAAAATCATCTGCCAATTTGGCCATGATCGCCGCCTTTTCGCGGGCAGCTTGGATTTGGTTTTGTTCTTGCTCGGCACGAAGAAGGTCCACTTCTTGCGCATTTTTTTTGAAAACGGCCAAGGAACGCGACATTGTGCCGAACTCGTCTTTGTAATCAGAATAC
>JAQUYN010000002.1:47343-78633 GCA_028691835.1 Alphaproteobacteria bacterium | reverse complement strand
TCGCCGACATCACGCGCATGATGGTGCAGCAATCCATCACAGGGCCGCTGGCCAAGTGGATGGGCAGCAGCATGGAAAGCGGCGGCTTTATGGATGAGATATTCAGCTCGATCTTCCATGAAGGCGGTATTGCGGGTGAAGCGGCTCCGGCACGGCAGGTTCCGGCCTTCGTGTTTGCGGGAGCGCCACGCTATCACGGCGGCGGCATCGCTGGCCTCAAACCCGATGAGGTTCCAGCCATTCTTCAACGAGGCGAGGAAGTCGTTTCCAGAAAAGACAGGCAGCGTCGCTCCGCAGGCGTCAACGTCGTCATGCATATCACGACGCCGGACGCGAACTCATTCCGCGCCAGTCAAGCGCAGGTCTCGGCTGAGGCTGCGCGGGGTATACAGCGAGCGAGAAGGAATCTATAATCAAAAGGTGTCTTGCTATGTAGGGTGTTATCGGTATGTCAAAGGATAGATTATCCAAAATAGTTGTTTGGGATGCGGATGGCGTTATCTTTCGCACCTTTAATGACAGGGGTGAGTTTATCTGGTCTGCAACTTTGATGCAGGATTTGGGTATTGCGCTGGACGTTATTGAAGATATCTTTTCAGATCAATGGCAAGATGTCATTAGAGGCAAGAGGGACACGCGCCAGCATATGCAGAATGTTTTTGACCGACGCAGAGTCAAGGTTTCTGTCGATGACTTCTTGTCTTATTGGCTCACAAAGTGCGACACAATCGATAATGAAGTGGCGTCTCTTCTCGGAAACTATGAATCCTATATAGCAACCAATCAGGATCCGATTAGAGCTGCGCATTTTCAGGACGTCTTTCCGGAAAGCGTTCGAAAGGTTTATGCCTCCAGCGCAATCGGCGCTCTGAAGCCAAATCAGGCGTTTTATCGCCACATAGAGCAAGACCTGAAAATATCGCCACACGAGATATGGTTCATTGACGATGTGCTGGAAAATGTCGAAGCCGCTAAATCACGTGGTTGGCGAGCGCATCAGTTTGTAGACGTCCTATCGCTTCGTTCATTTCTGGAAGCGGAGTAACGACCTTTACAGCGCCTTCGTCATTAGAGACGCATCGCCATAATGAGTCTGTACGTGCCCCATCTCCTGCCAGCCATTCTTCTCGTAAAGACCTTTTGACTCTTCGGTCACAAGGTAGAGGTTTTTGTAACCGAGACGCAGGGCTTCGGCTTCCAGCCTTTTGACGAGCAATAAAGCGATGCCTTTCTTGCGGTGAAACGGGTGGACGTAAACCGAGGCGAGCCAAGGCGAAAGGTCAGGCCGATCTTCGAAATCGCTTGCCCAAAGGCTGATCATGCCTGCGGGTTTGCCTTCATCTATGGCGACTAACGTCAAAGGAATGCCGTTTTTCTTCGCACCGTCTGTGAAACGATTTTTTGCGCGTTCAAAAGAGCCGCCGGATTGACATCCCCATTGTCCGAAAGCCCAACTTGCGCAGACGGGGATTAGGTTTGGGTGGTTCTCAAGGTAATCAATGGTGATAAGCGCGTTCATTTCAATCCTTTGATCATAAGCAAACATGGGTTGTCTTCTCCCCACAGGGTCGGGAAAACTTCGACAGGCTTAAACCCAAGGGATTCATAAAACTTTCGCGTGATCGCGTAGTGCGGATCCGGATGTTCAGGCGCGAGCGTTTTGACAGAAAGAAACGCTTTGCCAGACTCTCGCGCCAGTTTCTCGGCCTCGCTGACAAGGTTTCTGCCCAATCCTTGGTGATGAAATTCGGGACGAATGCCCATGACATAGATTTCGGAGGTGGCTTCGGTTTGCTCTTTCAATGAGATGAAGCCAATGGCTTCCGATGATGTATCATTTCGGCAAACAAGAAAGGTCGTTTCCTCAACGCCGCGCACATAACGATCCTTGGCATCATCAAGGCCGAACCATTGCGGCAAAGCATCAAGAATAGCCTTGCAGGTCTGTCCTTTGTCTTCTGTAAGGGGCTGGATGATAAAGCTCATGCACGGGTCCAAAAATGCGAATTATTCAACCGGATCATAGCACAAGAAGGGCAGAAAGGAATAAGCTGAATGACCTTCCACGAAGTCCAGTTCCCGCCTGATATTGCTTATGGGGCATCGGGTGGGCCGGAATATCTGACTTCGGTCGTGTCGATGGCTTCTGGCTACGAGCAACGCAACGCCAACTGGTCGGCAGCGCGGCTTAAATGGAATGTAGCGTCAGGGCTGAAGCACCAGACACAGCTTAACACGTTGATTGCTTTCTTCCGCGCACGTAAGGGAAAGGCCTATGGTTTCAGGTTTAAGGATTGGACGGATTACAAGGCAACCGCCCAAGCTCTCGGCGCTGGCGACGGGACTACGAAAGATTTTCAACTTGTCAAAAGCTATTCCTCCGGCGTTGGCGTTGAGACCCGCACAATCACCAAACCTGTCTTGGGCACGGTCATGCCATACCTCGGTGGGGTCAAACAAACATCCGGTTGGTCGATCAATACCGCGACAGGTGTTTTGACCTTCACGGTCGCTCCGGCGCAGGGCGTGGCGGTCACGGCAGATTTTGAATTTGACGTGCCTGTGCGTTTTGACACCGACAGCATGGCCGTTAGCATCGAACAATTCGACCTGCACCAATGGTCGGATATTCCGGTTATTGAAATCCGCGTTTAGCCAATGAAAACAGCCACTTCACAACTCGCCACGCACATCGCGGGCGAGACGACCACGCTTGCGACCTGCTGGAAGGTAACGCGCAAGGACGGGGTGGTGTTCGGCTTCACCGACTTCGACCGCGACCTGACCATCGACGGCCTCGTTTATGAGGCGCGGACGGGCTACACACGCTCGGCCATCCATACGATTTCGGATTTGTCCGTGGACAACCTCGACATCGAAAGCGCGTTGGACAGCGAAGCGTTGGCCGCGCCCGACCTGCGGGCTGGCATTTGGGACAACGCCGAAGTGTTGATATTTCTGGTCAATTGGAACGCCCTCTCGCAGGGCAAGATCATTATGAAGCGCGGAACCATCGGTCAAGTCGAGCTAAAGGACACGATCTTCAAAGCTGAACTGCGTGGCCTGACACAGGCGCTTTCGCAGCAGATCGGGGAACTCTACACACCAAATTGCCGCGCCGATCTTGGTGATATGCGTTGCAAGATCGATCTTGCGGCGTTGACTGTCTCCAGCGCGGTCACTGCGGTCGACCCGCCTTCGCATGGCTCCGGCGCGGCAAGTCGCTATGGCTTCACCGACACCGCCAGAACCGAGGCCGACGATTATTGGACGGGTGGGCTTGTAATATGGACAAGCGGCGCAAATGCAGGTCGCAAAATGGAGATACGCTCCTTCACCGCTGGCGCGTTCGAATTGTTCCTGCCGATGCCGTCCGAGATTGCGGTAGGCGATGAATATGCCGTTCAGCCCGGTTGCGATAAGTCGTTTTCGACCTGCTGCGTCCGTTACAACAACGCCGTGAACTTTCGCGGCGAACCCCATGTCCCCGGCACGGATGCCGTTTTGAGTTACCCCGATGGAAAATAAACCCACACGCATAGACGCAGTTCTTGAAGCCCGCGCATGGCTCGGCACGCCGTTTCATCACCAAGCCTCTGTCAAAGGGGCTGGCTGCGACTGCATCGGGCTGATCAAAGGCGTTGGAATAGCTCTGAATCTTGTCGATTACGATCCTGCCTCGCCGCAGGCGCAGGCGTTCGCCAATTATTCAATGCTGCCCAATAGCCGCCGCATGCGCGAGGGGTTGGCGACATGGCTGATCGAAATCCCCGTGGCCGAGGCGACGTTGGCGGACATCTATTTCATGGCGTGGGGGCGTGAGCCGCAACATGTCGCGCTGATAAGCGACAAAGGCATCATTCACAGCTACTCCGGCGTCGGCAAAGTCGTCGAACATGCGTTGGATGAAAGTTGGCGGCGACGGATCGTTGCGGCATACCGTTACCCTGTTTTCTCCGAAGGCGAATAAATGGCCGTTCTTGCTCTTGGTCTTGTTGGCGCAGGTCTGACTTCCGCCATCGGGATCGGTGCGTCCATCGGCTGGATGGGCGGGGTCGTTCTCGGCAATCTGCTATTCGGCGGCAGCAAAGGGCAAAATGTCGAGGGATCGCGGCTTAGCGATCTTTCTGTCCAGACTTCCACCTATGGCGGCACGATCCAGCTTGTTTACGGCACGATGCGCGTGTCCGGCAACGTCATCTGGTCAACGCCGCTTAAAGAAACGCGCCATGTATCGCGCCAAAGCGGTGGTAAAGGCGGCGGTGGTAGCGCGACGACCACGACCTATACCTATTCGGTGTCCTTTGCGATCGGTCTTTGCGCGGGGCCTGTTTCAACCGTTCGGCGCGTGTGGGCTGATACCAAACTCATTTATGACGCGACTGCTTCAAATACGCAGGCCACAGAAAAATATCCCGGCGTTATCCGTATCCACACGGGCGCGGAGGATCAGCAGCCGGACAGCACGATGGAAATGCATCTCGGCGCGGGCAGCGTGCCCGCCTATCGCGGGCTTTGCTTTTTGACCTTTACAGATTTGCAGTTGGCTGACTTTGCCAACCGTATCCCGAACATTAGCGCCGAAATCGTAGCTTCGGGCGCGATGGATTGCGATGCCGTGCTACTGCCAAGAATTTCCAGCATGTACCGCGAGGGCGGCGTCATCGATCCTTCGAGGGGTGTTTTGCTTTGCGTGAACTCGACTCGCGCCTTCAAGTTTGATCTAGTCAACAACACGCTGGCGCTCAATGTGCCGCTCGTGGATGATGTTTACGGCGATTTACGCGGCCTAGATAGCGAAGGCTACCTTTATCATGCCACGGATGCTTATGGCGTCGGAATGCATCTATGCAAACGCAACCCTGACACGATGGCCGTTGTAGCGAAGACGACGAAGCGCGTGGATTTTAGCGTCAGCGGGTTCGTTCTGGGCGACAAGATTTTCGTGCATCGCTCGCGCAAGGTCTATGACCTGGACTTCGGGCTAGTCGCCGATCTGTCTGAGTTCTTCCCTTATGCTAATGAAGCGCCCATGTGTGCGGATGGCAGCGGTCGCTACTGGCAAGCTGCCGCCGACAAAATTCGCCGCGTGGAAGTCGATATTCTGGGCAATGGCGATGTGGCTGAATGGGACGTCTCGGCTTGGACTGGCGGGTTGCGCCCCAACATCATTTTCTGGGACGACACGACAGGGCATTTGTTCTTCAAGATCAATCAGTTGCATCGCATTGTCAAATGGCACCCCGACAATGGCTTCGTCGCCTATGTCGATGGCGTTTCTTTGGCGGTCGGGTACACGCTGCAGGACGATTATGCCTTTCCGCAAAAAGGCCGCCTTTGGGCGACCAACGATCTCACCGCGACGCTCGTCGATCTTGTTTCCATGCGCGTGGAAAAGACCATCAATCTCATGCCCTTTATGCCGACATCCGCCACGCATTTTTGCGGTTGTTACGAAAAGTTCACGCACAGCGCCATTATCATGACGGGCGATGGCGAGGTGAAGTATCCGCTTGAACGCTATGGCTCCGATCAAGTTGCCTTATCAGGCATTCTTACTGATTTGTGCGAACGTGCGGGCCTGTCTCAAACGGACATCCTGACCAATGAAGTCAGCCAGTTGGTGCATGGCTATGTCGTAAGCCGCCGCGCCTCGGCGCGGGACACCATTGAACCTTTGCTCGGCGCGTTCTTTATCGATGCCGTGGAAACGGACGGGGTGCTGCGTTTCACCCCGCGCGGCGGATTGAATGTAGCCGTTGTGCCTTATGATGATCTGGGAGCCGTAGAAGGGACGTCGAACGATAATCCTTTGAGGGTAACAGAAAGTCGCACACAGGAACTTGAACTGCCGCAGCGGATCGATCTGACCCATTACGATCCCGCCCGCGATTACCAGAGCAATACACAGAACGCCGCGCGGGCTGGCAACGCCGTCACGACCAAGGATCAACAGACAGTTGAGCTATCCATCGCTCTGTCGGCTGACGAAGCAGCACAGATCGCGGATAAAACGCTGACAAGCGCATGGATCGGGCGCAACCAGTTCGAGTTCAACCTGCCGCCCAAATGGCTGAGGCTTGATCCCACGGACGTGATCGACGTTCTTTTAGCCGATGCGACGCTGGTGCTTCGCCTAACGCAGGTGGATTTCGGCGGCAACAACATCGTGGCTTGCAAGGCGGTGGCCGAGGACGAGATTGCCTATATGTCCAACGCCAAGGGAACAGGCGTGCCGCTTGCGTCCAATCCGATCCCGATCTCCACGCCGATCTCGGCCTTGGTCATGGATCTGCCCATGCTGCGCGCCGAAGACGAGGGGCTCGGCCTCTATTATGCCTTGGCGCTCAAGAACAACGGAACGGCCAGCCTTTACAAATCGCCGGATGCCCTGACATGGAGCATTGTCGGAACCGGAGAAGCGGCTCCCGCCTATGGCTGGGCGTCGAGCGTTCTGGTCGCGCCCCTCAGTCCGTGGTCGTGGGACGAAACGAGCAATGTGCAGATCGCGCTTTCTCACGGCACGCTGGACAGCAAGACGGCACTCGAAGTCCTCAACTGGAACAATGTCGGCCTCTTGGGCGACGAATTGATCCAATGGCGCAACGCCACGCTGCTGGCCGAGAACCTTTACCAACTATCCGGCCTCCTGCGCGGTCGGCGCGGCACGGAATGGGCAACAGGATCGCACAAGATCGGCGATAGGTTCGTCGTTCTGGCCACAGACGGCTTTTACCGCATGGCAATGGCTGCGACCGAGATCGGGCAGCTTTCTTATTACAAGGCCATCCCATCGGGCGGGGATTGGGACGATGCGACACAGACAAGCCTCAAATACAACGCGGCAAGCTTACGGTGCTTCTCGCCCGTTCATATCGCAGGCACGCGCGATGGGAATGGCAATCTGACTCTTTTATGGGCGCGTCGGACGCGCTGGAACGGCGAATGGCTGGATGAGATCGATATTCCGCTGTTTGAGGACACCGAGGCTTATCAAATCGACATTCTGAATGGCGATAAGGTCATTCGCACCCTGACAGCCAGCACGACGACCACAACCTATAACGCAGCGGATCAAATCTCCGACTTCGGCGCAGCGCAAAGCGTCCTATCCGTTGCCGTCTATCAAATGAACAGCACCATCGGGCGGGGCTATGCAGGAAAGGCCATCGTGTAATGACAACAACCCCCAATCTTCTCATTGACCACATCGCCGCTAGCCAAGCCCAGAAGGAGGTCACGGCCAATACGGCCTTTGACGTTCTGGACAAAGCCTTGTGCCAATTTACGAGCATCGCGCTGACCGATGCCAATCTGACGCTCACCGATGCGCAGATGATCGGCAACATGGCTCTGAAGTTTACGGGCACGTTGACAGCGGCGCGGACGATCACGGTTCCGGCGCGCGCGAAGTTTATCTATGTCGAGAACGGAACAGCGGGAGGCTTTGCACTCTCGGTCAAAACGCCGTCCGGCACAGCCGTTTCGCTGGGGAGCGGCGAGAGAAAACTCCTCTATTGCAACGGCAGCGACTTCACAATTGCTGCCGAGGCCGGTGCAGCGCCCTATGACATCGGCGGCTCTTTTGTCGGCAAGCCCAGCGCGGGAACCGCCATCATGCGCTTTCCCATGCCGCGCGCCGTCCGGTTCCTTTCCGGCATGGCTCTCAGCAAAGGCGTGGCCGCGATTGCCGCCTCGGCTTCTGTCTCATTCTCAATCCGCAAGAATGGGGCTGAGTTCGCAACCATGACCTTCGCAGCCTCCGGCACAAGCGCGACCTTCGCCTGCGCCACGACCACGAACTTTACGGCTGGAGAAGTGCTGACCGTTGTCGCGCCGTCCTCGCCCGATGACACGCTGGCCGATATCGGCTTCGCGTTGGCTGGCCTTCGCATTTAAGGGAGAAAAACACATGGCCTTACGCTTTATCGACGGGTTCGATTGACCTGCTCCCCATTTATGTACCAGGGGGACGTAGAATCTTTTTGCAGTTTAGCGCCTCGGGTTCGGTGCGGCAAGATGCTGGAGGCGTGACCGCCACGAGTCCGGAGCCGACAGCCTCTTGCCGCTTTCTGAACTGCATGGCGTTTCATAGTTCAAGCTGCTGTGCGGGCGCACATGGTTATAATCATAGAGCCATTGCGCCGCTAGACGCTGCGCCTCAGCCAGTGTCGTGAACCAATGCTCGTTCAGGAACTCGTCGCGGATCTTGCCGTTCAGGCTTTCGGTAAACCCGTTTTCTTGAGGCTTGCCCGGCGTAATATAGTGCCACTCGATGCCACGCTCCTGCGCCCACTGCAGAACGACGCGACTGGTCAGTTCCGTGCCGTTGTCGCTGACAATCACTTTGGGGCACCCACGCCGAAGCACCAACGCCTCAAGCTCGCGCACGACACGCAGCCCCGGCAAAGACGTATCGACGGTTAGATTTAACCCTTCGCGTGAGCATTGATCCATAATGCCAAGCAGCCTGAGCTTGCGTCCACATGCCAGCGCGTCCGATACAAAATCAAGGCTCCATACCTGATTGATCGTATCCGGATGCGGTAGCGGCAGGCGTGTGCCCAGTGCTCGTTTGCGGCCTTTTCTGCGCCTGACAGCAAGGCCAACTTCCCGATAAACCCGATGAATGCGTTTGATGTTGCACGTTATGCCCTCGCGCTTTGCCATGATTGCCAATCGTCGATAGCCAAACCGTCGTCGCTCTGCCGCCAGTCGGATCAGGCATTCCCGCAACGACTCATCGTCCTTCTGGCTTATATAACGCTGGCTGCTTCGCTGCTGCCCCACAACCTCACACGCCCGCCGCTCGGAAAAACCGTGGCGCTTTAGCAAGTGCTCCACGGCTTCTCTTCGAGCAACAGGCGTTACCATTTTTTTGTGAGCAAGTCCTGTAGTGCCTGTTTGTCTAGACTCAAATCAGCGACCAGTTTCTTCAGCTTGGCGTTCTCGCCCTCAAGAGCCTTCAGCTTCTTGGCGTCGCTGACCTCCATGCCACCGTACTTCGCTTTCCACTTGTACAATGTCGCATCTGAAATCCCATGCTTCCGGCATATGTCCGCCACCTTCGCTCCGGCGGCATGCTCCTTCAGCACTTGAATGATCTGTTCTTCCGTAAATCGCTTCTTCATCGGTCTGCTCCTTTGTGAACAAAGTTAGAACAGACTCTACGTTTTTGTGGACTATATTATGGGGGGCAGGTCACGATCACTATACGACCGTCGCCCAGCTTCTTTACAAATATGTCGAAACAGGCTCCAGCAGCTATGTTTCGCTGGACGCGGGCCGTCGCTCCGGTAGCAACGGGATCAAGCTTTATTCAAGCTCCGGCTACGTCACCAAAACGCTGGACGATCAGGCGACATGGATCGTTGGTGCTGCCGTCAAGCTCGGCACGTTTCCGACCAGCACAGGTTCCATCTTTCAGTTCCGCGATAATACAGGCAATGTGCAGGCCAGCCTGTGCGTTTCGACTACGGGAACCTTAGCTCTTTATCGCGGAACGACGAGCGGCACGTTGCTTGCTTCGTCCGCAGGCGCATTGTCGGTCGGCGCATGGAACTTTATCGAATGCAAACTGACCATCGCGGACAGCGGGGGATATTTCGAGGCGCGGGTAAACGGCGAGGTCTGGGCGACCTTTACGGGGGACACAAAGGCATCGTCTTCCATCGCTACGGCGAATTCGATCCGGCTTTACGGCATGCCGTCCGCCGCCATCGTCTATTACGACGATTTTTACATGTGCGACGGCACCGGCAGCATCCGAAACGATTTTCTTGGCGACGTGCGCGTGGACACGCTCTTTCCGTCCGGCGCGGGAGCCTCGGCGCAGTTTACGCCGACAGGCAGCGCGAATAATTGGGAGAACGTGGACGATGCTTCGCCGGACGAAGACACGACCTACAATGTGAGCGATACGGCGGGAAACGTCGACACTTTCACCTTTGCCGATCTTTCGGCTCTCAACGCTTCCGTCCTTGGCGTTCAGGCAAACGTCTTGGCTCGCAAAGACGATGCGGGCACAAGGCTTCTGAAAGCCGTCACCCGTGTCGGCTCTACCAATTACGAAGGCGCGGACATGACTCTTTCGGATTCCTACGTCGATCACAGGCAAATCTGGGCGCAGAATCCGGCCACGTCCGCAAACTGGACAGAGGCCGAAATTAACGCCGCCGAGTTTGGCTATAAGGTGCAAGCCTAATGTTACGCGTCACACAAGAAGCCGTCGAGGTCGTTCGCAAGCCGACGACGGCCAAGGTGCGCGCGACGCAAACGGCTATCGAGGTTGCACGTCGTCCAGCCTCGCGCTCTGCAAGAACAAGCCACATAGCGGTAGAGGTTCTACGCGCCAACGCCGCGCCGCCAGCCGAAACAGCCCAGCAGCCCCTCGTTATCATCGTCGCGGGATAGACCATGCTTCAAGCACAAACGCAGCCTGTGCCTAACGGACAGGATAAGGAGAGTTTTACCATGAGCCCAAATGAACAGATCGAATACTTTCGCAGCATCGGGCGCTTAGAGGCGCAAGTCGCCGCGCTGGCCGCTGCCATGACCGAGATGAAAACCAAACTCGATGGGATCGACGCACGGCTCGATACCCTCGACCGCTTGGCGAACCGCTGGAAAGGCGGCTTTGCCGTGATCCTGACTCTCGGAACCATTACCGGATTTGTGCTCGATAACGTACTGCGCTGGTGGACAAGCAAGGGGTCTTAGGAATTAAAGGGATTTCGACATCGGATAAACGACTGCGCCGAACATGCCAGTTTTGGGTTCCTGCTCGGCATAACCCATCGCCAGATAAAAACGCCGCGCCGTGCCCGTGCTGTTGAGGAAGCTGGCTTTTGCGCCACGCTCTTTCGCGCGGACTTCAAGTTCTTGAACCATCCGTTTGCTTATGCCCCGCATGCGGGCGGAAGGCAGAACATAGTTCAACGTAATCTCGCCAGTATCCATGACGCCGCCAACGGCAAGGACATTATCTCCTTCGGTCGCCACCAGCATTTGGCTTGAGGAATCCGCGATCCAACTTCTCAGTGTCTCCGGCGTTTTGTTGTCAAGCCACGCGCCAAGAATTGCGGGGTCATTTTTATGATCGCCGCCGCATAAGTTTGTTACGGATTGACGCAAAACCTCGCAAATCGCTGCGGCGTCTTCCAGTTTGGCTTTTCTGATTTCCATAGCCCCAAACTTACGAAAAACATCACGTTCTGTACACCAAAAGCTGCTTTCGAGCGGCTTTTTCTTTGCCTAAACGAAAGGGAAAACCATGACAAGCAAAACGCCAGCGCGCGGTATTCGCAACAATAATCCGGGCAATCTGCGACGGACGGACGACCCTTGGCAGGGCTTGGCCGAAACCCAGACAGACAAGGAATTCTTTGTGTTCCAAAGTCCGGTCTACGGGATCCGCGCTTTGGCCCGAACGCTGATCAAGTATCAGGATAAGCACGGCCTGCGCACCATACGGCAAATCATTGGGCGTTGGGCTCCGGCGCTGGAAAACGACACGGTAGCCTACATCAAAGCGGTGAGCGCCAGCAGCGGCTTCGGGCAAGACGTCGAATTGGACATGCACAAATATGAGCATCTGAAAGCCATCACTCTGGCGATCATCGCTTTTGAAAACGGCCAACAGCCTTACACAGGCGCACAGATCGACAAAGCCTTGCTTCTTGCTGGTATTGAGCCTCCGGCTAGGAGCCTGCAACACACGCGCACAGTAAGGGGCGGAAAGGCCGCCACGGTGGCAACCGTTGGCCTTGGGGCACTGCAGGCCGTACAGGATGGCCTCGCGCCTGCGCGGGACAGTCTTCAAATGCTTGTGCCGTATCTCGATATCGCAAAATGGCTACTTCTGGCCATTACGCTGATTGGCATCGGCGTAATGATCTGGGCACGGATCGACGACAACCGGAAAGGGCTGCGCTGATGTGGACAATCCTGACGAGCTGGTTCTCCAGCAACCTCATCAAAATCATCGGCTGGGGGGCGGTTGCCGCATCCGTAGCCTCCGTTTTGCTCGGCGCAAAGCAATCAGGCCGCAGCGCCGAACGGTACGATCAACTCAAGAAAATCACGGAGATCAAAGATGCCCAACTTCGCGCCGCACTGGACGCTCCTCGCACTCGCGCTGACCTTGTTAAGCGGCTGCGGGACGGCAAGTTCTAACCCCGCCTGCGTCTGTCCACCGATCAAGGAATACAGCCGCGAGTTTCAGAATAAGCTTGCAGATGAAATGGAAGCTGCACCGCAAGGAGCAGCTTTTCCTCTAGTGCTACTCGATTACGAAACAATCCGGCTTCAACTTGCAAAATGTAAGTAAAAGACCCATTTTAAACCCGTTTAGGTCATTCCTTCTGGCTTATAGGTATTGCGCAAATTGACAAGAACCGGCGCGGCCTCGAAGCCCTCGCAAGGTTCCTCGCTGGAGCCAAAAACGAAGCCCAAAAAATATTTTTTGCAGCCCGCAGACGTCCAAAAGACAGCCTAACTCTCTGATATTAAAGGGGACGCAAAAATGAGTCCCGTACTATGAAGTTTGACTTGTTTTGTGGTAAAAATGGGGCGAACGCGCATTTTAACTGTATAGGCTTTGTTCTTATGAATATCCATGAGCATCAGGCAAAAGGACTTTTAAAAAAGTACGGCATCGCTGTGCCGCGTGGGCTTGTTGCGTTTACACCCAGTGAAGCCGTCGAGGCGGCCAAGTCTATCAGATCTGACGCGAAGGGAAGCGTTTGGGCTGTGAAGGCGCAAATTCACGCAGGCGGACGCGGTAAGGCGGGCGGCGTCAAGGTCGTGAAGTCGTTGGCAGAGGTCGAGCATGAGGCCACACGTATGCTCGGTATGAAGCTTGTCACACAACAAACACGGCCAGAAGGACAGCACGTTTCGCGCGTCTATATTGAAGAGGGGTATGAGATCAAACGCGAGCTATATCTGAGCGTATTTATCGACAGCACAACGCGCCGCGTGACCCTTATGGTATCGACTGAAGGGGGCACAGAAATCGAAGAGATCGCAGTTCACAGCCCTGAAAAAATTACCAAGGTCGCTATTGATCCCGTTACTGGCTTGCAAGCTTTCCATGTGCGCCAAATTGCGTTTGGCCTAGGCTTGACAGTTGGGCAAATCGATAGTTTTTTACATGCAATCTATACAACCTTCATCGCGCTCGATTGTTCAGTTATTGAAATCAATCCGCTAGTTGTCACCGTTGAAGACTCAATCGTCGCACTCGATTGTAAAATGGTTTTTGATGACAAGGCTTTGATCCGCCACCACGACATCATGGAGATGCGTGACGAGTCTGAAGAAGTGCCTGCCGAACTCATGGCGAGCAAAAGTGGCTTCACTTACATCAAACTTGACGGGAATATCGGCTGTATGGTCAATGGCGCCGGTCTGGCCATGGCGACGATGGATATTGTAAAATTATATGGTGGCGAGCCAGCCAACTTTTTAGATGTCGGGGGAAATGCCAGCAAAGAGCGAGTCACGACTGCGTTAAAGATTATTCTGTCCGACACTAATGTTCGAGGCATATTTATTAATATATTCGGCGGGATTATGCGTTGCGATATTCTCGCCGAAGGCATCGTAGCCGCGATGCGTGAGGTAGAAATTCGCGTTCCCCTTGTCGTCCGCATGGAGGGTACAAATATCGATTTAGGCAAAAATATCCTTGCCGAAAGCGGGTTGCCGATCTTGTTTGGCAGTAATTTTATAGATGGTGCCGAAAAGATTGTCAGAGCCGTCGCCCAGACAGAAGTATAAAGGGGTACCCATGGCCATCCTTGTCGATAGAGACACAAAAGTCATTTGTCAGGGCTTTACCGGTTCACAGGCTACTTTTCATTCACAACAGGCAATAGCTTACGGCACGAGCCTTGTCGGCGGCGTGACGCCTGGCAAGGGCGGGACGACGCATCTTGATCTGCCCGTCTATAATACGGTTCAAGAAGCAAAGGACAAAACGGGTGCGAACGCTTCAGTGATTTATGTTCCAGCATCTTTCGCAGCGGACGCAATTTTGGAAGCCGTTGCGGCGGAAATCCCGCTTGTTGTTTGCATTACCGAAGGCATCCCTGTTCTGGATATGGTGAGGGTCGTTCGAGCGTTACACGGAACAAAGACTCGTCTTATCGGCCCAAACTGCCCAGGCATCATCACCCCTGGTGAATGTAAAATCGGCATCATGCCTAGTCATATTCACAAACGCGGAAAGATAGGAATTGTATCACGTTCAGGGACATTGACTTATGAAGCAGCGGCACAGACAACGGCGGTGGGGTTGGGGCAGTCTACCTGCATCGGCATAGGGGGGGATCCTATTCTCGGCACAAGTTTCATCGACAGTTTGGAAATGTTTTTGAATGATGAGGAAACACAAGGGATTATTTTGATCGGAGAAATTGGCGGCACCGCTGAAGAGGACGCAGCAGAGTTCTATAAAACGAGCAAGCGCAAAAAACCAATAGTTGGCTTTATTGCGGGAGTCACCGCTCCCCCCGGGCGGCGCATGGGACATGCAGGAGCGATCATTTCTGGCGGAAAAGGCAGCGCCTCAGACAAGATCGAGGCGTTGCGCTCTGCGGGAATATTTGTCGCCGACAGCCCTGCGAATCTTGCGCATAGCTTTTCGGCTCTCGTTTAACTTATGTTGTGGGTATACCTAGATGCAGAATGCAGTCCCCCTTTTTTACGCGATTGATTGGCCTTCTGCAGACCAAGATGCCATCATTCGGATATACAAGCTCATGCGCTAGCCTCTCCGGTTCATGGGGCCACATTAAATGTCCGGCCACGTCGCCCTTGTGAACTATTGCGCCTAGTTTATGCTTTGGTAAAAACACGCCATCCGTTGGCGCGCGCAAGAAGGCATTCGGCCCAAAGGCAAGTTGCTGTGGAACAGAAGGGGAAACCTCCTTGCCTTGAATAATCCCTGCTTTAGCTAAAACCTTGAGCGTTCCACTATATGCAAGATCTATGGCATCAGGATCGGCAAGCTCTCCTCCACCAAGTTCAGTTGCAATGAGAGGCTTATTATTTCTGTGAGCAGCTGCAGCTGTTGTCTGCCCGACATCCTCAATTACATAAATGTATTCGGTTCCGAACGCGGCTGCCAAATCCAGAGATCGGCCTTTAAGTGCCTCATCCTTGGACAAAGGAACCAATGGAGCTGGTACATACTCTAAGCTCCTTCCGCCCGAATGAAGATCAACAATAAAGTCACATTCTGGAATCAATACATTTTCAATGATGTTGCAGATTTTATCCGTGACCGAGCCATCGGCGTTACCCGGAAAACAACCGTTCATGTTCTTGCCATCTCTCGGAGAGAGCCTTGTTCCGCTTTGAGAGGCATAAACATTAGCTGCAGGGACAATTATAAGGCGACCATTAATCTCATTGGCCGCGATCTCTTGAGCCAATCTTGTTAGTGCCAATTGCCCGACATACTCATCCCCGTGAATGCCTCCGAGCAAGAGTGCTGTCGGCCCGTCGCCATTTTTTATGACGACAAGAGGCGTCGCCGTCTTTCCTTCGGCGGATTCATTCGTAACATCGTAAACCCAGATATTGCCGATGCTTTTTCCATCAGCACCTAGTTCTATATCAAATCCCGGATACAGCATCTTTCTGCTCCAATCGCGCTTGTTTATTTTTCATTAGTCGTTAAAGCGAAAGAAAGCTCGCTTCCCGATCCGCAGTTTTAACTCTACGGCCTCCGGATATTAGATCTGGAGATGGGATTAATCTGTTGGGCGCGTCCCTCGAACCTCTATCTGATTTATCGCTTCGACAATGCCTCGAACGTCATCACTTGTATGACTTGCCGAAATTGCCACTCGAAGCATTGCTTGGCCTAGCGCTACAGTTGGATACATAGCCGCAGTAACCGCATACCCCTTTTCCTGCAACGTCCGTGTCGACCGGATCGCTTCAAATTCGTCATATATTAGAATACCTCTAATAGGCAGCGTCGAGCCCAAGTTTATGCACTTTCGGTTCAGCAAACCGTCAAATAAGGCCGTGTTCTTCTGAAGCTGGGCTTGCAACGCGTCTACCGTACCGTTGAGATGCAATTTGGCGGAAGCGACAGCCGCTCCAACGCCTGGCAGAGAGGGGGGGCCACCGAAGGCATATGGGATTGCATAGCGTTTTATGAAGTTCGCCGCCTCTGCGTTAGGAAGCGCCACAAATCCACCTGTAGCGCCGAAGGCCTTCGAAAGCGAACCGACCAATATTATCCTATCCGAAAGCTGACCCAAACGCTCAAAGACAAACCCTTGGCCCCTTTTTCCAAAAACTGTTGTTCCGTGTGCGTCATCCAAATACGCATAGCCAGCCAGCTCATCCACCAAATTGGAAATCGCTTGTACATCGACCGTGCCGCCCATAGATCCGACACTATCTGATATCGTTATAATAGTCTTCCCCCCCTTTGCAAAGTCTCGGGCAATCGAGTCAACTTCGGCGAGGTTTTGAAAGTCCACGCGTTTGAGTGGCCCAAACTGCTCCAGGATTCCCCGCAAGGCCTGCAATGTTGCGTGTGCTGACTTATCCATGATAAATGCCGGCCCACCCTCTGCGATTTTGTACCCAGGAAGTTCCCCAGACGCTAAGAGCGGAAGAAGCCCCAGATGGACAGCTCCGACCGACATGAAGGTGACCGTCTTTCTCCCATTAAATACCTGCTCTAACAGATCATCCAAGTCGCCGAAGATTGAGGCCCGAATTCGCGTGCGGGCAACTGATATCTGAACCCCGTACTGCTCAATGGTCGCATGAGCCGCTTCTCGAAGCTCATCTCTCTGGTCGAGACCGAGATACGAGCAACTCACAAACTCCGTCAGCCTTCTTCCGTCTTCAAGCGTTATATATTTGCCTTCGCGGCGGATTACATTCAGCTCATTAACACCTTGCTCCCAAATTGCGTTTTGGTGAGGCGCGGCTGCTTTAAGACGCTTATTTTGATAATTCATATGCTACACATCCCCAATGTTCGTAATTAAGGCTTTGGGCAAAAAATAGTCATGTTTTAGGTTGAGGTCAATCCGGTATATCTTCTTGATGTTGCAAACAAACTCTTCGCGCTTCAGCATCACCGCAGCCGATAGACCAACTCTGGTCGCCGTGTATGCCCGCTTTCTTCACAAACAGGCGTGCCGCGCTCGGAATCTGCCTTGGCTTTCAGCCGGGATAGACCCTTGGTTGGATCTCGATTAGCTGCTTTCCGGCTTCATCCGTTTTCAAGGTTCCGATGTCATCAATCCGCCACCGAATTAAATCGGGATCTTCAAGCCCTAAAACTGAGACCAAAATCTTGCCCGAACCGTTTAAGGCTACGTCTCCTTCAACTGATTCGACTTCCAGTAGGATATTCTCAGGTACATCGTACGTACCCTCGCATCCTTCGACGTTGGGTATCCCGATAGGTCCGGTGTCGTTTGGAGAATAAACAAAGGGGCGGAATCTTATATGTGGGAAATCAATGCGCATACGCTCAACAAGGGCCGGAGACGGAACTTCTCCAATGCATAGGATATTCCGTAGTGTATTAAATTTGTCAGCCATTTCTCTTGAAAAGACTGAATCAACAATAGTCGGGGGCAAGAATATTGTGTCGACGGAAAAATTCTTAGAAAGATAAGAGATATCAGCCCCGTCCTCTGAGCCGCCTAAAGGCAAAACGGACCACCCGCACCGCCGAACGATTTCATATATGTAGGTAAAAACACCGTTTAGACTGCTGGCAGAGACTGCAATCATGCATACGTGCGGTTCATCGAGCATACCGCTCTTTTTGAGCGCTTCAATTCCCAATTTGATTGTAGACTCATGAAAATCAATGGGGTGCCTAATGAGCTGCTGTTTGCCTTCATGTGCAGTCGTTTTTAATACAATGAATTGCTCGGAATTCTTTATTCGGCAACCGGTTGCCAACGTTGTCATTTTTAGTTGCTTAATAACACCCTCGAGTACGTCACGAGGATAAGCGTAGCGACTGTCATTTTGAGCCTTGTTACTATATAGAGATGCCGTGTTAAACAGAAGATTTTGGGCGACCATATTTGCTCCTGATGTGCCTAGAATATTTAACGGATGGCCAAGTCTAGTCGAACAATGGAAGGCGCACAACTGGCTTAATCGATCAAAGATCTGTCCGAAAGCGCTTCCATCACTGGCCGTCGAACACACCTCCGCTCACAGCCTTCCCAATATATCGTCTTTTAGGGGATTTTTCTTGGTGAGTGCATTTCTGCTAGTAAGACTTAATGAAGAATCGACGCTTGCCAGGCGAGAGTTCCGCCGCCTGTTCATCATCTATTTTTTTTACTAACATTCGCCCACGAAGTTGCAAAACTGGGAATTCATCATTCAATTTGTGCGTCAGCACATTCTCGTCAAAAATAATATCACTAATGATATTCATCTCCAGAATTGTTCGATCATTCCTATTGACGATGTTTATAATAATGTCCCAGCCCTTCGGAAGCGCACACTCCTGCAAAAAATCTAGAACTACTGACTTTTGTAGAATAACGCTACCGCCAACAGTATCTAAATGAAATTTTACACTGATGTCTCCTCGGCCTTGTACGTCTATTGTCTGGCTACCGTCTTCTTTCGTGGCCAAGATGCCAACGTCGCCAACCTTAAATCGGATCAATTTGGGATCTTCAAGGCCCATAACGGAGACTAAAATATTGCCGGTGCCATTTAAGGCGATATTCCCGTCGGCAGTTTCGACTTCTAGTAAGACGTTATCAGGAACATCGTACGTATAATCGTCACTATCAAATTTTGGGATCCCAAGTGGGCCAGTATCATTGGATGAATAGCAAAAAGGCTTAAGCCTAATGTGAGGAAAATCAGCCATAAATCGTTTCATAATACTAGTAGACGGCACTTCACCTATATATAAAATATTTTTTACTGTGTTGAATTGTCCAATCATATCCTTTGTAAACACGGCGCTAATGACATTTGGGGCCATAAATATTGTATCGACAGAAAATTTATTGCAAAGATTGGAGACGTCCTCACTATCGTCCGAAGCGCCGGTCAATAGTATTGACCACCCGCTTTGCCGAACAACCTCATAGATAAACAAAAATCCACCACTTAATCGCCCCCTCGAAATAGCTATCATACAGACATGTGGGTTTTCGAGCATACCATTTCTGCTAAGTGCCTGAACGCCAGATTCGACGACAGCCGCGTGAAAATCCATTGGGTGCCGTAGTAATTTAGGCTCGCCCGTCGTTCCGCTAGTTCTTAACACGATAAATTCGCTAGAATTTTTGATGACTCCGCTATTCAAATGCGCGGAAAACCTGAGCTGTTGAATGGCTCCAGTCAACACATCTCGTGGATATTCATAACGGGGATCGTCTTTTGCTCTAATGCTATAGAAATTTGCAGTGGCGACGAGAATGTTTTGGGCAACCATTTTTTGCTCCGAGAAAGTCAATTAGCATATAGAGCGCATAATTTTAGGTGGATTTTAAGTTTTACGCAACCGTCATATTTTTGTATAGATTAAGGACCTAAACAAATCTTAGCTTTATAAAAATACAATACACCTATATGGATGGGTGGCCGAGTGGTTAAAGGCAGCAGACTGTAAATCTGCCCGCATATGCGTACATAGGTTCGAATCCTATCCCATCCACCATTTTCAGATAACGTTTTTTTTAATATCTGAAGCCCCTTTTTCTCTACCACAAGCAATCCCACATAAAATTAGACCTAAAAGGAAGTCTTTGAGTGCGCTCAAGGCCATTTTATTGTTGGCCGCTCGTTAAATTATGAAAGAAAAGAGCCGTCTCTTAACAAAATGATGGGGATATTGCTTGCCTCTGACGGCGCACACGTGAGGTCATTCTCGATATTCGCTCGCGATAAGCTGCCGGATATCGACTGTGTTGCTGATCCAGATGCCGCACTGATTGCCTAGATGGACTTTGAAGAGCGACTTTTCATGGTGGTCAAGAGCATGCTGTCAGTAAGCGGTTGCACTCCCGCTTCGTCTCAGATAGCATTTCTAATGTTGAGGGATTCATCAGGTTCTTGTAAGGGCACCAGAAACATGTCCCTTTGTTAAGGGCAACGCAAGACCTAGCCGTCTGCCTTTTGAAACATAATGAAGACTTGATCGGGAATAAATTCCATGATGAATATTGATTTAATAGTTTGGGATCTAGACGGAACGAAATATCGCCTTCCTACCAACATGGCGTCGATTACGAATATGGTTCTCGTTCCAATGATTCAGCGACGCTTAGCTGAATCAGGACACCCTCCGCTTGAACCAACAAAGATTATCGAGTTGGGCAAGAAGTCTTACGAGCAGAGTGGCTCAGTCTGGCTATATTTTGCTGAAAAATATGGCTTTGACTGGCACGATCTGCACGCAGAGTTCAATAATAATATGCCGATCGAGATAGTGCCGAGCGCCCCTTGTCCATCGTATAAAAACCTCATTCAAGAAACAAAGAAGATGGGTATTGAACATGTTATCTTTACTCATGGGAATAAAGCGTGGGCTTCTAAAGCTTTAGAGAAACTCGACTTAACGGAAGAATTTTCCGCTGAGAGAATATTTGACTTAACGACAACAGATGGCTCTTTTAAACACCATGGCATCCAACCCTTTCAGGCACTGTTTAAAAATCTCACGAAGCACGTGCCAGAGCGTGCCTTGATGGTTGAAGACACACCAATTAATTTGACTGGTGCAAAACAGATCGGAATGCAAACCGCAATTATCGACTATTCATCCAATTTTTCCAGTAAGCCAGAACACGTCGATTACATATTCACTACACCACAAGCCCTATTAAAAAGAATAGTTGATGAACGACTCGGGCATAGTGGTCTTCCCCCTGTGTAGTAGACGTTTATTAACTCCCAGTTGGAAGTTGTTCGAACGCCAGCGGGCTCAGTAGGCCTAGATGCCTGTGCAGCCGGATACAATTATAGAAGATAGTTTGCCACTTTTGGTGTTAGTGCGAAAAAGCCACGTTTGCCAATACGCAGTTTAATATCCGAACCATCCGAACACTCAATCTTTTGGAGCGGATCGGAAACCTTATTGCCGTTTATGGTTACGGCATTCGAGGTTATAAGGCGACGCATCTGGCTTTTAGACACCTCTGGTTGTAGCTTTGTGCAGAGTTCCAGCAAGTTTATGCTATGTGCTCCTTCGAACACAGTCTCTATATCGACTGGCTGGTAGCTTTTTTCAGCGTCGGTCTTTTTCTGAAACTGATTATAGAAGAACGCAGCGGCTGCCTTTGCTTCTTCTTCGCCGTGGTACTGCTTAACAATATTTTCAGCTATAAGCTTCTTTACCTCCATCGGATGAATCGTGCCGGCTTCAAGCTGCTCTTTAAGGGCGACGATTTTGTCCTGAGCCAAGTCTGTCGCTAAATCGAGATAATTTGGCAGAAGAGCATCAGGCATGGACATAGCCTTGCCGAACATCTGGTCTGGTTCCTCCGTAAGTCCAATATAGTTGTTATGTGACTTACTCATCTTTTCCTTGCCATCGAGGCCTACAAGCAAGGGCATCGAAACTACGATTTGCCCAAGCTTGCCATCGCTTTCTTGCAACGCCCTACCAACTAGGCAGTTGAAAAGCTGATCCGTTCCGCCCATCTCGATATCGGCATTAATGGCTATCGAATCATAGCCCTGCATCAACGGGTAGAGCATTTCGTGCATTCCAATTGGAATGTTGTTAGCATATCGGTTGTTAAAATCTTCTCGCTGGAGCAACTGCGCGACCGTGGTCTTTGAGAGCAGTTTCACAACATCGGTAAAATTCATTTTTCCAAGCCATTCGGAATTAAAGCGTACATCTAGCTTGGACTTGTCCATATCCAGAACCTTGGACAGCTGATCGAGGTACGTCTTTGCGTTTTCTTGGACGGCTTCTTCAGACAAGGGAGGGCGAGCTTTATTCCGGCCCGTAGGATCGCCTATGCGGGCCGTGAAATCGCCTATGATGACGATTAATTTATGTCCTGCATCTTGAAACTGGCGCATCTTTCTAAGCACAACAGCGTGGCCAAGATGTAGATCGGGAGCGGTAGGGTCAAAACCCAGCTTAACGACGAGCTGCCGTTCTTCTTTAGCCGCTAGCTCTAGCTTCTGTTGAATTCCATTGGGAGGGGTTTGGATGGACACAGATTGCGACAGCACGTCCACTATATTTTGCCTTGCAGCCATTGTATTAATAACCTTTCCCGTTTGCCTGAATTCTGAGGAAATTGCCCCATGCCCATAATCACTCATAGCTTTCGTCCTGTCTATCTGAAAGTCGTTATGTTAAATGATAAAATATTAACAAGCCCCAAAGTAGGATTGACTCAATTACCCCGTTTGTAATGAAGGATTGATCGGGCGAGGAGCTTCGAATCGCGGTTCGCTGCTCTCATGATCTATCTATTCCCCCATTCATCAAAGCTTTCCTTCTTCGATGAACCACGCAAACTGCCATAAAACAGCAATCCACTCAACCTTTAATCATGGTTAATTCATTGAATTAAAACGTATATCGCACTTTTTAGTTTCGCATCTTCCAAATTTGGGAAGACATTTTTTCCATCCATTCAAAGTAGCGAGCAAAGATTGTACTTTTCACGCCCGGTTTGGGCTGTTTCTGCATATTCGTCCTTGATTTCCTCGGTTATTAGGATGCGATGGGCGGCCTCGACCAATGAACGAACAACATCGCTTTGCAGTCCGGATGTCCTGAAAAACGTTTCTTTGCTCATAAAGCGATGGGCTTGCCTTTGCTCCGGCCAAGCGGTTCCTTCGCCTGCTATTCTTGACGCAAAGATGATGGTTTGAGCATTTGGGTCACGGTTTTTTGTTTTGATAACCGTGACGGGCCTGACAAGGCCGAGGGCGATGTTCGCGCTCTCGAACACCTCACGCCGTGCAGCGGCCTCGGCATCGTCGTCGTCCCACTCAACGCGACCTCCGGGCAGGACGAAATAGTTTCCGCTCTTGATTGTCAGCACACGGTTCTGATCGTCAAAGACTACAACTTTGACGTGCTTGGGTTCGCTTTCGGTCAGCGCCTTGATTTGCGTTTTGGTCACGATTTGCAATCTTGCTTCAGGCATAACGTGCCTTATTCCCACAAGAGAACCCGATGCTGTTTTCTCGGCATCGAAGCTCAATGACAGCCAGCGCGTTGGCGAAGTGCCAGAGATTGACTATGTCCTGATGGGTGAACCCTTTGATCAGTAGATCTTGTTGTGTGTAAGCGCCACTTTCAACGGACATTTCAACGATGGCGTCGGCCATGCGGGCAACTGCCTCAAACCTCTTATCTGTTTGGGTCGTTATTTGATCAACAATACGATGGGGGTGAAGGACTCTACTCATGGCCTTCCTCCTCGATTTCTGGAACGAAGGATGTCACGCGAACCGCCCCGGCATAAGAGAGAGCCTGTAACTCGCCCACGGCATCGCTTCCTGTTGGAAGCGTGATAAGCGTCTCGTAATGAACGAATTGGATGCCGTTTCTCAGGAAGGTTTCGACAATCACTGCAAGCGTTTCCTTTTTGGGCGAGTAAACGCCATGTTCAATGTTCTTGATCGTCTCTGCAGACGTTCCGGCTTTGTGGGCAAGTTCGTTGCGTGACCACCCTAACAAGCCTCTGGCAGCTCGCATCTGTTCGGGGGAGATCGCGGTGGGGCGTGTCACTGGTGATGCGTTATAGGTGGTAATTGGGTTCACGAGGGTCATTGGCATCCTCCCGCTTTTCTGTCTTCGATTTCTTCATCGAGATATTTCAACACCATATCGGCCAATTGTTCCGTCGATGCTTCCGCATAGAACAACCATTGTTCCCGGCGCACTTTGCGTTGCTGAAGACGGTCATAAAATTGGATGAGTGTTTCCCGATTTTCGGGCAATTGCGTTTGTTCGCGCTTTTGAAGTTCTTCGACATGCATGTTGAGCGCGGCGTCGATCTTTGTTGCCCACTTGTCTTCGGCAAGCTCGATGGTCTTTTCAGGGAATGTTTGTTTGAGATGCAGATCGCAAAATTCGTCCATAAGTCTGGCGAGGGCGACAATTCGCTGGGCGGCTTCTTTCGACTTGGCGTTCTCGCCCTGCGAAATCATGCTTTGAAACGCCAGAATGAGGCAAAGACGCATTTGTCCATCCTTAGTCATGGCAACCTCCAATAACCAAGGCCTGCGGCCAGAAACGCGATAACACGCGCGCCAATCTCTCAATTGTGTTTAGGTCGCCCGAAGAAGGCTCTGGCAGAGGGGAATTGGCGAGATACAGGAAAGTGACCCCATGCATCTTGACAGCCTGCGTAAATCCCTCGCGCTCGGCATCAGATGCAAAATTGTCTTGAACAATTTCGACAGCGACAGCTATTTCCGATGAGGGACAAGCCTTCGGCTTCTTCGCTGTGGCGAAAGACTTTGCTATCAGGTTGCCGTTGTTCGTCATGTAATGCCCATCGATACTGTTCAATCAATGAAGCGAGTATCGATATAGCTCGCATGTATTTCCACAGGAGTATTTGGCCTATTTGCCCGTTTTCAGGCGGTCAATTTGGCCGAATTTTTCTTTTGGCCTTTTCGGTCAGAATTCTGACCGTTTTTCATTCTGAGGAGATTTAATCGCAGTTGTTGCGAACACACGGGATTGATACGAACTGCGCGTCAGCGGCTCACGCAAAGATGCAAGCAGAGGACATGTTTATGCCGCCAATCTTACAACTGGCGGCATAAACTGGTGATAATGTCCTGATGAAATAAGGAAGGCTTAGTAACAGACTTGTCTTTTGGGCTCGTCATGGCCAACGGCAGCGTGTCCTTGGTGACCGATGTAAGCTGTGCCTTTCTTAGACGGCAGATAAGGCGCTGCCTCAAGCCAGTGCTGCTCAAAGTGCTCAAACATCCTTTTTGCCAAGCTTGGATATTCAAGAACCATGTAGGCCGGATGACAGAAGCTATAGCGGTCGTCTTGGTCGACAGCAAACGTGGCTTCCTCGCCGTAGGCAAATTCAGAAGCGATAATGCTGGGGCGAACTTCCGGATAGACCCTGACCTCAAAGGAGGGCGAGCCTGGCAAATATATTCTCTGATCCAAAAGTAAGCAGCGCACGGGGGCGACTTTGCTTAAGTCCTGAAGCCGATCAAAATTGGTCACGCCGTTCCGTCCTGTGACCCGCGTCAGCATCTTCTGACTTCCGATGCGGCAAATTACGCCAGTGTTCATTTCTTTCACGATTTTTTCGATATTGGCGAAGAAACGGTCGCATCCGCCGATTCCGCGAAAGTCTTTAATGTTGTCAGAGCGCGGTCTCACGCTGCCATCGGGGCAGCATTCAACGCCGTTGGCGTCGAAAACGCTATGAATATCGAGAACGATGGATTCCCGAATGGGCTGGTCATCTTCAAAAATGCGGATCGTGCCGCGCGAGACGTTCGCTTCTTGAGCCAGACGCTCACGAGACCACTTCAGCAGCGATCTTGCCATTCTGCTCTGGGCGCCAGTTATGAGATAAACGTCCGACATTTTTGTCCTATCAGTTCATAATATTGCTTATCTTCAAATCGACCAGATACTCTATGGCATTCTGGTAAAAACGCGCGGGCAAATCTGCCACGTTATCGACCCCAAAATGGGAGGTCATGATTTCACCGACGATTTCTTCTCCGACATTCTGTTCATTGGCAACGTACGCAATCATGCCGCAAAGCGCATTGAACTCAACTTTGTTGACTGGTTTGTTATTGGAGGCGCGTAGAGCGGCCAGTCCAGCGGTCAAAAGGTGAAGATCGCCAGATGACAAGGGGCTGTCTTCTGTCGCTTCGTTGTAAAGCTCTTCGGGCGTTTTGGCGTTTTGCGGCTTGCTCATCGGATATACCTATTAAGCCGCAACAGGGGTAGGAGAAGGCTCAGTGACGCAAAGAAAGTGAGCCCAGCGTTCTTCCAATGTCATGGGGCGTGGGTGTTGGATACGATTATCTCGCTCCCAGATGTGAAGAACGTCCCACATGAAGTTTTCGCCGTGCTTTTTATAAAATGTTTCAAAATCAAGCATTTAATTCTCCTCAAAGTATGATAAACTGAAAAGACGCTTAAAAACACTTTTTCCAACTACAAGTATGATATACCATTGACGCGGGAAGAAATCAAATATATTATGTGCGTTAACCATTGATGAAACATTTGACATTATGCTAATCTCCAACTACTAGTTGGAATATACCGATTTTTGGTAAGTTTTCACCAATTTTTGGTAGTTGCAAGGAAGGGCACTGCAAAAAAATGATTAATCATGAGCAAATTCGCGCCGCAAGGGCCATTCTGGACTGGTCAACAAATGAACTGGCCAAGATAACGGGGCTGACCGTCAATGGCATAAACAAGATTGAACGCGGCCATGTTGGAGCTCACAAAGCCTCCTTAGACAAGATCCAGAGTGTTTTCGAGGAAGCCGGACTGGAGTTTCTCCCTGGGTCTGGGGTACGGCGGAGAGATCGTATTGTAGAGACCTATGAAGGCGAAGGCGTAAATCAGCGTCTGTTAGACGACATCTATTCAACGCTGAAGGATACTGGTGGCGAGGTGCTTATAGCCAATGTCGATGAAAGTAAGACGGTAGACCACTTAACGAAACAAACGATTGAACAGCATTTGGATCGTTTAAAGAAGGCAAACATCACCGAACGGCTGTTAGTCCGGAAGGGTGACGTAAACTTCCTCGCTCCGCCAGAGTTCTACCACGCCATTCCCGAAGAATACTTTTCTCCATACCAGTTTTACGTCTATGGGCAGAAACTCGCGCTTATGTCCCGCACTCCCATGCCCAAGGTCATCATCATCAATGATGGCCGTTTTGTCGACTGCGTTAAAAAACTGTTCAACTATGTGTGGGAAAGAACTGAACGCCCCACCCCAAAGAAGGATGTATGAAGCAAGATATCAACAAAATACTTGGGGCTAGAGAACAAGACTTGCGCTGGCTTGTTGAGGGGGAGAATGTTCTCAACTGGGAGCGCCAGGCAGAGGCAATCGATGGTGTTCAACGCATTCTGCCGCATGACTCGCGTGCGTTTTGTGAAGCCTTGCTTCACGACAGCGACATAGATAGCTACCTTACGTCCCCGATCTATTACTTTTTTACGGGTCGAAAAGGTCTTTGGATTTATAAAGAGGGAGATACCTTTGTTCCTTTTTGCTGGCACCCGAATGTTTCTGATCAGATCTTGATCTTTCCCGAACGTGGGGCTGCCACAAACAGTGTTTTGCCTGCACTCTTGAAGAAATTGCCTGTTCCTGCCGCTGGCCTTCGTTTAGCTCGTGTCAAGAGCGGATATGATGCTCCTGCCTGCGGGACCATATCGACCCCCAACCGTTCCGTTTCCCTTTCGCCCGTTGTCGAACAAGTGCTGGATTGGAAATACCCAATTCGAGTTCTTTCTACAGAAACCTTATCAAAGATGGAAGGACCAGCCTACAGATATATCCGAAATCACGTTCGCCATATTGAGACTGCCGGCGCGTCTGTTGTAAGCCTACAGGATGTCAATCCAGTCGAGGTTGATGCGTTCATCAATAACTGGTCTTCAGCTGCGACGAATATATCCACCGAAACAGCAGAACTCGTTCGGCTCTATCGGTATATCCTGTCGCTTTCGCAAATGCCTTTTGTCAGACTGAAGGGGTTTGTTGTGTTGGTTCAGGGGGAGATTGAGGCCCTTACTATGTGGGATGTGTCAAACCCTGACGATCCGACAGGAAACAGATTTGTCAACCTCTGCAATACTTCTTACAGGGGGATGGCTGACTTTTCTACCAGAAGTCTTGCGAACAAGCTGCTGTCCGATGGCGTCCAATATCTAAACATCGGTGGTGCAGAAACGGTTAACCTCGATCAGTTCAAGAGAAAGTTTGTTCCGGCTTTCAGCATTCGCTTGGAGTCCATCGACGTAGATATCGATACGCCGCTTCACCAAGAGGCCTCCAGTGGGGCTAAGAACTTTAGGGGGATTGCGTAATGTTTAATCTGAACGATACCCTGTCAATCAAGATCAATGGAAAGACTGTCGAAGGGAAGCTGATTGGAATCGATTCCTATCTAATGGACGGTTTTGATGGCAACCGCCATAAATGGAAGAGCTACACGCTGGTTTCTGACCGAGAAGGCCCTTTCTCGCGTTATTGGATTACGGAACGAGAAACAGGGTGGTTCCTTTCTACGGCAGCAAAGAAAGTCAAGCCGCCTAAAAACGCAAAAGTCTTTCCAGCTAGAAGCGGCATTGCTCGTATAGATTTCAAAGGCGATAAGGGAGTTTCTACCCCTGCCGCTGCGTTGCTTGCCCATAAAGTCGGGCCAAACAAGTTCTTTACCGTTGAGCGCTTTCTTGACTCGGAAATCATGTTTTTTGACGGTCAAAAGATCGCAAAACCAAAATGCTCTGGTAAATAACCATTTTGCCCCAACGAAAACGACCTGAAGCCGTTCATTTCCGTCGGGGCACCTTTCTATTTCATCCGACAACCTTCCGATAAGGATGCCAGGCAGCGGACGTATGGCTGTCCGCCTGATGGGCTCCGGACGGGATCGCCGCCATTCCCATCACCGCGCTTGATCCGCATCTCGTGCGGCTTCTCCTGCGGTCCCGACGCTTAATGGGTCTCGGTCCCCGACTATGGCGCTCAAGGCTTAAAGCCGAGCAGCCCGCTTCAGAACTCTTGCTGATTATGCCGCTTCTTTGACGTTTAGCGATTTCATCTCAGCGATCTTTTGGAATTGGGCCAGAAACTCCGCATGGTTCTGGGCAAGATATTTGACGACCCGCGCATTATCGAGGAGCTTGGCTAGCCAAGCCTTTGCTAGGGTCAGGTTGAGAACGTCCGTTCCATAGTTTTCCTCGATCAGGCGATACTCCCTTTGCAAGCTTTCCATCTCGCTTTCCATGCGCGCCATCTGATCCTCGTCTAGCCCTTTGATGTTCTTGGGTTTGCCAGGATCAATAAGTTGATCCTTCGGTGTTGCCGCCAAGAGGGCTTTCGCATAGGAAGCCGAATACACGCCAGCGTCGTTCATCAACGTCGCTGCCTCGATCTGGCGTAAATCTTTCATTCGCTTGAGAATGGGGAAAACCGAAGCCGAGACCATTTTGTCTTTCAAAAGTTCGACGGCGTGCGAACAGATGCCATTTAACAGATCGCGCTTGGAGATGATGCTTTTTACATCCACGTTCAAGGCTTGAGCGATCTTCTCTTCGGGCACGCCTTTCTCGACGGCTCGTAGGATCATCTTGTGCTCCTGAACGGTCGATAGACGATTGATGTGTTTGTTGTAGGTAAAAGCTTCGTCGTCTGTGGATACAAGGCAGAGGGCTTCCGTTTCTTCCATTTCTTTGAGGGCTTCGACGCGCAGATGGCCGTCGAGAAGGATGTAACGGCTCTTGTTCTGCGGGTCGCGAGCCACGACAGGCGGCTCAATAATCCCAACAGCGCGTATGGATGCGAGGATCTGGAGGTATTTGGGGCTTTTGCGCGTAGCTGGTGTAACGATTTTTAGCGGAACAATCTGTTCAAGTTGAAGCGTGACCGTTGCTTCGTTGAAGCCCGACTTGATTTTGGACTGCGGCAGCTTTTCTTTCTTCTTTGCCATCTTAACGAGCCTTCTCATCCATAAGGGCCGCAAGAGGCTTCGGCAGCGAGTTTAAGCCCTCTGCGCGTAGCAGGTTGTTGAAGTTGCCGTCCTTGAAAAGGTGGCGCAGAGCTTCCGTGATAAACAAAAGACGGTTGCTGACATTGTCTGCCTTGCGCGCCAAGAGCCGTTTGCGATCCACCTCGCGTTGGTAAACCTTTAAAACATCACGCACGGATAATGATGGCTCGCTGTTGTTGCGTTTTCTGGTTCTGTCGTCGCCGAAAGTCTTCCCGTGTCTTCTCCGCGTATCGATGATCCTTTTGACGAGCATAAACTTCTTGCCTTTAAGCTGCTTGCTTTCATAGGCCTCCTGCAGGGCGCGTTGTTCATTGCCTGGCGAGCCCACGATCTTGATCGCCAGAAACATGGGCAGTTTGCCGGACTCGACAGCCGACAAAAGCCTGTCCTCTCCACGGTCAATGAGATTGAGAACGCCTTGGGCATATTCGGGGGAGAGGCCTGTTTTTGCTGCAATATCTTTTACGCCGTATCCTTGTTGGTGAAGGACCTCTATGCCCTTCATCAGCTCGTTGGAATGGTGCTGCCGACGCGCGAGGTTTTCGACAAGGCTCATGATCAAAGCCTGTTCCTCGTCGGCATCAATAACGATGGCCGGAATCTCCGTCTGGCCGCAGGCCATAAAGGCTTCGATACGGCCTTGGCCACAAATTAGATCGTAATCCTTGCCTTCCGCGCCAGACTTGCACGGCGTGACCGTGATGGGGCGTTTTAGACCGACACGGGTCATGTTCGTTGCAATGTCCAGAAAAACCTTCTGGTTGCGAACACGCGGATTGAGAATATGGATTTTTTCAATAGGGATCAGCTTGATCTGGGATGCACGTTTTCCTTTGCTCATGCGGCCTCCGGCAGGGCAACGCGCTCGGTCAAAAGGAAGAAGGGGTGGAGATCGTCAAACCGATAGGCGTCCAATGCCAAATGATTGTTCTCCGCAAGGCGCAGCTTGGGATTTTCGATATCCAGTGCAGGCAGCAGATAATAATCCAATGCCTTTTTGTTCTCGGCATCCATACGGATCGCAAGGGTAATATCTGGGCGCAGGCCCGTATCGAGCCGAATGTTCCATCGAAGGGATCCAGCATCGGTGCGCTGGGACCGCGCCAACACGATAGAGACGGTAAATTCGTCGTTCACGACCAATAAGTCGTTTTGAACTTCTCTGCGGACCGTTCCGCCGAGTTCCTTGATTTTTCGGATCGCGTCCTCGACGATTTCTGGATAAAGCTTGCGCAGATAGCGGTTGATCTCTTGATAGGAATAATCGATGCCGGGATCGAACCCAATCAGGCTGTAGGCTTTCACGAGACCGCCGAACCTGTGGGCATAGGCCGCGCTGGAGGGCATATCCTCCGTTTCATTGATCAGGATGCCGGAAAGCCAACCATGGCGTTCGTGGAGGGACTTGAGCTTGGAAAGCATCTCCTCGTTCGTGATCCGGCGGCTTCGCGCGCGGATGATGCCTTGGGCGGTGTAAAAGTGGCGCGGCTCAACCACCGCTTCAAATACGCCTTCAGCCCGAACCCACATATCCGGCGTGTTT
>JAQUYN010000002.1:0-47333 GCA_028691835.1 Alphaproteobacteria bacterium | reverse complement strand
GTTTGTGACACGACGTTTTTTCAGCTTGAAGGATTTGCGATTGAATACGTTATTGCCGATGTATTTCTCGTTGATCAGAACCTCATGGATTGTCCCGCGTGTCCAAGGTCGGCCCAGATCCGTCAAAACGCCTCGAGCATTAAGCCGCGCCGCAATCTCGCTCTCCTGCAGGCCTTCTTCGGTAAATGCCCGATAGATCCACCGGACGTTCTCAACTTCCTCTTTTGGGCCGGGGACAAGGATCACTCGATCCGTTTGCAAAGACTTGTGCTCACCGCGTTTCAGCTCGCTCTTGGGGCTTTTGTGTTCGTCCACAAGCACGCGCCGGAGGCCATAACCGGCAGGTCCGCCTTGTCGAAAACCAAGTTCAATCAGGCGGCATTGGCCAGCAAACACCTTGCAGGACAGCTCACGGCTATATTCCCCAGCCATAGCGCGCTTGACGCCTTTGACGATGGTGGAGACGGGGCTCCCATCGTTTTCAAACTGTTCGGCCACATACTGGACGTCAATCCCCGCGCGGCGGCAGATATATTCGTAATAGGCGCTTTCGTCAGCATCCTGGAACCGTCCCCAGCGCGTCACGTCCAAAACCAGAATGACCTGAAAGCCCGCATTGCCTGATTGGACGTCGGCAATCATCTGCTGAAGAGCATCCCGGCCTTCAAGCTTCAGGCCGCTCTTTCCAGAGTCCGTATAGATCTTGACGATCTCCATTTTTCGGCGAACGGCATATTCCCTGATCGCATCAGCCTGGTTCTCGGTCGAGTATTTCTGGTGATCAGTGGACATGCGGACATACATCGCTGCTTGGGACGCAGGCGCATCCTGTTCGCTTTGCCCAGCATTGTCATAGGGATGTTCATTTGTGCGCACGAGAAAACCTGAACATAGTGAATACATGATCGTGCGCACTCATCGCACGATTGCTCCATGTCAACTTAAACATGGAGAGAAAAGATGTCCTTCTCGAAGATGGGTAAAGTTTTACCCAAGAAATCGTCTCGCGTTTTGGATCAAGAAATTGCCAATATGGTAAGAACGGCGTTGCGCAAAGACTTCCCGAAAGTGAAGCTTGTAGCCCGCGCCATCAGTCGTGAAATCGACGTCAATCTGGAAGCGGTCAAGAAATGGTACAATGGTCAAAACACTCCAAGTTCAGCGCATTTTCTTGTTCTTGTGCGCATTTCTCCTTCCTTGTTCGAGGCTTTCTTAGTCGAGGTTGGGTGCGCGTCCTTGGCCCCGTTTTTTCTTTCTGAAAGAGCGCGCAACGGGGGAGGCAATCAGGCGCACAACGGCGCTATAGCTGGCCGAAGTGGCGGAAGCGATGTCACATCAAATGTCACAATAAATCCGTGGCCCGATGATTTGAATGAACGCCAAAGCTGGTTTCTAGCTGAGATTCGCGACGGGTTTGCGCCTACTGCGGAAAGTCTCAGAAAGAGATGGCGCGTCACGGAGAGGACGGCACGGCGCGACATTGCGGAGATGATCAAACTCAATTTGATCGAACGGCGTGGAGCGAAGAAAAATGGGGTCTACATCCCTTTGTGACAACGCCTTTGACAAGAGAAGGAGGGGGCTTTAGTTCCCTCCTTTAAGACAATCGGGACGCACCCAAATTAACCATCAATGGCTTGTGGAATAAAGAAAAAACGCTCATAATCAATTGGATAACTTGGAGCATGTTCGCTGCCAAGTATCATTCCCTCCGCCACCCATCCAAATTGGATGGGTGAAGGTCAAATTATACTAGCAATTTCAACAAGTTATAAGTGATTGAAAATTCTGCACCAAGGGGGACATTTATCCGAATTGGATAAGGAAAAAATGCCTCGAGTCGGGTTCTAAAAATATGGTTATTAACGGTTAGAGATGCAAAAACTCTCTACGGAACCCTACTTTTCAGTAGAGAGAAGTAGGAGCAACTTCGTTAGACACCCGCTTAGGCGAATGTCTTGGTCCCCCAGAACAGGATGGTGTTGTGTGATTTACCACTTGTTTACCCCCCCCCCCATTAAGTATGGTTAACGGGGACGATTCGGCACGTCCCATCAAAAAAACGTTCACGGGCGGTGGAACCTATGTTCAATAACTTCGGTATCGGAAAGCGTATCGGTTTCTACATCATTGCATTGATAGTGGTTGCCTCGGGACTGTTTACTGCCAGCAATATAGTTATTCAGGCAAGACTAAAAGAATCGTCTATTCACGAAACGCTCGATAAAAACTTGACGGCTATTGAGATCGCCCTTGACGCAGAGGCAGTACGCGCTGAATCAATGGCCGCAATCGTTGCCGCTTCCCCTCTGGCGATAGAGGCCATGAAACTGTCGGATAGGGAAAAGCTATATGCAGCCTTCGGGCCTGTATGGAGCAAGACAGAAAAGCCCCTATCGCTTGAAGTGATACATTTTCATAAACCTCCGGCCACTTCCTTTTTGCGTGTGAATAAAAAGGACAAGTTTGGCGATGATCTTTCTTCTTTTCGCTCCACCGTCGTTGAAACGAATGCAAGCAAGAAAGCCATCAAGGGATTAGAAAACGGTGTTTCAGGCCTCGGCATTCGTGGAATCGAGCCAATCGCGGATGGTCAAGAGCATCTTGGATCCGTCGAGTTTGGCGTTTCTTTCGGATCAAGCTTTTTTGAAAAAATCAAAGCGACCTATGGGTGCGATGTTACGTTTTATCTTCAAAACAAGAAAGACAACACGATTAAATCGTTCGCTTCCACGCTTAAGGGGCAAGGCCTTGCAAGTTCGCAGGATATAAGCGAGGCCATGACAGGCAAGCGTCTTTATTCCACAACTTCTTTGGAAGGGACCGCTGTTGCGGTGCTTGTTGCGCCGATAAAGGACTATGCCGGAAAGGCCATCGGTGCAATTGAGATTGTTCAGGATATCGGCACGTTTGAGTCCGCTTTCCGCGAAACCATTTACATATCTCTATTTATCAGCATTCTTTCCTTCTTGGCCTCTTTTGCCATGATTGCAGTTATCAACCGTTCGATCGTTAAGCCGATCACCAGCATCACGAATGTCATGAATTGTCTGGCCCAGAACGATCTGTCTGTGACCATTCCCTCGATAAAAAGAAAAGATGAAATCGGGCATCTGGTGCAAGCGGCGGAGCGATTTAAAGAGAGCGTGATAAAAGGAAAGCAACTCGCAGAGGAACAAAAAGCAGAACAGTATAAACAGGGTGCCCGCGCCCAGAAGCTGGAAGAAGAAGTAAAAGCCTTCCAAAAATCCGTATCGTTGATTGTGTCCGGTGTGGCCTCTGCCGCCGACCAGCTCCACACCATGTCAGAAACCTTGTCGAAGAATGCCACAAATACAAGCGAGCAAGCGACCTCCGTAGCGGCGGGCGCGGAGCAGGCAAGCGCAAACGTTCAGACGGTAGCTTCATCGGCAGAGGAATTGACGGCATCGATAAGTGAAGTCAGCAATCACGTAACCGTTGTTCTAAAGGAGGCGGATAAAGCTGTCCAGCAAGCCAACCAAACCAACGAAACAGTAAAAAACCTTTCTCAGGAAGCGGAGAAAATCGGTTCCGTCATCGAACTTGTGCAACAAATAGCAAGCCAAACAAATCTGTTGGCCTTAAACGCCACAATTGAAGCCGCACGTGCCGGTGAAGCAGGCAAGGGTTTTGCCGTTGTTGCTTCGGAAGTCAAAAATCTTGCAAATCAGACAGCCAAGGCGACCGAGGAGATTTCTCTTCAAGTGGCAAACATTCAACAAATAACGAACGGCACAAGCAAAGACATTGACCAGATAAGCAAGGTCATTTCCAACATAAATGAGTATATGGTTAGCTCGTCCTCTGCAGTTGAGGAACAGCGCGCTGCAACTCAAGAAATCTCGCGCAGCATAAATGAGGCATCACACGGCACTCAAGACGTTTCCTCAAGTATCGTGAAAATTACGCAAGCTTCATCGGAGACGGGAACCCTAGCCCAAGAAACTTTAAATGCCGCTAAAAATCTGGCAACACAGTCAGGTGATTTGAAGCAAGAGGTGGAGGCCTTTATTTCGCGCATCCAATCAATCTGAGGGTCGTGAAACCATAATATGGCGCACAAAGAGGTTGCGAAAAGATGTCGATGGATTCCTGCCTAATCTTTATGAAGGGGTTATAAAACTGGGAGTCGACACGTTAAAATTAACCATCAACGGCTTGCGGAAGAAAATAAAGCTGCTTACAATCAACGAGTTAATTTGGAGCATGTTCGCTGCCACGTAACGTCCGCTCCGCCATTAAAAATGGGCCCAATCGGGCCCTTTTTTAATGGCGGAATGGGTGCTGTGAACGGACCACACCAAGTTCGACAAATCCGCGTTTGCGCGAAGCGCAAGAATAAGTAAGCGGATTTGGACGCATCGCGCCAACGGCGCGGGCGCCCGAAGGGGCAAAAACGTGCCCCAAGCACGTTTTTGATCACAAAAAGCTTAGCAAGACCAAGCCGTAGGCGAAGGTCGAGCTTAGCGTTTGCCGCGCAGCAAGGCCGTAAGGCCGCAGCGAGCACATCTCATCCTCTCCGCCATTAAAAGGGCCCCCACTTGGGGGCTTTTTTTATTAGCGGGTCTGTGGCGAATTACCCCTGTCTGACTTTATTGAGGAAGCCATACACTTCGCCGCGCAGCCGTTCGGACTGCTTGAAGAGATCGCCCGAGGCCTTGAACACGGAATCTGCGGCGCTTCGAGATTCTGTGGCCGCGCTTGTCACCGTTATAATGCTGCTCGACACTTCGCTGGTTCCGGCCGAGGCTTGCTGAACGTTATTGGATATCTCTTGCGTTGCGGCCGTCTGTTGCCGGATCGCGTTTGCGATAACGCCTGAGATCTCATCGATCTTATCGATGGTCACGCCGATGCCCTTGATTGCCTTGACCGCCGCATCCGAAACGCTTTGAACGGTTACAATCTTTTGCGCGATCTCTTCGGTCGCCCGCGCCGTCTGGTTCGCGAGGTTCTTGACCTCGGAGGCGACAACGGCAAAGCCCTTTCCGGCCTCCCCGGCGCGCGCGGCCTCAATGGTCGCGTTAAGCGCCAGAAGGTTCGTTTGCTCGGCAATGTCTTGAATCAATTTGACGACATCCCCGATTTGGGTCGCCGCTTCCGACAAAGTCGCGACGGTGGTGTTCGTGTGCTTGATTTCTTCGACAGCCTCCTGCGCGACGCGGGAGGATTCCGCAACCTGGCGGTTGATTTCGCCGATTGACGCCGAGAGTTCTTCGGCGGCGGAAGCCACGGTTTGAACGCTGACAGAAGCTTCTTCTGTCGCAGACGCGACCGCAGCCGATTGCTGGCTGGACTGATCCGCCATCTCCGACAAATGTTTGGCGTTTGTTTGAAGCTCGCTCGCCGAAGTCGCAACAATGTCGACGATTTGCCCAACGCTTTGCTCAAAGTCATTAGCCATGCCCATCATCACGGCGCGACGTTCTTCCTCTGTGCGGCGCTTATTGTCTTCAAGCTCGGATTCGATGCGTTTTTTGTCGATGGCGCTTTTTTTGAAAACCTCAACGGATTTCGCCATGTTTCCAATTTCATCAAACCGATCCACATCTGGGACGCGCGTATCCAGTTTCCCTTCGGCAAGCCCCTTCATAGAGGCGGTCAGCCCTTGAACGCGGCGCGAAATGCCAAGCGCAAGGGTAATGCCAACGAAAGCAAGAACGCCCCCCGACAGCCCCCCAACAAAGAGAGAGAAAAGAAACATGGAGTGGCTAACGTCTTTCAGCTCCGCCACGCTGGAAAGGGCTTGTTCTTTTTGCACAACGGCATAGGCATCGATAGCTTCCCTCGTTGCCTTTTCTCTGGGCGTAAGTTCATCATTGACAAGCTGGTTGGCCTGCTCCTGAGCCAGAACGGAAGCCAGATCAAAGATCTTGGCGGCTGTTTTATCAAAGGAGATCAGGCCCTTTTCGATATTGGCCGCCTCTTTTGCCCCGACCGCCCCTTCTTTGGCGCTGTTCTTCAGTTGGGCGCCCATTTGCTTGATAATGTCGGAATAGCTTTGTTTAAATATCTTCTGCTTATCCAAATCCATTTCGGATACGCTATTGGAGATCAAGGCCCGCGCTTTTTCAAAATCGAGCTTGTAGTTGAAGGCCTGTTCAGAGCCATTCATGCCGATTTCATAAACGGCGTTGCTGGCGGTCGTGATCGTTTGCGAGCCTCTGTATGAGGAGATCATGGGGAGCGCGGAACACGCGATGCCCATGGCAACGATCAAGTACAGCTTTGACGAAATACTACAGCCAAGCTTTGGCACGGGAAGCCCTCATGCGATGTGATGGGGAAGACACTGGCGGATGGAAACGAGAGAGGGGGATTCAAACAGGCGACGGCGACGGAAACATCGGGGGCGGGCAGTATCGTATCGCGCCCGCCCACGATGACAGGCTGTAGGGGGCCAAGCTTACTTTTTCTTCGCATATTTCAAGGTTGCATCGATAAGTTTCTTGGCAGCGGGAGAGGGCTCCCCCTTCGTAACGTAGTAGAGAGTGATTTCGTTTTTCTTGTCGAGCGTGAGTTCGCGAATGGACGGATTGATCAGATCGTCCGTCACAACGCCAAGAACATCCGGCAACTGCGAAACGAGCTTACCGATCATAGAAGTGTTGCTCAGCTCGCGCTTGTTGGCCGCAATGGGTTCGCCTCCAGTAAAGTCCTTTTCCACGGTCGTGCGCAGACCGGTTAAAGGAGCGCCCGTGGCAACGAGGATAACCTTGTCCTCGCCTCCCACTTCTTTCCAATTTACGATCTTGCCCTTCAGAATGTCGGAGATCTGGGTTTGCGTGAGCGCCTTCACCGGGTTTGAAGGATGAACGGCAAAAGCGATCCGCGTTTTACCAACCTCAAAAGCTTTAAGAGCGGCAACATCAACTGTTCCGGGCGTTTTCGCATTAACCTTCGACGCAACGTCCGCCAGGCTGCTGGCGATCATGGCCACATCGGCCTTGCCTTGTACCAAATCGACCAATCCATTTCCTGCGCTGTTTCCAACAATATCCAGGGTCAGACCTGAATCCTTTTGAATGGCTTCTTTGTTCGGCTCAAGAAGAGAGGTTAGCAATACGGTTGATCCATGGACGGAAACCGTCTCTGCAAAGGCTGCGGTCGTGAACAACGTCACGAAGCAAAGGAAGGCAAGACCAACTATTTTTTTCATGGGGAGGCGCCTTTCAGTCAGGGGAGGACTTCATCAAGGACAACAAAAGCAGAGGAAGATTCCGCTTAGCCAAAAAATTATCATGCGCTTAAGCAAAGTCAAGAAAATCATTGACGTTGAGGTCCTTTTAATGCTGCGCGTAACACTTCAAAATGCCTTTTGGTCATCGAACCCGGGAGCGTCGAGCCGTGAAACATGATCCACGGCTGATGTTCTTGGGTTTGCCTGGATCAATAAGTTGATCCTTCGGTGTTGCCGCCAAGAGGGCTTTCGCATAGGAGGCGGAAGAAATGGCGCGTCACGGAGAGGACGGCACGACGCGACATTGCGGAGATGATCAAACTCAATTTGATCGAACGGCGTGGAGCGAAGAAAAATGGGGTCTACATGATGAATTCCAGCATTATCAAATGGATAGAAAAAACGGCCAAAACAAAAGATGTAATATAATCAATAAGATAACAAGGAGCATGTTCTCCCCGAGTAACGCCTGCCCCGCCAATTACTGTTACAAAACGGGATTCTCCGTTTTGTCATCGTGGCACGAAAACGCAAGGAAATGCGGCGTTTTCGCATTTTGTAACTGGACTCCGCGCGCCCCAAATTCACCGCAAAATACCCTTTTTGCCCTCTCTCTTGGCCACTTCTCTCTGTGGTAACTGGACTTTTGGAGAAAAGTCCAGTTCCTAATCCATCAATGACTTAGCCCACTTTTTCGTTTTCGCTTAAATGGTAGGCGGATGATTTTATCATACATTCGCATTGCAAAATGGTGACCGATGTCCATTTGATTGGGTGGTTTAAATTTCACCAACATACAGTCGGTAAAAGCAAAAAACAGTAGTGCGTGGTCTTATTTTTCTTTTCAGGGTCTTGTGGCGACCATGTAAACTCATTACCCTAGGAAAGTCTGGGCGTTCTTCTGCCTACGGTACTTCGTGCCAAAGGCGTGAAGTTTATCAACTCAGCATGCGCACATTCATCGTGGGCATTTTGTATTTGTTCAAGGAGCACTCATGGACAGTATTATAAGCCATCTTGTGAGTTTTATAGTGGGCCTTGCTGGAGGCTCGTTACTGACTTTGCAATTTAAAAAAAATGTTACCGCGTCCGGAAAATCAAGAATCGTTGATCAAAGTGGTGCCCACGCCGGAAGAGATATCGTGGGCGGCAATAAAAACAAATAGCATCTAACAAGATTGGTTTGAATGTCGCATCCACAAAACGTAGATCAGAGGAATGCTACTGCTGGCCGTGATATCATTGCAGGAGATATGCATTATCATCTGCCCCCATCGCCAACTGCCACAGTTATTGAACAGTTACTTGTCAAATTACAGCAGGAAATTGAAGATAGCGCACAAGTTCGCGCGATGATTGACAGGTTGCGCTATTATTACGAACAAAAAGCAACGGATGGCATAACGGGACTTGAGGCTAAATTGAAGAAAGGTGGGCGCGAACACGAAGTGCTGTTGGCACTTGAAAAGAAAGAGATGTTCGTCAAGATGTTGGATAAATGGTCTCTTTACTCTTCAGCTCAAGAGATCTTTGTTTATCTTCTGGCCAAGGCCGAGCATGAGTTTTCATATCACGTGTTGCCTCAAATTGGGAATTTACGTGAAAGTGAGATTAATGAGATGGTAAGTCAAAAAATCGTTGAACCTATAGTTGCAGAGTGTGGCGCGACGACGTTGAAGATGCATCACGGCATGGCAATGGGGATGGTCTATTGGCTAGCCGAGCAATGTTTTGTCAGGTGGCACAAATGACGCAGCTTTCTTATCAGCCCGCATTTGATCCGTTTCACGCAACCTATCGTTTATTGCGTTTGAGAGAAAGTGTTCTTCGCTTTGTGTCCTTACCCAAGGATCATCTGCGCATACTGGACTACTATCTCTTGCTCCCGTTTAGAATTGATAGTATTCGACTTCAGCAGCAGCATCGGAAATATCGAAAACTTTCTGACAGTTATGCTTACGCACGGCCATATGGTGAGATCCCAGAGGATCGCATCCTTTTCAATCGCATGTCCTCCATTCAAACTGCTGCGCTAGAAACACTGGCGAAAACAGGCCTTATTTCTCGTGAGAAATATGACATTGGGATTGTTGCGGCCACGTTGAAGGATTTACCTAACGACCTTGCACTTCGGGTTGCCGAAGATAATACGAACCAGTTTGATCTTATGGATTTTTTGCAGATTCTGGGCACGCAATATGAATTATTGGGAGCAAATGGATTAAAGGGTCGTTCAGGCCTGATGGAGTTCTTTTATGACGCGGCTTGATCCATCACTCATTGTGACGCGAATGCTAATTGAACGGGATAAATCCGCTGTTTATGATGAGCGTTTTCATCGCGGTGTGAATATAATTCGCGGGGAAAATTCTTCTGGAAAATCCACTATCCTTAACTTTTTGTTTTATGCCCTCGGTGGGGATCTTGCCGACTGGAGCGAGGTTGCTCTTCTTTGCTCGCGCGTAATGGTGGAGGTGCTCATCAATGGCAAGCCTGCCACATTAAGCAGAGAAATATCTTCGCAAACGGGTCAACCTATGGATATATTTGGTGGCGCGATTGACGATGCTTTAAGAGCCCCCATGGCTGAATGGAGCCGCTATCCTTACAAACGATCCAACGGCAAAGAGAGTTTTTCACAGGCATTGTTTCGACTATATCAGATGCCCGAAGTAAAAAATGATTCTTCGGCCAACATAACGATGCATCAGCTGTTGCGTTTGTTGTACGCAGACCAGCTAAGTCCCATTGAACATATTTTCAAGTTTGAGCGGTTTGATCCCCCCTCTCTTCGCGAAGCCCTTGGGCGTCTTGTGTGTGGGGTTTATGATAATCAACTCTACGAGAATGAATTACGAATAAGAGAAGTCAACAAACAGTTCGAGTCGGTCAGTGCAGAGCTTCGCAGTTTAATCGCAGTGTTAGGAAAAACTCAAGACGCGATGACACTCGATTGGGTGGCGGGGGAACGCTTGTCCCTCACTGATCGCCGGAATGCACTGAGAAAAGAAATAGAAGACGCAGAAAAACAATCATTCTCTAGCCCGACTACAGATCCTTTGACACTTAAAGCCCAGGATGACATCTACAAGGAAGTGCAAGTTCTTCAGGAAAGTCTTGGAAAATTGCAAGAGGAGTATGATTCTATTGCCTTTGCAATTGCAGACTCTAACGCATTCATTGCAAGTCACGAGCAGAAGCTTAAAGCATTAAACGATGCGGGCATGGTTGCCGATCACATTGGTGAGATGCGTTTTCTTTCCTGCCCGGCTTGTTTCGCTCCCATTGATGCAGAAACAACAGATCATGCTTGCCACTTGTGTAAAACCCCTTTCGATTCTGAGCGAACCAAAGGGCGAATTGTTGCGTTGATAAATGATATCGCACTTCAGCTTCGTCAATCCAAGACCCTACAGGAGCGCAGGCAGGCTGAAGCTGGCAGGCTGCTCGAAGTAATACGGACAACAACGGAGCTATGGAAATCCGCATCAATTCGCTTGGTTGATACAAGAAAACTGCCAACAAGCGAAGCTCAAGATATTTTGAGGGAATTGCATAGACAGGCGGGATACCTTGACCGAGAGATTGAAGATTTAGAGAACAAGGCTTCGATCATCCAGCTTATTGATGCCCTGTCAAAGAAAAAGGTGGAGTTTAACGCAGAGATGACCAGATTGCGTGCCGACAATGATATTCGCAACGCAGAACAACAAAAGCGTTTATCTCGTGCATATACTCTAGTATCGGACGAAATTCGGGATCTATTGCACAAAGATTTACGCCGACAGGATAGTTTCGAGCATGCCCAAAACATCCAATTTGATTTTGCGGCTAACAACATAACCGTTGATGGGCAACCATATTTTTCCGCGAGTTCTCGAGCTATTTTGAAAAGTAGTTTTTTTGTTGGCATGTTGGCTGCTGCTCTCAAAGAACCGTTCTTTCGCCATCCTCGCTTCTGTCTTATTGATACTATTGAAGACAAAGGGATGGAGGCTGTCAGAAGCCAGAACTTTCAGCATTTGATGGTAAATATTTCAGATTCCACTGATGTTGAGCACCAGATCATATTTGCGACTGCTATGGTGGCGACTGACCTTGATACGGACAAATACACAGTTGGAAAAGCATCAACGCGAGATGATCCTACGTTAAAAATCTTTTCTTGAATCATTATTCATGAAGCAAAAGATTTGTCTCCTGCTCCCCCCAGATCAAGGTTGTCAGATTATATAGATGCTGAAGCGTAAGATAACGCGGTTGGGCATTATTGAGGATGGCCTCGACAATTGTCGGAGCTAAAAACGTCAGCGAAAGCTGCCTCAGCACGTAGGCCTCGTCTTGGCGGCTCCTGCGCGCAAAATCAGTAATGCTGTCATAAGAGCCGCTTTCAATTTCTTGCCGCCATCGGTGTGCCCTCACGAGAGCTTTTTGCATTGTTTGCAGCTGTGGTGTTTCACCCATCGCAGGCGTTGTAGCACCGTCGGGAGCGATAAGGTACTTCCGGCCTGCGCGACGCCTTGGCTTAAGCGACAGGTGAATGACAATCGTGTCCGTTTCCATGTTGCTGCGCTTCCTCGACCCATTGGGTCAGAATATTTTTCTTAAGGTGCAGTTTTACGCTGTTCTCCGAAACCTCGATCCGGTCAAGGAGCTGCATGAGCAGCTTGCGTTGCTCCGGTATAAAGAGTTCCTCCCATAGAGCGTCAAAATTCCTGAGTTCCTTTCGCACAAGCCGCTCGCGCTCCCCTTTTGTAACGAAAGCCATTTCTTGATCTCTCTTGCTTAAGCAATGACTGATCATTGCAATCAGTTCCGGTGTTTTGAATGCCGCTTTGATTTGGTAGAGAACGGCGCTTTCCAGTTCATGCGCGGGAAGTGAACGAATGGGGCAAGCCTCGCGCCCATTTCTAAGCGATTTGACGCAAACGTAATAGCGGTAGGACGCGCCACGCGCGCGAATGCTCGTGGAAGACGGCGTCATGGCCGAGCCGCAGCATTTGCACCACACAAGGCCGCGCAGGAGCGACGGTTGGCGCGTGCGGCTGATATTGCCGCGCGTCTGTGGCGCGCGCGCAAGAATTCTGTGTGTCTCGTCCCAAAGCGGGGGATCGATGATCGCCTTGTGTTCGCCAGGAAAGGACTTTCCTTTATGGACGGCTTCGCCCAGATACACACGATTGTGCAGGATCCGATAAATGTACTGCTTGTCGATGGGCTTTCCTTCGTGTTGGCGACCATCTTGTGTCGTCCAAGCCTTTGTCGTGCGTCCGGCAGTACCAAGCTGACGCACGATGCCTTGCTTCTGGACGAGCCGACGAACCATCTGGATTTGTCCAAAATCCAGTTTCTCGAACGCTGGCTTGGCGAGAACGCCGGACGAATGCCGGTGGTGATTGTTAGCCATGACAGGCGGTTTTTGGACGCCTGCACGACGCACACGCTGTTTTTGAGGCCGAAAGTCTCAAAGCTGTACGCGCATGCCTACAGTATCGCCAAGGGACTTTTGACGGAAGACGATGCGGCAGATCAAACGAGACTGGAACAAGACCTTAAGGAAGCCAACCGTTTGCGCCGCAGCGCCAATGAACTGAAAAACATCGGCATCAACAGCGGATGCGACAACGTGCTTAAGAAAGCGAAGCAAGTTGCCGCTCGTGCCGCCGAGATCAAAAACAATCTGAAGGAGCCGCACAAGGAACGCACGGGGCAAATCCGGCTGAGCAGCCGCGACACGCATGCGCGGGTCTTGCTGTCTTTGGATGATGTGATCGTGCGCACACCTGACGGCAAGGCGCTCTTTAAGACTGGCAAACTGAAGGTCTTTCAGGGCGACCGTATCGTCCTGCTCGGCGCGAACGGGGCAGGAAAATCGCAATTAGTCAAATTGATCCATCGCGCTTTTACCGATCCCGCAAATGCCGAAAGCGCACAGGTCAGCCCTACGGTCGTTGTCGGCTATGCCGATCAGAAAATGTCGCAATTGCCCGACCATGAAACGCCGTTCGACATCATTACAAACTGTTTCCGTTTGGGCGATCAGCGCAGCCGAACGCTTTTGGCTGGCGCGGGGTTTCCCGTTGGCCGGCAAAGCTGTCCGATTAAGGCTTTCTCGCTCGGCCAGAAAGCGCGGCTTGGCCTGTTGGTCTTGCGATTGACGGAGCCGAACTTCTATCTGCTGGATGAACCGACTAACCACGTCGATATTCCGGGACAGGAAAAGCTGGAAACCGAAATCTTGGCGCAAAACGCAACATGCTTGCTCGTCTCGCATGACCGTAGCTTTGTGAACGCAATCGGCGCGCGCTTTTTGCGAATTGAGAAGGGAAAGCTTTCGGAAAAGCCCGAAAACGTGTAGAAAGTGGCCATGACAACGCTTCCGAACAAGCCTTTTTACATGATGCGACACGGCGAGACCGTGGCCAACGCCGAGGGCTACGCCGCCGGGTCTTTTGACACGCCTCTGACCGAGAAAGGGCGGGCGCAAGCCTTGGCCGCTCGTGACGGTTTTGAGGCGTTGTCGCCGCGTCCTGCGCTTATCGTTCATTCCAATCTTTCCCGCGCCAGAGAAACGGCGTCGATCATCAATGAACGGCTTCAAATCCCGATGATCGAAAAAGCCTCAATGGCCGAGCAATGTTTCGGCGATTGGAAAGGACTTTCTTGGTCAACGATCCATGAGCGCATCATGGCCGGTGAAACGCCGCCGAACGGCGAGTCGATGGAGATGCTGACGGATCGAGTTATCGCGGGGCTTTCGGACATCTTATCCATGCCGGAGGAACCGATCCTTATCGCAACGCATGGCGGCGTGTTTGACGCGCTGCTCTGGCATTTCGGATGCAAACTTGACGATGTGAAAAACTGCCATCTCTACGAGTTCGCACCGAGCCACCCAGATGCAGCATTTCCTTGGGAAATCTGGCACCACGATCTGTCAGGGATTGAAACGCCCACGCGCAGCCGTGTTGCCATCTATGATCTTTAAGGCTTCGGCGAGGACTTCGTCCTTCGGTCGCCCTGCGTCAATTTTGCGCCATTGCGCGTCGTTCGGCACGCCGATATCGCCGAATTTGTCGATGACAGCAACGCATGCGTCTGAGGCATGACCGTCTTCAACTTTCAGGCCAACGCCTTTTTCTCGTTCGATCAAACGTCGATTGATCCGCTCTTCCATAACGGCGCGAGGGGCAATGAGCCACAAACCGATGAATGCCGCATCATGATCCGCAGCAAGTTTTGCAATGGCCGGACGAGCGGCTTCGGAGAAAAAGCCTGAGGCGTTGATGACGCTAGTTCCTTGGGCAAGCGCCTCGACGGTACTTTGCCTGATCGACGCGCTGACACGCGCAGAGACATCATCCGTATAGGCCTTATTATCAAGCGTATCGGCAAGCGAAGCGCCGAGCAGTTCGCGGCGGACCAAATCGTCTTCAAGAACGATGGCCTCGCGCAGGATCGGCAACTCTTCGCGCAACGCATAGGCGAGCGTGGCTTTGCCGGTTCCGGTGTGACCGCCGACAGCAATGAGGTAAGGCGCTGTTTTAGAACTCTTTATTTGCATCCATAAAGGATACACGACTTATGGCTGAACGCAATCTCTCGATCCGGCTTGCCGTTATGGACGGCGGCAAGGTCAAGGCCGAGCTAAAGGAGATCGGGGAGTGCGGCGAAAAGTCGCTCAAGAAGATCGAACTTGCCGGAAAACCTGCCTCTAAAAGCCTGATCGCCCTGAACGCCGCCGCCAATGATATGAAGGGCGCGGCTATTGGCCTGTCGAGCCAGATGGGGCCGCTCGGCGCAGGGCTGGCGGCGTTGGGGCCAGCTGGACTTGCGGCTGCCGCCGGGCTTGCCGTTTTGGCCATAGGCATTAAGAAGAGTTTCGAGGAAGCGGCGCTGGCCGAACAGGCGCAAAACCGTCCGCAAGGCGTGCTCAAAGCCACGGGCTACGCAGCGGGGCTGACGGGCAGCGAAATCGCCGACATGGCTGAGGAGATGGTGCCTTCGGCGCTGACCAGCGCCGAAGACGTTAAGGGCGCTGCCGCTATCATGGCGACATTCCGTTCCGTGTCCGGCGACACGTTCAAACAGTCCATTCACCTCGCGCAGGATATGGCCGCCGTGTTCGGGCAGGATTTGCGCTCGTCCGTCACGCAGCTTGGCAAGGCGCTGGAAGACCCCATTACGGGCATCACGGCTCTAAAGCGCGTGGGCGTTAGCTTCACAGAGTCCCAAAAGGACGTCATCGCCAAGCTGGTCGAGACGGGCAAGAAGGCCGAGGCGCAAAAGCTGATCCTCGCCGCGCTGGAGCAGCAAGTCGGCGGCGCTTCGCGGGCAGAAACGCAAGGACTAACAGGCGCGGCGCACCGCCTTTCTGTTGCGTGGGGCGATATGCTCAAGGCCATCGGCCAGACAGAAACTGTGGGCGGCGCTGTGCAAAGCGTCCTGCACACGCTTGCTTCGACTTTCGAGACTACCATTGGCTGGGTCAGCAAGACGCCCATCGCCGTCAAAATCCGTGACGCGCAAAAGGAACTGTCCGAAGCGCAGGAAACGCTCGAAAAGCTGAATAAGTTCGATCCCCAGCTGATGATGGACATCTCGCCCCTGATCGAGGAGCAAAAGGAAAAAATCGCGAGCCTGCGCGCCGAGATCGAAAAGTTGACGGCGGAGGCCAAAAAGGAAGCGGATGCCGCCGCTGTGGAAAAAGCAAAGGCTGAGGCCGGACAGGCCGCCGCAGCTAAGGAAGGACGCGCCGATCTTCTTCTTTCTACGCGCAAAGGCATTGACGATGCGCTGGCCAAACTCGTGGATGATCCCGCCGAGAAGATCGCCAAGATCAACGATGAACTTGAAAAGACGAAGGCGAACCTGAACGCCTTGCGCGAAACGGACGGCAGCAATACAGGCGCAGTCAATGACGCGATCAAACAAGCCGAAGAGCTTGCCAAACGCCAAATCGAAGCCATTCAGAAGCCGATCGCGGAAGCCGCGCAAAAGGAAACGGACGCCAATCAGAAGGTCATCGACGATCTGAAACAGAAGCTGCTTGGCATCAGCAACGAGCGGCAGGCGTTCATTGATCAGGCTGTCTCGCGCTTGTCGGCCAAGGCGACGGATGCGGACAAGAGCACGACCCGCAATCTCGCTGGGCAACTGTTTGATGAAAAAGCGTTCAAAGACGCGCATAAAATCATCGACGACCTGAACAAAGAAATGGCCAAGTTCGGCGTGACCGCCAAGCAGGCTTTCGTTCAGGACGCGCTTTCAAAGCTGCCGATCACTGCCACGCAGGAACAGGCCGAGCGCACACGGCAACTTTCCGCCGCGCTGTTCGATCAAAAGGAAGCGCAAGAGAAACTCGACGAGCTCAAGCAGGACGGCAAGGAGCTGACCGAACAATCCCGGACTGCGACGGAAGCCTACGCCGACCAGATTGCGCGGTTGACAGAGATGCTACGCATCGGCGCGATCAGCCAAGAGGTCTTCAACAAGGCAAAAGACAAAGCCTACGACGAGCAACTGGGCGGGCGCACGGACGCGCAGGCCGGAGCCATTCGGGCCTTCCGCGCCTACCAGAAGGAAGGAGAAAACACAGCCGATGCCGTCGAGAAAGCCTTTTCGGAAGCGATGAAGGCGACCGAAGACGCCATCGTAAACATGGTGACCTCCGGTGAAATTAGCTTGAACAGCCTCAATGATCTGGCCAACAGTATCGTCGCCGACATCACGCGCATGGTCGTGCAGCAATCCATCACGGGACCTCTGGCCAAGATGATCGGCGGCAGTATGGAAAGCGGCGGGTTTTTGGACAGCGTGTTCGGCTCGATCTTCCACGAAGGCGGCGTAGCGGGAGAAACGGCTCCCGCGCGGCAAGTCCCATCTTATGTCTTCGCCGGAGCGCCACGCTATCACAGCGGAGGCATCGCTGGATTTCGACCGAATGAGGTTCCCGCCATTCTTGAGCGCGGTGAAGAGGTATTGTCTAAAAACAGCCGCAGAAGCTCCCCGATCAACCTTGTGATGAACATCTCCACGCCAGATGCGAATAGTTTCCGTGCCAGCCAAGCACAGGTTTCAGCGGAAGCCGCGCGAGGGATTAATCGTGCGCGAAGGAATCTATAAGCCATGACCTTTCACGAAATCCGCTTTCCGGACGACATTGCCTATGGGGCAACGGGCGGGCCGGAATATCTGACGACCGTTGTCTCGATGGCGTCGGGGCATGAGCAACGCAACGCAAATTGGTCGACAGCGCGTGGCAAGTGGAACGTAGCCTCTGGCCTTAAGCACCAAGCACAGCTCAATATCTTGATTGCCTTCTTTCGGGCACGCAAAGGCCGCGCCTTTGGCTTCAGGTTTAAGGATTGGACGGATTACCGCGCTACAGCCCAGCCCATCGGCGTGGGCGATGGAGCGAACAAAACTTTTCAGCTTGTCAAAACGTATACTTCTGGCGCTGGCAATGAAACGAGGACAATTACGAAGCCCGTTCTTGGAACGGTAAAGCCGTACCTTGCCGGCGTTTTGCAACCCTCCGGCTGGTCAATCAACACGGCGACGGGCGTTTTGACATTTACGGTCGCTCCAGCTCAGGGCGTTGCCGTCACCGTTGACTTTGATTTTGATGTGCCCGTGCGCTTCGACACCGACAGCATGGCCGTAACCATCGAGCAGATTGATTTGCACCAATGGTCTGATATTTCCATCATAGAAATTCGCGTGTGATCCCATGAAATCAACCACCACCCAACTTGCTGCGCATATAGCGGGAGAGACCACCACCCTTGCGACCTGTTGGAAGGTCACGCGCAAAGATGGTGAAGTGTTCGGCTTTACGGACTTTGATCGGGATTTGACTATCGACAATGTCGTGTATGAAGCGCGGACGGGCTACACGCGCTCGGCCATCCATACGATTTCTGATTTGTCCGTCGATAATCTTGATATTGAAAGCGCGCTAGACAGCGAAGCCTTGGCTGCGCCCGACCTGCGGGCTGGCATTTGGGATAACGCCGAGGTGCTGATCTTTCTCGTCAATTGGGCTGCGCTCTCGCAGGGCAAGATCATCCTCAAGCGCGGCACTGTCGGTCAAATTGAACTCAAAGACACAATCTTTAAAGCCGAGCTGCGTGGTTTGACACAAGCACTTTCACAACAAATCGGCGAGCTTTATACACCCAGTTGCCGCGCCGATTTAGGCGATAGCTGCTGCAAGATTGATCTGGCTGCTTTGACGGTGGCCAGTACGGTCACGACGGCAGAAGATCGTTACGGCTTTACCGACACCGCCCGCACGGAGGCCGATGGGTATTGGAGCGGCGGGCTTATCACATGGACAAGCGGCGCGAATGTTGGCCGTAAGATGGAAATCCGCTGTTTTGCTTCCGGCACGATTGCGCTCTTTTTGCCCATGCCTTCCGATATTGCTGTTGGTGATGGGTACGCCGTTCAGCCCGGCTGCGATAAGTCGTTTTCAATGTGCTGCTCGCGTTTTAACAATGCCGTGAACTTTCGCGGTGAACCCCATGTCCCCGGCGCGGACGCTGTTTTGAGTTATCCCGATGGCAAATAATCTCTCTCGCATGGACGCGGTAACCGAAGCCCGCGCATGGCTGGGCACTCCCTTTCATTATCAAGCCTCAGTTAAGGGCGCGGGTTGTGATTGCATTGGTTTGATTAAGGGGTCGGCGTTGCGTTGAAGCTTGTGGACTATGACCCAGCTTCGCCACAGGCGCAATCCTTCGCCAATTACTCTATGCTGCCCAACAGCCGCCGCATGCGCGAGGGGCTGGCGACATGGCTCGTTCCTATCCCTGTTGCCGATGCAACGCTGGCCGATATTCTGTTTATGGCGTGGGGCCGTGAGCCGCAGCATGTCGCGCTGATTACGGACAAAGGCATCATCCACAGCTATTCGGGTGTCGGCAAAGTGGTCGAACATGCGTTGGATGAAAGCTGGCAACGGCGGATCGTTGCGGCCTATCGTTACCCATACTTCACAGAGAAATCCTGATGGCCGTTCTTGCTTTAGGTCTCGTTGGCGCTGGTTTGACTTCTGCCGCTGGGATCGGCGCGTCCATCGGCTGGATGGCTGGTGTTGTTCTGGGTAATCTGCTGTTCGGCAGCAACAAGGGATCAAACGTCGAGGGATCGCGCATAAGCGATCTATCCGTTCAGACCTCCACCTATGGTGGCACAATCCAGCTGGTTTATGGCACCATGCGGGTGTCCGGTAACATTATCTGGGCAACGCCGCTCAAAGAGACGCGCCACGTCACGCGCCAAAGCGGTGGCAAAGGTGGCGGCGGGGGTAGCTCGACACAAACGAGCTATACTTATTCAGTCTCGTTCGCGGTAGGGCTTTGCGCAGGGCCAGCGGCAACGGTGCGGCGCGTGTGGGCGGATACAAAACTCATTTACGATGCGACAGCCAGCAACACACAGGCAACCGAGAAGTATCCGGGCGTTGTTCGTATCCATACAGGCGGCGAAGACCAACAGCCCGACAGCACAATAGAAATGCACCTTGGCACGGGCAATGTGCCCGCCTATCGGGGGCTTTGCTATTTGTCCTTTACAGATTTGCAGTTGGTCGACTTTGCCAACCGCATTCCCAATATCAGCGCGGAGGTCGTGGCTTCCGGCGCGATGGCTTGCGATGCCGTGATCTTGCCGAAGATCTCCGGCATGTTCCGCGAGGGTGGCGTGATCGATCCCGCGCGTGGGCATCTTATTGGTATGAACTCAACGCGCATCTTTAAATACGATCTTGTCAACAACACGCTGGCGCTCAATACGCCGCTGGTAAACGACGCTTATGGCGATTTGCGCGGCTTGGACAGCGAGGGGTATCTGTATCATGCCACGGATGCCTATGGCGTGGGGATGCACCTTTGCAAGCGGCATCCCGATACGCTGGCGATGGTAGCCAAGAGCACCAAGCGCGTAGACCTTAGCGTGACGGGCTTTGTGCTGGGCGATAAGATATTCGCGCACCGTTCGCGGTGTGTGTACAATTTAGATTTTAATCTGATCGTTGACCTGTCGCCGTGGTTTCCGAGCAACGACGAAGCGCCTCTATGCGCCGATGCCGATGGACGTTACTGGCAAGCGGCCTCCGATAAAATTCGGCGTGTGAGCGTGGACATTCTTGGCAATGGCGACGTGGCGGAATGGGATGTAGCGGCTTGGACATCTGGACAGACACCCAATGTCCTCTTTTGGGACAACACGACGGGGCACCTGTTTTTCAAGATGAACCTGCTCAAGCGGATCGTTAAATGGCATCCCGATAACGGCTTTGCTGGGTTTGTAGACAATGTGGCGTTGCCCGCAGGCTATACGTTGCAATCAGATTATGCCTTTCCGCAAAAGGGACGGCTTTGGGCGGTCAATGATCTTTCGGCAACGCTGGTCGATCTGGTCAGTATGCGGATCGAGAAAACGATCAACCTTATGCCCCTTATGCCGACGGCAGCCACGCATTTCTCCGGCTGCTATGAGAAGTTTACGCATAGTGCGGTCATCATGACCAACGATGGCGAGATCAAATATCCTCTTGAACGCTACGGCTCGGATCAGGTGGCTTTATCTTCGATCCTTTCCGACCTGTGCCATAGGGCTGGACTTTCGCAAACGGACATCTTGACCAACGAGGTCAGCCAATCGGTGCGGGGTTACGTCATGAGCCGCCGCGCCTCGGCGCGAGATGCCATTGAACCTTTGCTCGGTGCGTTCTTTATCGACGCCGTAGAAACGGACGGGGTGCTGCGTTTTACCCCGCGCGGTGGATCAAATGTGGCGGTTGTGCCCTATGACGATCTAGGCGCAGTGGAAGGCGCTTCGAGCGATGAACCTTTGCGCGTGACTGAGACGCGCACCCAAGAACTGGAATTGCCACAACGCATTGATCTGACGCATTACGACCCCGCCCGCGATTATCAAAGCAACACGCAAAATGCCTCGCGCAACAGCAATGCCGTCACGACCAAGGATCAACAGACGGTGGAGCTTTCGATTGCCCTATCGGCGGATGAAGCGGCACAGGTGGCGGATAAAACATTGACCAGTGCATGGATAGAGCGGAACGCCTTTACTTTTAACCTGCCCCCTAAATGGCTCCGCCTTGATCCAACGGACGTGATTGAAGTGGTCTTGCCCGATGCGACGTTGGCCTTGCGCCTGACGCAGGTGGATTTTGGCGGTAACAATATCGTGGCCTGCAAGGCGGTGGCTGAGGATGAAATCGCATATAGCTCATCGGCCAAAGGAACCAGCGTGGCCATACCATCGACGATCATTCCTATCTCAACGCCCATCTCGGCCTTCGTGATGGATCTGCCTATGCTACGCGCTGAAGATGATGGGCTGGGCCTCTATTACGCGTTGGCGCTCAAAAACGATGGCAGCGCGAGCCTCTATCGTTCACCGGACGCTTTGACATGGAGCATCGTCGGAACAGGCTCGGCGGCTCCGGCGTTCGGCTGGGCTTCAAGCGTTCTGGCCAGTCCCTTAAGCTCATGGTCATGGGATGAGACAAACAAGGTTCAGATTGCCTTAAGCCACGGGACTCTAGACAGCAAGACCGCGCTGGAAGTCTTGAACTGGAACAATGTCGGCGTTTTGGGCGAAGAGCTGATCCAATGGCGTAACGCCACGCTCTTGGCCGAAAACCTTTACGAACTCTCCGGCCTCTTGCGTGGGCGACGGGGCACGGAATGGGCCACGGGGACGCACAAGCTCGGCGAGCGCTTTGTTGTGCTGGCCACGGATGGCTTTTATCGCATGGCGATGGCAGCGACAGAGATCAGGTAGCTTTCCTATTACAAAGCGATCCCCTCTGGCGGCGATTGGGACGATGCGGCGCAGACGAGCCAGAAGTTCAATGCGGCCAGCCTGCGGTGCTTCTCCCCCGTTCACATTAAAGGAACCCGCGATGGCTCCGGCAATCTAACCCTGAATTGGGTGCGCCGCCCACGCTGGCACGGTGAATGGCTCGACAACATTGACGTACCCCAGTTTGAAGATGCGGAAGCCTATGAGATCGACATTTTGAACGGAAGCGCGGTGATGCGGACAATTACCGCGACCACCACAACGGCAAGTTACACCGCCGTCGATCAAGTAACTGACTTTGGCGCGGCGCAAAGCGTCCTGTCCATAGCCGTCTATCAAATCAACAGCACCATCGGGCGTGGTTACGCCGGAAAGGCCACGGTTTAAGCCATGACGACAACGCCCAATCTTTTGATTGACCACATAGCCGCCGCCCAAGCGCAAAAGGAGGTCACGGCGAACACGGCTTTTGATGCGCTAGACAAGGCCCTGTGTCAGTTCACGAACATCGCGCTATCGGACGCAAATCTGACGCTGACCGACGCGCAAATGCTCGGCAACATGGCCCTCAAATTCACGGGTGCTCTCGCAGCAGCGCGGATCATCACGTTTCCCGCGCGGGCAAAGATGCTCTTCGTCGAAAACGGCACGACGGGAGGGTTCTCTCTTTCGATCAAGACTCCATCCGGCACCGCCATTATTGTGGGGAGTGGTGAGCGGAAACTCCTTTATTGCAACGGGTCGGATTTCTCGGTGGTGGCTGAGGCTGGTGTGGCCGCGCCCTATGACATTGGCGGCTCTTTCGTCGGCAAGCCAAGTGCGGGAAGCGTGATCCTTCGCTTCCCCATGCCCCGCCCTGTGCGGTTTCTGGCTGGGTTGGCTCCGAGTAAGGGCGTGGCGGCCACGGCTCCGACCAGCGCGGTGTCCTTCCTGCTTCGCAAGAACGGCGCGCAGTTTGCCACGATGGATTTTGCGGCTGCGGCCACAACCGCGACCTTCACTTGCGCCAGCAATACCGACTTTGCGGTTGGCGACGTTCTAACGCTGGTTGCCCCATCCACGCCTGACGACACGCTGGCCGACATTGGCTTCGCGTTGGCTGGCCTTCGCATTTAAGGGAGAAAACCACATGACCTTGCGCTTTATCGATGGCTTTGACCATTTTACGACCATTGCCCAGCTGCTCTATAAGTACAACGAGATTGCAGCAAGCAGCTACGTCGCGTTGGATGCAGGGCGGCGGTCTGGCAGCAACGCCTTGCGTCTATACACAGCTTCTGGCTACATCACAAAAACCTTGGATGAGCAAGCCACATGGATTGTCGGGGCTGCCGTCAAGATCGCCGCCATACCTTCGGGTAATGGGGTCATCTTCCAGTTTCGGGACAATTTGGGGAACTCGCAGTGCAGCTTGTGTGTCACCCCCACAGGAGCCTTGGCTCTCGTTCGAGGAACAACAAGCGGCACGGTATTGGCAACTTCGGCCAACGCCATCATCGGCAATTCATGGAACTTTATCGAAGCCAAGCTCACCATTGCCGATAGCGGCGGCTTGTTTGAAGTCCGCGTCAATGGCGAGGTCTGGGCCACCTACACGGGCGATACAAAATACTCCTCAACATTGACTACGGCGAACTCGATCCGTCTCAGTGGATTCCCCTCAACGATCCAAGTTTGGTATGATGATTTTTATATCTGCGATGCAACAGGCACGGTGAACAATGGATACCTCGGCGACGTGCGCGTGGACGCGATCTATCCCTCCGGCGTGGGGGCTTCGGCGCAATTTGCGCCAACGGGAAGCGCGAACAATTGGGAGAACGCCGACGATGCCTCGCCGGATGAGGACACAAGTTACAACGCCAGCGAGACGGCTGGGCATATAGATAGTTTTCCCTTTGCCGATCTTACAACGCTGAATGCCACGATCATGGGTGTTCAAGCCAACATCCTCGCCCGAAAAGACGATGCGGTGACGCGGCTCCTTCGCGCTGTCGCCCGTGTTGGCAGCACAAATTACGAAGGGACCGACCTGACGTTGACCGACTCCTATATTGATCATCGTACTATCTGGAACCATAACCCTGCGACCACTGCCGCATGGACAGAAGCCGAGATCAATGCCGCCGAGTTCGGCTATAAGGTGCAAGCGTAATGTTGCGCGTTACCCAGCATGCCGTTGAGGTCGTTCGCCGCCCCTCAAACGCTGACTTGCGTGTATCGCAAATGGCGGTGGAGATTGCCCGACGTCCGGCTTCTCGGCGCGGACGGATCACACAAACCGCTATCGAGGTTCTACGTTTGAACGCTGCCCCGCCAACAGGAAGCGCCCAACAACCGCTCGTCATCATCATCGCGGGATAGCGCCACATGCCCAACCTTCAAACACAATCCGCTCCTCAAGAGCGGGAACAGGAGAACACATCCATGAGTCCCAACGAACAAATCGAATACTTCCGCTCCATCGGGCGGTTGGAGGCGCAAGTTGCCAGCCTCATTGCCGCCGTGTCCGAACTCAAAACCAAGGTGGATGGGATCGACACGCGCCTCGACCAGCTTGACCGTCTGGCAAACCGATGGAAAGGCGGCTTCGCCGTGATCCTGACTCTCGGTGCTATAGCCGGATTCATTCTCGATAACGTCCTGCGCTGGTGGTCGGCCAAAGGGTCATAAACCCTTGCTCACTTATCCCCCCAGCCGCTTTCGAGCGGCTTTTTCTTTGCCCAAACGAAAGGAAACATCATGACAGTGAAACCAGAGCCGCGTGGCATCCGCAACAATAACCCCGGCAATTTGCGCCTAACCAAAGACCCGTGGCAGGGTTTGGCCGAAACCCAAACGGATACGGAGTTTTTCGTGTTCCAAAGCCCGATCTATGGGATCCGCGCGCTGGCACGAACGCTGATCAAATATCAGGACAAGCACGGCCTGCGCACAATTCGGCAGATTATCGGACGTTGGGCACCTAGCGTCGAAAACGACACCGTGGCCTATGCCAAGGCCGTTTCGGACGAGACGGGTTTTGCGCCGGACGTTGCGTTGGACATGCACAAATATGAGCAGTTGAAAGCCTTGGTCACAGCCATCATCCAGCACGAGAACGGCCAGCAGCCCTACACGGGCGCACAGGTCGACAAGGCGTTGATTCTGGCAGGTGTAGAGCCTCCACCTAAGAACTTGCAACACACACGCACCGTAAGGGGCGGACAGGCCGCCACGGCGGCAACCGTTGGCCTTGGGGCGCTGCAAGCGGTGCAGGATGGCATGGCACCCGTCCGCGATAGCCTCCAAATGCTTGTGCCGTATTTGGACGTGGCTAAATGGCTGCTTTTGGTTATCACGCTGATCGGCGTCGGGAACATGATCTGGGCTCGGATCGACGACAATCGGAAAGGCCTGCGCTGATGTGGACAATCCTCACAAGCTGGTTTTCCAGCAACATCATCAAAATCATCGGCTGGGGCGCGATTGCAGCGTCTGTGGCCGCCACTCTGCTCGGCGCAAAGCAATCAGGCCGCACCGCAGAACGCTATGACCAACTCAAGAAAATCGTGGAGATCAAAGATGCCCAACTCCGTGCAACGCTGGACGCTCCTCGCACTCGCGCTGACCTCGTTAAGCGCCTGCGGGACGACAAATTTTAACACGCCTTCCGTCTGCCCACCGACAAAGGAATACAGCCGTGAGTTTCAGCGCAAACTGGCCGTCGAGATCGAAACCGCGCCGGATGGCTCGGCATTTCCTGAAGCGTTGCAGGATTATGCCGAGCTCCGCGCTCAGATTCGCACATGTCAGTGACAACGTAAATCTTTACCCATCTCATTCGCTCGATGAGGTTTGGGAATCTGATTTAAGTCATAGGGAGTTGCATCGTAAACAGCATGCACCCAATTTGTATAAAGATGAGCACAAGGTCTCCATGTGTTGAGCGTCCTTTTGGACGGGTCGTTGTCAGGAAAATAGTTGTCTGGCACACGATGGGTTGATGTCAGTTTTTTATCCCGTTCATATTCCCCGCACAAAGTGTCCGTGTCGTATTCAGGGTGAGCTAGAACATACACCATTCTTGGGAAGAAATTGACGGCCCCTTCAGTCGGCTCGATTTCGGCGAGAATGTTCGGACCAGCCTCTTTTGAGTCTGCAATGATTTCGATATTTTTATGTGCTTCGATATCCTTGCGCAAAGGAGTTTTCCAGCGAGAGACTGGAAGATCGAAAACATCCGAAAAACCAGAAAGCAAATCCGTTCTATCCGAGCAGACATGGTGCTTGTATACGCCCCAGATTTTTTGAGGTTGTTTGATGCTGTCGATGTCGTGGAAATACTTTAACGCCGCCTTGGCTCCCCAGCACAAGAACAGGGAAGAAAGGACGTTTGTCGTTGACCATTCAAGAATCTTTCCGACTTCTCCCCATATTTTCTCTTGCTCAACACGGTCACAAAGCGCGTTCACGCCTGTAATGACAAGGCCATCAAACTTTCTGTCTTTTATATCGCTCCATGCGCTGTAAAAATCCCGAATATGTTCCGATGGTGTGTTTTTTGCTTCCCGACCATTTTGAATAGGACGGATATAGGAGTCCGTTGTTGCAAAGGTTAGTCTTACCTGTAAAGGCGTTCGCCCCAGCCAAGAAGCAAGTTGCCTCTCGGTCGTTCTTTTGTCCGCCATAAGATTGAGAATAGCTATCTCCAACGGCCTGATTTCTTGTCTTTCGGCAAGTCGTTTTTCTATGGCGGACAGAGAACCAAGAGACGGCAAAAACGGATGGACGTTTTCGGAATTGACGATAATGGGCATAGTTACCCCTCCCTCATTTTTACGAAGTTGTTTAGCGGTCATGATGCGTTGTGGATGTCAGATCATCAGCACATTCGGATGCGAGCGAAGATGTGCGATGTTTTCAACAGTAGCTGCATGCAAATATAGGAGGAGGGTAGAAATGTACTCATCATTTTCCTCATGCAGTCAGTATTATGGGTGAGGGCGCATGCTGGCAGAGACGGCCATAATTTATGGCAGCGCCAAGCCCTGGTTTGGAAAAGCAAGGAGTCAACTTGCCTTTGGCAAGGGTATACGGCTCCTCGTCAAAATAGTCCGAGAACCCTTCGATGAGATAGTGCGAGTCGATAAAGTCCGCTGGATAGTCAAAGCCCGACAAAGCGCTGAAGGCGATTACGGCCATGAGGCCGGTGGGTCCTTCGATCATGCCTCCGACCCAAAGGCCAATCTTGCTCTGTTGCGCCAGGCCGTAGAGACGCAGCGACTCTGTCAGCCCGCCAACGCGCGAGAGCTTGATGTTCAGCATGCGGCAACTTTGTAAGGCTAGCGCCTGTTCAAAATCATGGGCGCAATCTATGCTTTCATCAAGCGCGAGTGGCGTTTTCAGCTGTTTTTGCAACCGCGCGTGATCGTAAAGGTCGTTCCAATCCAAGGGCTGTTCGATGCTGAAGAACCCAAGTTCGTCGACTTCCTTAAACAATTTGAGCGTCTCATCATTATAACGGTAGGCCGCATTAGCATCGACCATCAGCGGCAAATCTGGATAGGCCTGTCGTAAGGCGCGAGCGAACGGCAAGTCGGCTTGCGGCGCGATTTTCAGTTTGATGTCTTTAAACCCGGCTTCAAATGCTTTCGCCGCTTCATCAAGCATTTCTTGCGGATGCTCTGTGATCGCAATCGTGTGCGAAAGTGGGATTTCCGTCTTCGTCGCGCCGAGAAAAGCCGCGAGGCTCTTATTTTCCTTCTGCGCGGCGATGTCATAGGCAGCGATCGATAGAGCCGCCTTTGCAAAATAATGGCCGCGTACGAAGGCAAGAGAATCGTCCAAATCTTCCGGCCCTGCATAAGCGCGTTTTTTGAGGATCGAAGGAGCGAGAATTTTCTGCAAAACGTCGAGCGTTGAGCCAAAATAATCGGGTTTATAAATCGGCGCGTCGAGTGTTGTGGCCTCGCCCCAGCCGACTACGCCTTGACTGTCCGTCATCTTGACGAGAATAAGACGGCGGGAACGGACGGTTCCAAAGCTCACCGTAAAGGGTTGCAGCAACGGCAGTTCGACGACGAAAAGTTCGATACGTTCGATATCAAGACTCATAAAACCCCTCCGCACATTTAAGGATGTCTGTTTCTAAGGCAATCTCCCGCAGTAAAGCCTGCCGCTTTTCATCGGGAATCTTCTCTTCCCCGAAGAAGGAATCATCCATTAAGACCGCGCCTGCCGCTAACGCTGCCTCTCCCGATACATTTAAAATGCCCCGTGCTAACTCCTCGGACAAGCGCCAGCCGTTCAGCGCCTCCCTATAGCTGACAGGATGTTCGGGGTGCGCCGCATTGACGCCCCACAGGGGCGATAAAATCGCGCGATCCGTCGGCAGGACCGTAAGCGCCGCAATCCTTGGATCGTCGGGACAGTCGCGGCGCAGCCAAGCGACCAGTTTGTCCCTGATCTCGGTCGCATAATGCGTCTGTCGCATGCCGCCTGTCGGTGCAAGTCCGGCTTCGAGAAGAAATAGAATGAAGCTGAGGGCTGTTTTGGGCATAAGCGTTCTGTTCTTCAACGCCTCGCAAAGAACGTCCGGTAAAAGATCGCCCGCATAGGGGGAGGAGGCCATGCACAAAAGCCCATGACGATTTTCTAAAGGATCGAAGGGAGCCGAACCTTTTTTCCATGCTGTCATGACTTCCGAAAAATCGTTCAACAGAAAATCGCGCCCGCTTTCCGTGGCAAAAAGCCGATAGGTCAGTGATCGCGGGTCTTTTAATAGCGCCGACAGAAAGGTTGGAATGATCGCTTCGAAATCAAAGGTGATTTGTCGCACGCTAGGCGGGAGAACTTCGTTATAGAGCGCCGCATGGGCTGTGCCAATTTGGCGGGAAAAATGTTCCTGCTGCGCCGCAAATGTTTGCCGGATCGTCTCGGCGCGTTTTTGACCTGTCTGCGACAGGTTTTTTCCGCGTAATATCTTGTCGAACGCCTCCTGCGTCACGGCAGGCAGGTAGGTTTGTGTCGTTTTATCGAGCTTGTTCGGCAAAAGCCTCAAGCAATGGTCAATGTCCGCCTGAAAATAAGCGCCGCTATTGATATTGCTGAGGAAGACGTGCCCGCTTGAACAACTGATATGAAATTCCTGTCCCGCGCCAAGCCGCGCCGCTGCCGAATAAAGCGTCGCCTGAAAAACGAGCGTGTTGACGTTATTTAGTGGTATCGAATGAACCGTTGCCCGATCATAAAGGCGCGGCAAAGAGAGATGAACGCCTGTCTCGACAGTGAAATTCTTCTTAAGCTGTGCAACGACCTTTGTGGCCGTGGCATCGCCATAGCCTTGCGCGACTTCCTTTTGGACGAGATCCAAAAACAGCGTCGCGTACGGAAACACATCGGGCCGACATTCCCACGCCAAAATGGGCGCAAGATAGTCTCCAAGATTCTTCGCGTTCTTGAGTGGCCTAAGCGTCGGCCTCTGCCTTAACAAATTATCGAGCATAGGTGTCATCTCGCGCTATCCCTCATAATCGTTCCCCTGCGTATTTTCCCGTACTTTGCCCTTTATTCCAAGCCAGAAGGCCGCTTACAAAGACGCTCTCTATGCCTTCCGACTTTTGAGTCGGATTTTCAAACGTGGCTGCGTCCCGTATTTTCGCTTTGTCAAAAAGAACAAGGTCTGCGTAATAGCCTTCCTTTAATTCGCCACGCTGCGAAAGGACAAACGTTTTCGCGGGTAGGCTCGTGATTTTTCGGATCGCCTCCGGCCAGCTGAGAAGACCCAAATCGCGCGCATAACGACCAAGAAAACGTGGGAAGGTCCCCCATAGGCGCGGATGGGGCCTTGCATCGTGCAAGCCGTCAGAACCGATCATGCCGAGCGGATGCGCTAGAATCCTTCTCACATCGCCTTCGTCCATAATATGATAGAGCGCCGTTGCCGGAGAAACACGGCGTATGGCTTCTTCCGCCGTACAGTCAAAGTGTTTTGCGACAGCCCGAATACCTTTACCGTTAAGTTCCGGATGCGGCTTTGAGGAAGATAGGATTGTCTTCTCGGCCATTTCGACGAACGGTGCCAAAAGAACGCTCATGCCGACGTTGTAAGGATAGGCGTCAAAAACGATTTTTTGCTTTTCAGCCGCCTTTTCGATTAGAGCCAGGGTTTCTATCGACCGCCCGAAGTTGTGTTTTCCTGAACATTTATGATGAGAGAGTACAAGCGAGACGTCCGCCAGCCTAGCCAGAGTTGCGACTTCGTCGATGGCGGCGACAATCTCGTCCGACTCGGAGCGTATGTGCGCCGCAAGAACGGCACCGTGCTTCTTGAGCAACGGAAGCAGGGCTGCGATCTCTTCCTTGTCCGCCGCGCTGGCGGCGGGATATTCAAGGCCAAGACTTAATCCCTTGGCCCCCTCGCAAAGAGCGCGATCAAGCACCGAGGCCATGGCGACCCGTTTCGCCTCGCAAGCTGCCTGATCCGGCGCTACGCCCGCGCCGAGGCGCAAAGTGCTATGCCCGACAAGAGCGGCGTAATTGACGGCGGGGTGCTTCGTCGCCAATCGGCTGAAATACGCGCCTATTGTTGCCAAGAAATCCCCGCTTTCTTCGGCGATCAAACGAAAAGGGTCCGGCAATCCCTCGGCTCGCCCCGCATAGGGAGCCAAGCTGATCCCGCAATTGCCAAGAACGACCGAAGTGACGCCTTGGCTGATTTTGCATTCCAGCCCCCTGTCGTTCAAAAGCGCGGCGTCATCGTGCGTGTGCGTGTCGATAAAGCCGGGTGCAAGCGTCAAGCCCTCGCAATCGAGGATTTGCTCTGCTGCGCAATCAAGGTCTGGTCCAATCGCGGCGATGCGTTTTCCAGCTATGGCGACATCGGCCACAAACGGCTGCGCGCCCGTGCCGTCGAGAATTTCGGCTTTTCTGAACAAGATATTGACACTAGACGACACCACAACAATTCTCCTTCGCGATTCCCCGATCTTACGAATCTTTGCACGATCCGCAGATATTCATTTCTTTAGGAAAGCCAAGAAGTTTAGGCGAAGCCAACAAATAAGGCCTCGACGCACTCATGGCATTCCTTTTTCAAGGACCACAGTGCGGAGGCCGAAGGGCTTTTTCGCTTCTGTGGCGCTTTAGCTGTTGTTAACGCGGCAGCAAGCTGCTCTTTGTCAAATCCCGCGAGCCTTATTACCGGAAAGGCCGACCGTATGGCTGCACTATACGCCTGAATAAGTGGCTTTTCAATATACTTGTTCGCCGTTTTTTGTTCTTTTTACGTCGCCTCGTGTCGAAGCACCCCAGCATAAGCGGTTTGTCTATATGCCGCAGGTCTTTGGGCGCAAGGGACGTTTCTCTTCCTCCATTGTTCCGCAGTAATTTTGAAATTATTTGACGGCCTGTCTTCGCCCGTTACAGTCTGGCGCATGAAGACTTGCGGCTCCTGAACGAAACCATGCCGCGACAAAACCATCTTCGACGGCTCGTTATATGTTGCCGTCGATGCATGGATGTAATCGAGGGGCAGAGTGTCGAACGCCGTAGACAAAAGCGCTTTAAGCGCTTCAGATGCGTAGCCTTGCCCCCAGTGGTCCTTTCCAAGCCAATAACCAACCTCCGCTGATTTTGGTTGAAACTTGCAGTCTTCGCCCGAAGAACTGCAAGGTTCCATTAAAAATCCAGCGTCACCAGATGCATCCATAGGCAGGAGAATATAGCCGATTTGCCGCTCTATTCCGCGAAGAAAAATGGACATAAACCAGCCCTTGCTTCCATCCGCATTTTCTTCCGAAAGCCGACACAAGTTTATCGAGTCTTCGTGTTGATATGGCTGGCGAAAGATAGCAATCTTTCCGGAAACGTCTGGGTCTTTTAGAATGTCCGTAAGCGCTTCCGCATCGCAATAACGTGCTGGCCTGATATAGAGACGGTCTGTTATGATAACTGGACATTTCCAGACTGTTTCCGACACAGGCTTGTCGTTGGCCGAACTATTATCTTGTGTCATTTTCTGTCCCCTTTCTCATGCTCAGAAGCCTGGCATTCGACTGTTCCCCACCCGCGCTCTCTTCTTCGGCTCCTGCGGTACAAGCTCCTTCATCTCGTAACGCGGGAAGATCACCGTCGGGAGCGGCAAGGCCGTGTCTGGCTTCAGCGCACCTTCCCATGTCAGAGACGCTATCGTGCGCTTGTCACTTGGTGCCCCAAGTTGATCCAACATCTTATTCATGGAGTCGGGCATAAATGGCTGGGCAAGTACGGCTATATGTCTTAGCGATTCCGCTGTGACATAAAGAATTGTCCCCATCCTCTTCGGATCAGTCTCTGCTAGCTTCCACGGGCTCTGGTTGGTAAAATATTTGCTCGTTGCTGAAACCCCGTCCCATATCTCATCCAGTGCGCTATGAATCGCTTGCTTATCAATGGACTTGCGTACGTCGTCTACGAGCCCGTGCATTTTTTCAAGTTGCTTCTGATCGTTGCTTGTCAAATCGTCTGGCACTGGCATTTTTCCGTCAAAACTCTTTTGCAGCATAGTCAGAGATCTGAGAGCTAAATTACCGAGGCCGTTCGCAAGACACGTATTGACGCGCTCGAAAATCGCTTTCTCCGAAAAATCCCCATCCTTGCCGAACGGAAAGGCTCGCATAAGAAAGAAGCGCGTTTGATCAAGCCCGTAAGTTTGAATCAGATCGTAGGGACTAATCGTGTTGCCGAGGGACTTGGACATTTTTTGCCCTTCATTCGTCCACCAGCCGTGCGCGAAAACCCGCTTGGGCGGCTCCAGATTGGCTGCCATTAAGAATGCGGGCCAGTAGATCGTATGAAACTTCAATATATCCTTGCCGATCATATGCACATCTGCAGGCCACTTATTTTTGAACGACTCTGACTCGACATCTGGATAGCCAACACCTGTTATGTAATTGGCGAGGGCGTCAATCCAAACATACATGACATGATCGGGATGCCCCGGAACCGGTATGCCCCATTTAAATTTTGAACGAGAGATTGGAATATCATATTTAGGTTCTCCGGTCGGCTTCTTTTCATCAAGGGCCTTTGCCATATTTATAACTTCCTCTCTCCTTGAACGAGGGAAGATAAAGTCAGGTTTCTCATCAAAGAACTGTAAAAGTCGATCCTTCCATTTTGATAACGGAAAAAAGTAACAGGGCTCTTCTTCCCAAACACACTCTTTTCCACTTGCTTTGCAAATGACCTTATTGTCTGCACGAACTTCCACTTCGTCATCCGTATAATATGCCTCGTCGCTTTTGGCATACCACCCTTTATAAACACCAAGATATATTTGATTGTTTTCTTCTAATTTATTCCACATGGCTTCGCATGCTTTATGGTGTCTTTCTTCCGTAGTGCGAATAAAGTCATCGTTAGATATGTTGAGAGCTTTTGTGAGATCACGAAAAATCTGTGAATATTTGTCTGTAAATGCCTCAGGAGTTAAACCCTCTTCTTTCGCAGAGTCTGCAACTTTCTTGCCGTGTTCATCAGTCCCAGTCAAGAAGGTGACGTCAAACCCATCTAATCTTTTAAACCTTGCGATAACATCGCAGGCAAGCGTTGTGTAGGCGCTTCCCAAATGGGGGGGGGCATTAACGTAGTAGATGGGTGTAGTAATATAATATGATTTTGTCATCGCGTTGTCCTTTCTTAAAATTGATAGTTACGCCGGTCTGAACTGTTCAAGAAAAACCTTATAGCTCTGCCAGCCTCGCTTAAGGTTCCCATGCCCCAATCGACGATGTTTAAGGAGCAGAGCTATATCTCGCGATGGCCCTTTTTTGGTGACCTCCATCTGGAAGGCTCTTTCCGTTTCTTTTGCGTCTGGCAAAGTGTTGACATTTGAGTCTGGTGAGGCTGGTAATTTTTCCTCTCCACCGACTACAGCCTTAAGAGAGTCCAAAAGCTTTTGTCGTTCACTTGTCGTTTTTGGATCAGGCCCATATTTCAAACTCTCCTTGAAGATCGACAAAAGCTTTTCATCCGAAAAATCTTCCTTACCAGCGTTATTGAGGTATTCGATTACGCCTGGATCAAAGGAGCCTTCACCGCCTTTGTAATATGGGGGCGGATTACCTCCGACAACCGTCGTTGTGCAAAGGCCCGCCAAAAATGGCGCACCAGATGCGTTAGGAAGAGAAACGCGCGTATTGTGCTGAATAAGAGTTGACAGTGCTTCACCAAATTGATCGAAATACTGTTCGCTTTTCCCTCCGATTTTCCAAACGGAGCCAGCATATTTTCCATCCGGCATGATGCTGCGGAAAACAGCTGGCATGACGTGGGCAACACCATAAATCAATGCGCGCTGACGCGCTTCTTGTTCACTTATATCAGGATTTTTCTTCTGACTGAATTTAGCCAGTTGCCTTAATGCCATCCCCAACTGTTTATAAGGCGTTTCGTTCGAAATGTATTTTATGGGCTGGCTATTTAAGTTAGAATCTACGCATTTCCCGCGCTCTGCGAGTTCACGTTCGCATTTTTTCAGCTCTTGGTGTTTGTCCCATAAAGATACGATTTTCTTCGCTTCCGAAAAAACGGTTCCAAAGAGTTCGTTGTCGAAAATTTCTCTTTCTGTCGGACGTTCGAAGGAAACGGCTTCCTTCAATTCAGGATAATAGGTTTCAACAAAACGCCCTAGGAAGAAAAACATCCGATTCTGATTCGTCTCAGCTTCGGATTTGTCGAGGCCGTTTACCTTGGTCGCCATAGCAGCACCACTGACCAACGACAAAGTCGGGACGTTAATACTCTGTTGTCCTGTACACGTTTCAACGGAAGCGCGACGAAAAACAGCCATAATATCCAGCGCATTCATGGCATATGATGCAAACCTAACGCGAATATCATCTACGTTCGTGCCCCCAATACCGATACGGATGTTCGTGCGGTGCTCAGGATACAGGCTCGATTTCAGGGCCTCATGCAAAAATGCTACGCCTTGTTCCTTAGAAAGTGGAGCGCCCAGAGGATTCTTGTTGCGGTTGGCCACCCCTTCCAAAACTTTGTGGACGAGATCATAGCGCGACGTGACGAAATCACGAACATCTTTTACATCTTGAACCGTCCATCTATCTAAACTCTCGTCCTTTGGTGCGGCGAAAAGCGCGAGCCCAAGCGTTTTGGAAATGAACGGATCGAACTCCTTCCGCGTGACAAGGGCGTAATAATCTTGATACACGCCTCCAGCTTTCTTAGGCTTTTGATAAAAACTCCCACCTTTCTTCAGGTTCGCCTTTGCAATAGCGCTTTTTCTTTTCTTAAGCCCCCGTTCGAACGAAACACCACCCACAGCTTCGCGGATGACAGTTTCCCTGTCAAAAAGTCCTGTTTCCAATAAACGTTTGGCGCAAGACAAGTGATGGGCGACAAGCTCGTCTTGGCCAACATCTTTCCCAATCACATGGAAGCTGTTTTTCGTTTCGACGACTTCCAACACGGGATAAATCGGATCGTCTTTATACTTTTTGAAAAAGTGGGCGTTCTCCGAAAGCTCTATAAGTGTGTTTTCGACTTTCTTGAGTGCGCGGCTCGCTTCGAAAGCCTTGGTTGCTTCATCCTTTTTCGCCTGCCTTTCGGCAAGGCTTTGAGTCTTCTTTTTTGTGTTGCCGCTGTTTTTCGTTGGATATGTCGAAGAGTTCAGCTCTTCGACAATCTGGCGCTCAATTGCATTAATGGACTTTTTATATTCTTCTTCAGGCGCTTTTCTCTGTTCGGCGCAGGATTGTATAGCAGCCGCTAGGCTCGCGGGTAGGTTCGGCTCTACAATATCCGTGCGCAGTGTCCTGAACGCGTAGGCGCTCATCACAAAATCCCTGAAGTATTCTCCGTTATATGCGACTTTCTTCAGGTCTGACAGATGTGCGTCTAACCGGCTCCACAAAAATCTTACGCGTTTCAGCCTCTGATAAATGATGCGCGCATCGGCTCTGTAAGAGGGGCTGTTTTTCTGCTCCTGCGCCTTGATGTAATTGCCGATGGTAGAACTGCCAAACAGGTTAACCATTTCTCGAACGGTCAAGTCGCTTGCACCCTCCGGCATCAAATGAGCATGATCGGAATCTAAAAGAATATGAGGGCGATCAAAGATATTTTGATCTTTGCTAATGCCTGCGTTCATTATCACTTCCTCCTGTTGGTTAATAAAAAACTCATTAAAATGTTGGTGATTGGCTCCCAAAAGCTGTGTTTGCACAGCGTTGTCCGGGTATCGGTTTGTCTGGGGCTTCCTTGCGGTGAGCCTTCAAAAGATCACGGAAGTGCGCAGGGTCTAAGGCTTTGCCATTTGTGTCGCGGGGAAACGAAAAGTCATATTGACGAGAGAGATAGAAGCGCAGCGCCCCTAATCGCAGAGCCATAGGCCAAGCAACTTTCTCTGCAGCAGTCAGTGGCAAAACACCCTCACGCCCGCACATGAGCGCTTGCACCCGTTTTCCGTCTAGCTCTATGGTGTTTTCTTTCAGACACCAATCGTTAGCCACAATCGCCAGATCATAAATGAGCGGGCTGTCGCTGGCACAAAACCCCCAATCAATCACCGCTGCAAGCCGCCCATCTTTTTGGAACATGACATTGTTGCGAAACATGTCAGCGTGGATAGGCCCATGCAGAATCTCTTTCTGGTTAACCGCCTTCCAAAAACGTCCTTGCATGGACATTTCATCTTTAAGGCTTCGCCGCTCGACGGGAGGGAGGACAGGTAGAAGCGCTGCCGTCGTTTGTTCAAACCAAGGCAAACCTCGTGGATTTTCTCTTTTCCAGTTTTGACAGTGCCGGATTCCTTCCTTTGCCATTTGTCCTAAAAAAGATCCAATGGCGCAGACCTGATCTAGAGAAGGGCGTTCTACCCACGCTCCCTCCACCCAAGGAAACAAAGACGCGGGTTTTCCTTTAAGCTCCGAAAATAAATTGCCATTTATGTCCTTCATCGGCGGGCAAGTCTGAAGTCCAGCCTTTGCCAAACTTGCGGCAATGCTCAATGGCCCCAAAGGCTCTGTGCGCTCGAAAAGGCGAAGAAACACGGCTTTAGTCTCTCCGATGTCCAGTTTGAAAACACTGTCTTCAACGCCTTCTGCGATAGGGCTAATTTGAGTGGCCTTTAGCCTGTACTGCTCGTCCAACCAAGCATTTGCTTCGTTTAAAGAGATCTGCGTCCATACAGTCATATAGAACCCCCCACAGAAGTCGTTTGTTACAGTTTCAAGTTGAAGGCAGACCTAATCGCCGGAACCAAATCAGTGCGTTCCCAAGAAAACGATCCATCGCTTTCTGGGTTGCGTCCGAAATGGCCAAAAGCTGCCGTTTTCTGGTAAATTGGTCGATTGAGTTGTAAGTGCTCACGAATGCCGCGCGGCGAGAGATTCACCAGCTCGCGTAAAAGGCGAGGGAGCTTCACAACATCGACTTTATTAGTGCAGTGTGTGTTGATGTAGAAAGACAGAGGTTCTGAAACACCAATCGCATATGAAAGTTGTATGGTGCATTTGTCTGAAATACCGGAGGCCACGACATTCTTTGCCAAGTATCTAGCGGCGTAGGCGGCTGAACGATCAACCTTTGTTGGATCCTTGCCTGAAAAGGCACCCCCACCATGCGGCGCAGCACCGCCGTAAGTATCGACAATGATCTTGCGTCCAGTAAGGCCTGCATCGCCGTCAGGGCCACCAATGACAAAGCGCCCAGTCGGATTAACGTAGAAATGTTTTTCTTCCGGCAACCAGCCTTCAGGCAGGGCGGCCTTTACATATGGGCGGACAAGTTCGCGAACGGCTGCCTGATCGATCTTCTCGTTGTGTTGGATTGAAACAACAATTCTATCGGCTTGGACTGGCTTTCCGTTGACATACTGCAGCGTAACCTGACTCTTGGCGTCTGGCCCCAAAAGCGGGAGTTTACCTGCGCGACGATCTTCAGAAATCTTTCGTAGGATCGTGTGAGCAAACATAATGGGCGCGGGCATGAATGAAGGGGTTTCGTTAACTGCATAGCCGAACATCAATCCCTGATCTCCTGCGCCTTCGGCTTTGTCTGCTGCTTCATCGACACCTTGGGCAATATCCAGCGACTGCTTATGAAGCCGAACGACGATCTCAGCCTTCGCCCAGTGGAATCCTTCCTGTTCGTATCCGATATTGCGGATAGTTTCACGGGTGAGTCGTTCAATTTCTTTAGCGTCTATACTGTCTGGGCCTCGCACCTCACCACAAATGGCAACCCAATTTGTTGTGACAATCGTTTCAGCAGCAACGCGGCTCACAGGATCTTCGCTTAGAAAACGATCTACCAATGCATCGGAGATTTGATCCGCAACCTTATCGGGATGGCCGTCTCCAACAGACTCGGATGTAAAGTAGAAGTCGCCCTTGGAATCCATAATTACCCCCACGTTTGGCTTGAAATGGTATGCTTTGATGGAGCAGGGATATCCACCTGCAGCATCTGCTAACCAATTGAATTGGATATATTTATGCGGGCTAAAACAACGCGTATATTCAATGGTTTTGGGTATGCTGATGCTGTCTTTTGCGACAAATAGAGCAAAAGAACCAAAATCGATATTTAGAGTATGTATTCCATATAAGACTTGTTGGAATTTGCCTTCATCTGGTAGAACAGGGGACATAAGCCATTGGTATTCAACAGGCAAAAACGTGCTGTGCGCGTGCAACTGACGCATTAAGGGTCAATCTTATGAGCGGGAAGACACGAAACATCATCAACGCCAGACAAATTAAGGCGGCTCGCGCTCTTTTGGATTGGTCTCAGGAACACCTAGCTGAAGCTTGCAACTTGTCTATTGCTACAATCCGCAAAGTCGAATCCGGCCACATTTCTCCACGCAATTCGACGATGGGAGGAATACAGCACTCATTCGAAAATGCGGGCCTTGAATTTTTAGAGTCAAACGGCGTTAGGCAAAGGCCTGAAGACATTTCTGTTTTTAATGGGGAAGAGAGTGTTGTCGCTTTCTTTGATGACGTATATCACACGGTCAGCAAGGTGGGCGGGGATGTTATCGTTGTTTGTCCAAACGCTAACACCGTATATACGGATATTTTGAAAGAGTATCGTCATATACACATCAAACGCATGGCAGCGATTTCAGACAAAGTATGTGTAAAGTGTATATTGACAGAAAGCAAAACATCCCTGCCGGCTCAATCTTATTGTGAGTATAGATATCTTCCCAGTCAAATGATGGATGTCTCTCCGTTTTATGTTTACGGCAACAAAATATCTTTTCGCCTGTTTAGCGGAAGCCGCCTTTCCAAAATTATAGTTATTGAATCATACGAACTCGCCCGCACTTTCCGCAAACAATTCGAGTCAATGTGGGGGCGTGCGTTACCTATTAGCCTTCCTTCACTCGTAATAAGCAAGAAAAACACAGATCAATTTGAAATCTTAGAAGAAACGAGAAAGATAGAAACACCATGACCATCAACAAGCACACATCAATCAACGCCAGGCAAATTAAGGCGGCTCGCGCTCTTTTGGACTGGTCGCAAGAACAACTCGCTGAAGCATGTGGGCTTTCGATTGCGACAATCAGAAAGATTGAGGCGGGAAATATTTCCCCTCGAGGCTCAACGATGGGAAGTATCGAAAGAGCCTTTGAAGTTGCCGGGCTAGAATTTTGGCAACCAAATGGTGTCCGGCAAAGGCCGGAGGAGATAACGGTATATGAGGGGCATGAAGGAATTGTTAGTTTCTTTGATGATGTTTACTCGTCTGCGATAAAGGGGGGAACAGAAGTCGTTGTGGTTTGCGCAAACGAGCATGATTTTGACAGAACATTGAATAATTATGGGGAAAGAAAACATATTCAGAGAATGACGGCTGCTCGCGATAGGATATCCGTGAAGTGCATCTTGACTGAAGACAAAGATCATTTGCCTGCAACATATTGTGAGTATCGCTGGTTGTCTAAGCACTATGTGGATTCTGTTCCTTTTTATATCTACGGCGATAAATACGCCATCATTGTTTTCGATTCCGATCCCTCTCCAAAAATCACTGTGCTCCAATCCCCTGTGGTTGCATCAGCTTTTCGACGCCAATTCTACTCTATGTGGGATAAGGCAACGCCACTCAATCCTATGCAGGCAAAAACATCAAGCGATTTTAAATCCCAAAAGAAACGAAAAAGATAGAGCCGCCATGACCGCGAACAAGTACACATCCATTAACGCTAGACAGATCAAAGCCGCCAGAGCTTTGCTGGATTGGTCGCAAGAAGACCTTGCGGGTGCGTCTGATCTTTCGATAGCTACCATTCGCAAGATCGAGTCTGGTAGCATCTCTCCTCGAGACAAGACGATGGGGGCTATCGTTACTGCGCTTGAAGACACAGGTGCAGAGTTTTTCGGCACTAGTGGCGTCAGGCTTCGGGACAATGACACTGTGACCATAGAAGGAGATGGATGTTTTCTGCGTTTTCTTGATGAGGTTTATCACGCTCTTCGCAAAACCGGCGGAGAGATGCTGCATTTTTATGCCGACTATAAACGGGCCGACGAACAGGAATATCAGTCTCTTTCACGCATGAGGAAAGATAACATCAAGATGCGGTTTCTTATTGAGGAAGGAGACACGTTCATTCCGTTCCCCCTTGAAGAAGTTCGGTGGATTCCAACAAAGTATTTTCGCTCTAATCTTCAGATTGTCTACGGCGATTATGTCGCAACCTGTTTTTTTTGGGACATAAGCTTGTCGCGTGTAGCCAAGATACTGATCGTAAGAAACGCCTTGCATGCAGAAGCGATGAAGAACGCCTTCAATTTTATGTGGGACAATTGCCGCAAGCCGTCCATAACGACGGCCAAAGAAATCTACACCTGAGCACAATCCATTGGGGTTCAAATGCCGGTCGAAAAACGAAACAACATCAATGCACGTCAGATCAAAGCCGCCAGAGCTTTGCTGGATTGGTCGCAAGAGGACCTTGCCAGCGCGTCAGGCCTTTCGATTGCTACTATCCGCAAGATCGAGTCTGGCGCACTATCGCCGCGCGACAAAACGATGGGCGCCATCGTTTCTGCGCTTGAAGAAGCGAATATAGAATTTACGGATTCTACAGGGGTTAGGGTCAGGTCCAATATGGTAACCGTATTGGAAGGCCAAGATAGCTATTTACGTCTTTTAGATGATGTCTTTCACAACTTAAAAGATAAAGGCGGAGAGGTTCTTATTTGGTATGCTGACAATTCCGTTTCTCCGCAAGCTGTTGTTGACAGTGAAGAAAGAATGAGAAAACAGGGCATCCGTTTTCGCTTTCTTGTAGAGGAAGGGGACACATTTCTGTATTTCCCTTTGGGAGAGTATCGATGGATACCCAAAAAGTATTTTAGAAACGCAGTGATAGAGATTTATGCCGACAAGGTAGCCCTTAACATATACCCCAATCTTTCGACCCAACACATTAGCAATGTAATCATTATCGAGAATCCTGCTCTTGCCGAAGCCATGCGCAATGCTTTCAATTTCATGTGGGAAAACTGCAGGAAACCGACGTTGACAACCGCGCCGCAGGTTTTTAAGTGATTGCTATCTCACTGCCCGCCGTGAGGGTAGGTAATCAACGTTTTTCTCTGTTGCCACAGCCAACGAACAAATGGCTTTCTCCCACATGGATTCGAATTGTCGTTTTGACGATCTGGCTGCGGCAGACGATTGCACCACGATTATCTTGCTGACACGACTGTCACTCGCGGCGACGAGAGCATATTTGTCCCCGTAAACGCAGAAAGGCATCGGATCAACGTAGTTGGAAGAAATAGACCTATACTCCAGCCGAGGCGTGGAAAGAGGCAAGTCAAGCGTGTCGGTTAAAATGATCTTGGCTGAGGAAATGTCTTGAGAGGCTATTGCTCTCTCAAGGCATATCCCTGCCTCAGCCCCGAACAGATAGGCCAACGCCAAATCTGACGAAGCGACGGCGAACAACTCGCTTCCATCCTTTTTCGCTGTTGAGATCACATCCTCTAAGAAGCTTAAACATCCGTGAGCGCCTTGATATATGCGAACTTCCTCCTGTCGACGCCTGACGCCGTCAGCATCGGTAAACTCAATGCCCGCTTCTTCCAAAGTGTGGCGTAAAACGTCCGTAGTCGAGGATCGAGGTGAGATGTAGCCAAGTTCCAGCTTGCGGACGGTGGCAATGGAAAGTTTTGTGGCACTGGCCAAATCATCTTGTGACCAATCGAGCAGGGCTCGGGCTGCTTTAATCTGCCTTGATCCTATATTCTCCATATTCATAGCGGATCCCCATCAAAAATAACCATTCAGATTGCCCAAAATAGATGCTTGATAAAAATATTGTCAAATCATATATTTAGATGATAGTTTTTCACTCATCTCCTGATCATTTTTTTAGCATATGCCATGTCGAACCTCTCCCCCTCCCAACTCCGCGCCGCTCGAGCCTTGCTAAATTGGTCGCGTGCAGATCTTGCATCAAAGGCAAAAGTTAGTGAACAAACCATTCATAGGTTTGAAAATGGCACGCACGAGTCCTCGCCGCAAACGAGGCAAAAATTGGCAAGGACGTTTGAAGACGCCGGTGTCGATTTTACTGAAAATCAGGGGGTCCGATTTAAGCCTACAGGTGTTACCGTATATGATGGCGTGGCTGCCTTCGAAGATTTCCATGAATTTCTGTATCTTCACTTGAAGCAGAACGGCGGTGAAGTTTGCCTCAGCATTTATGATGAGCCCTTACTTGCCAAATACCGCAAAGATCCGGAAATACATCGCAGCCGCATGAGAGAATTGGTCGGTAGCGGGAGAGTCACGTTCAAAATTCTAACGACAAAAAGTAGCTGGAATACGCGCGGATATATCCAGTTTAAGTGGATGCCTAATCAACAACTTTTACCGACGGGGTTCTATGCGTTCGGAGATTGTTTGGCGCTGGTATCTTTTGTGAATCCTCTCTCACCATACGTTGTTGTTCTTCAATCGGGCCCTATGTCTGAGGCATATCGTCAAGGATTCAAAATCGCTTGGAAACACGGTGAGCCCCCTCCCGCCAAACGTATTAGGAAGACGTAGGAAAATAATATGACGCAAATATCCCCATCCCAACTTCGCGCTGCACGAGCTCTTCTGAACTGGTCTAGGGCCGATCTATCGAAGAGGACAGGCGTCAGTGAACAAACTATTCATCGTTTTGAGAATGGCACTCATAAGCCTGAAACACAGACAACACATAGATTATTAACAGCACTTGAAGCAGCTGGGATTGATTTTACCGATCATGATGGGGTGCGGTTCAAGCCGGATGATATTATGGTGTTTGATGGGGCCGAACGCGTTGATGCTTTCTATGATTATAATTATGAGGAGCTACTTCGTTGCGGCGGAGATGTGTGTGCTAACATTTATGACGAAACTGTGTTGCGAAAGCTTCGCAAAAATCCCGACATGCACCGCAAGCGTATGAAGGAATTATTCGATCGTGGTTTAATAACTGTTCGGGTTCTGACGACCAAATGCGATTTCAACACATACGGCTATATACAATTCAGATGCCCGTTACTGCAGCCTGATTCATCGATAGGCTTTTATGTGTTTGGTGATTCTTTAGCACTCGTTTCTTATGTGGACGAAGCTTCACCTCATATTGTTGTTATTAGATCAGCACCTATGGCAGAAGGTTATCGGAAAAGCTTCGATGTTGCGTGGAAACAAGCGAAACCTCCTTCAAAAAGCAATTTCGCAAAATAGAGCAGGAACCACTGAATGCTTCTTCTTTCTCCATCGCAACTGCGCGCTGCTCGAGCACTCCTGAACTGGTCTCGCGCCGATCTTTCCGGTTATGCGGGCGTTAGCGAGCATACCATACATCGTTTTGAAAATGAGATCACATTTCCAGAAGAGCGTACTATAACAAAAATACATGATGTTTTAGTTCGTGCTGGAATAGAGCTTATCGGAAACAATGGCGTTGTTCTACAAAAAGATGTGGTCAGAACAATCACCGGAGACCTCGTCTTTGTGCGCGTTCTCGAGGACATTATCACATCTCTTCAAGGAACAAAGAAAAGTGAAGCTCTTTTTGCGTGTGTGCGAGACAAAGTCTCTCCCCCGCCCGTTGTTGAAATGTACAACCGCTTAAGAAAGCAGGGCATTCGTATGCGCTCGCTTGTTCATGAGAAAGACAGCTATCTTATGGGCAACCTTAATGAGTACCGCTGCTTGCCGAACCAATTTTTTCATAACAACACCATCGTTATTTATGACAACAAAGTCGCAACGATGATACTGGATCCATTGACGGGCGCAGATGCAAGTGCAGTCATTGTTAAAAACCAGCATGTAGCTGCGGCGCAACGAAATCTCTTTGAACTTATCTGGAGCATATCGAAGCCTCCCGCGCTATCTGTTGCCGACAAAAAGTACGATGATGTACGACAAAATTGATGATTATGAAGAGACGCACCTCAACGCTCGCTCGGTGTTCCCTTGCGCTTGAATTTGTGTCGCTTTCTCCCATATGGAAAAGAATTGTTTTCGTGAGGCATGCGCGGCACCGAGCGAGCGCATGGTTACGATTTTGACATCTTCTCCCTTTGCTCCCGAAATCATTGCAAAAATATCTCCGCAAATGCAAATCGGCATTGGGTCGATGTAATTGCGAGAAATCAGCCTCCATTCGACTTGAGCACTTTCAAGAACGGGATTGATGGGAGACGTCAACAGGCATTTAACAAAAGAGGCTGTGTTTTCTTCTATCATCTTGAACAAGGCGATGGCTTCTTCGCCGTTTGTTAAGCTTCCGTCGGGGGTGTCGATAAGCGCAATGTCGCTTCCTGCCTTTCTGGCCGTCTCGTAAAGATCGGCGAAGAAGTTCTTTCTTCCCGAAACGCCCCTGTATACCGACACTTCCTCGGTACGGCGGCGCACACCATCGGCGTCGATAAACTCTATTCCCGCTTCTTCAAGTGCGTTTCGAATAACGAACATAGTCGTTTGTCTGGGGGATATACTGCCGCATTCCAGCTTCCGCACTGTCGCAATCGAAAGGCTCGTCGCTTGAGATAATGATTCCTGAGACCAGTCCAGCAAAGCTCTTGCTGCTTTAATTTGTCCCGCGCTGAGTGAGTGTGCAATCATTTTCTTTACCAATCCACTAGGTTAATACAATGAGCGTTGTCTTTTGCTTATTGTGAGCGATGCTTTTTATGTTTTGCTTTAGGCATGACGGACATCTCTAACAAAAACGGAGTTGATGTTGTGTTGGCAGGACTTAAGTTCGATGGCGGCTAGCGCGTTGGCGAAGTGCCAGAGGGCGGATATCTCCTGCTGCGCGAATCCTTTGGCAAGGAAGTCTTTCTGCACGCAATCGCCGGTTTCCAAGGTTGCTTCGACTATTGTGTCGGCCATGCGTGCGACCATTTCGAATCTTTTGTCCGTATCGGTTGTAATCTGCTCGACAATGCGATGAAAGCGGATGGTTTTAGTCATAGCCTTCCTCCCCGATTTCCGGAGTGAAGGCTGTCACATGCACCGCGCCAGCATAGGAAATCACTTTCAGGGAGCATTTAGGGCTGCTCTCTGTTGAACCGCCGATAAGTGTCTCATAGTGAACAAACTGAACGCCATGAAGGGCAAAGGTATCGACAAGGGCTGTGAGCGTTTCTTTCTTCGGAAAATATACGCCGTGCTCGATATTCTTGATTGTCTCCGCTGACATTCCGGACTTGTTGCCAAGATCTTTGCGAGTCCAACTTAGCAACGCCCGTGCGGCTTTAATCTGTCTTGCGCTTAATAGGTGAATAACCATGCGATGCTCCTATGCTGTTTGAAAAAGTTGTGTTTGAAATGTCTTGCTGTTTCCTTTTCCTGTGCTACGACGTACCCGAAAATCCTCGGCCATACCGATCAGGACTTCTATTTCCTCGCGGTCGCCGGAGGCGTAGCGGGTCAAGAATGTTTTCTTGTCGATGAAAGTGCTTTCGGCTTCTTGCCAAGTCCGGCGTGGCTCCTGGCTTGTGACATAGGCGGTCATGACAAGTTCGTAAGTGACCTCTGATAACAGCTCGCCCGGCGTTGCGAGAACGGCGCAGATGGTCACCGCGTTAAGCGTGGCGCTGGCTTGATCGCGAGCTTCACGCCGTGCGGTGTCCTCCAGCGTGTCATCATCCCAATCGGGGCAACCGCGCAGAATGTCGAAACCTTCACCTTTTTTGACGGCGAGAATTTGCTTTCCATCCTCGCTGAAAAGGATGAGATTGACGCTTTCGGCGCGATCCCATGCGAAGGTGAAAAGGGGTTCATGGATTATGTGGATGGCGTGTTCGTTTGTCATGGCTACGTATCCATCCAATTGAGTTCAACTCTTGCGAGGGCATAAGACATGGCCCAGTGGCGTTTGATATCGTCGTGCGAGAATCCTTTCGCCGTAATATCGGTGGGGAGGCATTCGCCCTTGGCTTTCAGCATTTCGACAATGGCCGTTGCCATGCTCAGGCACTGGCTGAAAATGTCCTCGTTTCCGGCAATACGTACGACTTCCATATGAGCCTCGTTTTTGTTTCTGTTTTCCTCTTCCAAAAGATAAAGCACTGTGTCCGCGACTAAATCTTCGGTCGCGTACCAGCGATACCGAACAATCAGCCGTTCATAAAGGCCGTGGAGAACGCCGAGGTCGCTGGGCAGTTCCGCGTGGTGAGAAGACTCAAGGCTGTATTTGAGCCGCTCGATCAAACTGTCGAGCAGTTCGGGAATGTGCTCGTCGTCCAATGGCTGGGTGCTTTGAAATGTTTTTTCATCTATCGCCATGTCAAAATCTCCTTGTTCACTATCAACAAGGGCACCATGCGCGATCTTTAAAGGAGAAAAGTACTGCTATTTCCACGTATATTCGTCCCTTTAAGTGACGAATATACAAAGAACCTTATGAAGCAGCGGATAATCGACACTTTATCTTTCTATTTCTGTGGGAATTTTTCTGTAGCAACAAAAAAAGGGCTTCGATTATCCATCAAAGCCCCTTGGTATTTGTTTTTGCCGTTTCAACTGTTAGCGCAGGCAAACACTTTTCTCCGTCGTGTGGATCACGAGGGGAATAGCATCCTCCCAAAGATCAAGAAACTGCGCCTTATATTTCTGAGCCATTGTTGCTTTATTGAACAGGTAATATGAGAAGTGTTCCCTTCCTTCGGGAATGACGATGACCTGCTTTCCTCCATACACAAAATATGGAACGGCGCTCATGTTGCTTTTAGAAACGGTTTTGAACTGATAGCTCGGCAGAAGCACTGGCATTTCGTCT
>JAQUYN010000046.1 GCA_028691835.1 Alphaproteobacteria bacterium | reverse complement strand
AGACAAATCTGTAGCCATCGTTCGAGGATGGGAACAGAAAGTTGCGACACAGATAGGCGGTTAAGGGAAGCCGGTATGATTTTTGACAAGTCACATACTCATCCGATGGGGTGGGATGAGTTTGATCTCATCATGCAAAAACTCATTTCAGATATTTCTGTTTATAGGCAAGAGGCTTGCGTTTGTTTTGATGCTATCGCCCCAATTCTCCGTAGTGGGTCTATCCCCGCCACGATCATTGGGAACAAACTGCAAATCATTCCAACGATACCTCTGCAACTCAAACACGTTGCAAATGAGCTGCAAGTGCTTTTGCCGCCTTCTGTGCCGACTGGTATAGACCCAACGGCTCCATTAAATATACTCGTTGTAGAAACAAACAACTGTTCTGGGGCCTCAGCAAAGCTTGCTTATGAACTCCTTAAAAAAGTCTATCCGCAGGCCACAATGCACTACGCTTCCGTGAGCAAGGTTTTCGGCTATCCTGACTTATTGTCTGCGTACAAGAGCCGTCACTTTGGTGTCATCACTAACGAAGCTTTTAGGGCAACTGATGTCGAGGCAAAGGCAAGAAATTTGCGCTATGGAATTACGATTTTTCCGTGGGAAACAACAGAGTTTGAACTTAACGCTATAAATGGTCACGAAGATTGATACCCTCCCTTGTGTTTTCTTCCATCTTGCCCATCGCTGCCTTTGCAAGAACCTTCTGATTTGCCTGTCTTGCGTAGTACGCAGCCATGTCATCCGTCCGATGCCCTGTTATCGATTTTATCTGCTCAGTCGTGCATCCGGCCTCGGCGAGGCGCACGGCAGGGGTTTTGTGCTTTCGGGGCCAACTCCTTTTCTGAATCCTCTTAATGGTTTCTCTATATTTAGAAGGGATACTGTGTCCCTTGCTGTGCCATTTGGGGGAGAAGAGGCCATGACTTGGTTAGATAATTCGCGAATTCTTGCGATTTTTATCGTTATTCTTCTGCATGTCTCTGTTGGTGTGGCTTGGCCAACCGAAGCAGGTTCTTTGTTATGGTATTACACCACCAGCACCGACATTTTGGTTCGTTGCTGTGTGCCCCTTTTTGTGATGATTAGCGGGGCGTTGCTTCTTGATCCGAATAAGCAGGAAAGCTTGAGCGATTTTTACCGCAAACGGTTTAGCAAGATTTTGCTGCCGCTTATTGTTTGGTCGCTCTTTTATATTGTCTGGGGCTATTACCGCGAGAACATACAGGAAGAGTTTTCCGTTTCTTATGTTGTTAAGCGATTGGCGTCTGGCAAGCCGTATTATCATTTATGGTTCATGTACATGTTGATGGGGCTTTATGCCTTTACGCCTGTCTTTCGTGCCGTGGTTGCTCATCTTAAAACCAAAGAACTGGTTTTCTTTATTGCCATGACTTTTGTAATTGAGACCATTCAGGCTGTTTATGAAGCCTGGTATGTGGGCGAATCCAACTTGTTCCTGACGTGGTTCTTGACCTATGTGCCCTTTTATTTCACGGGCTATCTGGTGCGCAGTCAGACCTTGCCCATTTCTACGGGCAAGCTCGCGTTGATCGTATTGGGCATCGGCATTGCTGGCCCCGCTTTAGCGTGCTGGACGGCTTTGAACCTGCATAACGGTGAGGTTGGATATTTCTATAAAAACCTATGCGCGACAAATATCTTGTTTGCTGTCGCTCTGATGTTTTTATTGAAACGAATGGATCGTCCCGTGTTTGGAGCAAAAGTGACAGCCACGCTGGCTTCGTTCACGTTCGGGATCTATTTCTTGCACATGGTTCCTTTGGCTTATTTGCATGATTTACAAGATGTTTGGGCGTTGCTGTCGCCCTATTTATATGTGCCTGTGTTTAGCGTTGTCATCATGATTGTAACGGCGCTCCTCGTATGGGGAATGGCTCATGTGCCATATCTCAAGCGTCTCGTTTAGCAGTCAGTTCCGCCATCACCGTTTCTGGGGACCCGTCAGCTTTGAAGCTTTCTCTTGGTCGAACCACCATAGGCTGTTGGGATCGAGGCCGTATTTGGGCGTGATAGCTGGCTGGCCAAACTTGTTCCAATAGGCGATGCGGAAGACCCCGCTGTTCCAATGCGGGATGACATAATGGCCCCACAGAAGGACACGATCCAGCGCATGGCACAGCGTCATAAGCTCTTTACGATCTTTCGCATGGATCAGCTTTTCGACAAGTTCGTCAACGACGGGATCATGAAGGCCAATCAGATTGCGGCTGCCTTTCTGGTCTGCTTTGGCAGAAGTCCAGTAATCGCGTTGTTCATTCCCGGGGGAAAGGGATTGACCAAAAACATGGATGGTCATGTCAAAATCAAAGTCATCTATCATGTTTTGATATTGGGCGGAATCGACGGTGCGGTACTTGGCCTTGATTCCAAGGCGTTCCAGATTGCGCAAGAAGGGTTGAACCCAGCGTTCGAACATGGGCGAACTGTCCACAATCTCAAAATGGAAGGGCGTTCCTTTTGCATTGACGAGTTGGCCGTTTTTGATCGTCCATCCGGCTTCGGCAAGCAGCGCCGTCGCTTTGTGTAAATGGTCTCGCAGATTACCAGAGCCGTCTGTGCGCGGTGGCTCATAAGTTGTGGTGAAAACTTCGTCGGGGATTTTGCCACGATAGGGCTCAAGGATTTTCAGTTCTTCGGGGGAGGGCAGTCCAGACGAGGCCAACTCTGAATTGGCAAAATAGCTCTTTGTGCGTTTATAGGCACCATAAGCGAGCGTGCGATTGCCCCACTCGAAGTCAAAGGCAAGGCCAAGCGCTTGCCTGACTTTTGGATCTTTGAACAACGAACGGCGCGTGTTGAACACAAACCCTTGCATGCCGGACGGAAGCTCGATTTTGATTTCTTGACGGATAATCTGGCCATTTTTTACGGCAGGCGTTGTATAGGCCGTGGCCCAGTTCTTCGCGATGTTCTCTTGGCGGAAATCATATTTGCCAGCAAAGAAGGCTTCCACGGCGACGGTCACATCGCGATAATAATCGACAATGATTGTATCGAAATTGTATTTTCCTTTATTGACGGGCAGGTTCTCGCCCCACCAATTTTTGATGCGCGTATAGGTAATGGACCGTCCTGCATTGACGGACTCGATATTATAAGGACCGCTTCCCAACAGTGGCGTGAGCGTTGTTGCCGCAAAATCCTTGCCCTTCCAGAAATGTTTGGCAAGGATCGGCATCTGTCCCATGATGAGGGGAAGCTCGGCATTGCCTGCATTTTTGAAGGTAAACTTCACGCCGTGTGCGCTTGTTTTCTCCGCCTTGACGACATCTTTGTAATAGCTGCGATAGAAGGGGTGGCCCTTGTCCCGCAATGTTTCGAATGAAAAGATCACGTCGTCCGGCGTAATGGGGGTGTCGTCTTGGAACTTAGCTTCAGGGCGAAGATCATAGGCGACCCAGCTTTCATCCGGCCCAACGGTCACGCTTTGTGCGACGCGACCATATTGGCTGAACGCTTCATCAAGCGAACTCTCCATCAGTGTTTCGAAAACAGAAGACGCTTCCGCCGCAGCGAGGCCTTTCAGAATGAAGGGGTTGAGGTTATCAAACGAGCCAATCGCGGCCATGTGCAGCGTGCCGCCTTTGGGCGCGTCGGGGTTGGCATAATCAAAGTGCGTGAAAGTCGCCGGGTATTTGGGCGTATCATGAAGGGCAAGCCCATGTGCGGCTTCGGCGGCAGGGCTTGTCGAAACAAAGAAGAAAGAAAGAAGGATAAGGAGGACTGGAGTTTTCATGGCAGGCTCATAAAAAAAGACGGTCTCTTCTTTTAAACAAAGAAGGGCCCGTCTGAAAGAGAAAAGCAAAAAGGGAAACCGTTTGAGGTGAGCCAGAATTTCCAATCTGGCGTGCCGCAGAAAAGAGTCATTGCGAGCCCCCCACTTGGGGGGCGTGGTAATCCATCACCTGAACTGTCAATCAATTTGACATCTGCGTCGATATGGTGAGCTGGATCGCCAAACCGCGCAAGCGTGGCTCGCGATGACGCTTCTTTGGTTTGAGTCTTCTTATTCGTCGCGCATGGCTTGCAGGGCGACGAGGCTCTGCCAACGATGCGAAGATAACAAGTGCGCGAAAATCAAACCGATCCAGCCCTTACGACGCCAGCTGAGATAGACGCTGTCGGGTAGAAGGTCAAACTTCTTGGGGTCAATGACTTGGAAGCCCGCGAGCTGAAGCTTGCTGCCGTTTGGCATGTCGATCTGCGCATCATTTTTCATCAGAAGGTTGTATTCCTTCAATGCGGTGACAAATTCATCCGTGGCTTCGCCTTGCTGACGGAGCGTGGCACAGAAGTTCATCGCGCTTTGTGTGAACTGGGTAGGCTTGCCCTCTTTGAAAAGAGCATATTCGCCTTCATTGCCGAGCATCTCGCTGTTTTCATCGACGCAAAGCACATATTGTTTTTGTTCGGGATCATCCATCAGCAAGAAGGGATAGCGGCGGACATAGGCGGGAAGATAGCTCCCACCGACCCATTGGCCTGCTGGATCGAGAAACAGGTTGGAATCGTTATTCAGGCCAACGACGGCAGCCGGGACAGGCGAGTCGCCAGCGGCAAAGACGATGGGATAATGGGCGGCCGCCATTGGAAACTCATCAACCAATAAAGGGATGGCGTTTGTCTTGGCCGTAAAGTTGAAATGCTTTGGTGCAGAGACGTGTAAGTTAGCATCGCGTTCCATATCAAGAGGACGGATGGACGTGTAGAACATGGGAAGTTCTGGCTTGGGTTGGGTCTCTGTCTCTGACATGTGTACTCCCTGAAGATCTTGAGGCAATTTTTTGTGAATTTAAGCCCTTATTTTGCAGAAAAGGCAAGGGATTTCGAGAAAAGTTGCGTGAATTTTGCTAATTTATGGGTATATTGCGCCGAGATTACATTTGCTCACATTAAACTGAACTTTATTAAGGAGGCCTGTGTGGGATATTGTTGCGCAAGTAAAGTTAAAATGTATTGGGCCCTTTCTTTGCCTTGGACCGTTCAGACGCATGAGGCCCTTCGCGACGCCTTTATCAGGGAGCAACTTTGGGCTGTGCGCAGGGTTGAACGTTTTGGCTATTCGTTCATTGAACATGTTTATTGCCACAGCGATCACGTTGTGGACCCCGATGCGGGGTCCTTGCCCTTGTTCCATGTCAGTATTGAGGTTGATCCTTTAGATTTTGAATCGAGATGCCTAATCCATATTGAGCGTGCCGCTAATCTGAGTGATAATTTGCTCGGTACGCAGGTGGAGTTTCGGCCCCGCTGGGGCGGTGAGCATGTCACCCAGATTATTTCTGCACACTCTGAGCGGAAACTCGATGGCTCTGTTGCCATAAATCAGCAAATGGTTTTTGTTCACAACAGGCCATTTGCGATTGATCCCAATTCTCAATCTTGTGTCAAGCAACTTACACGCAAGCATGCAGCTCTTTCAGTCGATAATTTTGTCGATGCAGCATCATTCTCGGTGTGGTCTGATATGCATTTTGATCGTTCTGTCAATGCTGCATCTCTGTTTTCTCAGGCTAAAAGAGAAGTTTTATGTTTGCCCGTGATGGGGCTTACGCCACCTTGCGTTCATGCGAATGTCACGCTTGCTAATTGTGCGGTGTTGGTTCCCGTTTTTGGTGTGGATGGGCCTGATGCTGTGGTGGACAGAATCATGAGTGTGCGGGGTAATCTTCGCTGTCTTCGCGGCGGAGAGAAAGAGGTTCGTGCCTTCATCGCGGTGAAGGCAGTTCAAAAGGGACTTCTTCCGAAATCCTTTAGATATGAGGGGTAAGAATCTTTTCGGGGAACCAGTGGCGGCCTTGACGATCTTCGATTTCAATGATCCACATGTCGGGATCGAAATCCAGCTGTTGTGCCAGATAGTCATCGGCCTCGCGCTCGGGCATGCCTTTGCCTTCTGTCGCGGATAACCATGCGAGACCCTCGTTAGTTCTGATTTGAGAGAAGACTTCAGCGGTGCCGTCTAACCGATTGCTTTTCAAATAAATAGCTCCGCTGTTTGGGTCGCCTTTATGGACGACCATCATCGGGATCCCTTGTTTGGCGGCAATACGGATTTGCACCGAGATTCGCAGGTTTGTGGGAAGATCGTCGCTCATCTCAGATGGTTCCAAAAATGCGATCACCAGCGTCGCCAAGGCCCGGCACAATATAGGCGGCTTCGTTGAGGTGACTGTCCAGCGCCGCACAATAAACGGGAATAGTTGGGTGTTTTTCTGAGAAAGTTCGAACCCCCTCTGGCGCGACGACAAGCGCCATCACACGGATTTGCGCGTCAGCTATGCCGTTTTTGTTCAGCACGTCGCAAGCGTGGACCAGTGAGTTTCCTGTCGCCAGCATGGGGTCCACGACGATATAGGCTTGCCCTTCGGACTTGGGAAGCTTGACGAGATATTCTATAGGTTTTTTTGTTTCGTGGTCGCGGTACACACCGATATGGCCAACCGTTGCGGTGGGGATAAGCTCCATCAGCGGTTCTGACATGCCAAGGCCTGCGCGCAGGATGGGGATCACCGATGGGGCTGGCCCCGACAAGATAGGAGCCGTCATTTTTGTCAAAGGCGTTTCAATACTCGTTTCGCCCAGTGGTAAATCGCGTAAGGCTTCAAAGGTCATCAGCAGTGTAATCTCGCGCAGAAGGCCACGAAAACCAATAGAGGGCCGCATCTTATCGCGCAGCTGGGTCAGCTTGTGCGCAATCAACGGATGTTCGACAACATGAAGAGAGGGAAACTCGGTTGTCATGGTCTATCCTTTCGTGCGGGGTAAGCCTATCGTTCTCGATTATAACGAAAAAAGGCGAGCCCCGAAAGACCCGCCTTTCTTTTTCAGTATTTGAAGTGTTTAGCGCATCACAGGCGTGCTGTTTTCCGCATCATAATCTTCAAAGATTGGCGCTTGGCTTGCCAATGACGTGCCAAGTTGTTTGGCGCGATATTGACGATAGACACTACGCATTTGCGCATAGAAATCCAAAGAGCCTTCACGAAGAGCATCATAACCTTCGATGTTTGCTTCACGACGTGTCAAGCCAGAGGCTGCAGCATCAGTGATTGCGAAGGTATCTTGGGCTGTCGTGTCGCCGAATTCAGTCACAACATATTTCCAAGGTGATATGACAGAATCAACACCAAGGCCAATGGCATCACGAACGTTAGATGGTCCTAACAAAGGCAAAACGATATAGGGGCCTTCGCTCATGCCCCAAACATGCAGGGTTTGACCAAAGTCACCTGTCTGCCGTTCATAGCCATAACCGCTGGCGACTTCAAACATACCGGCACCACCCAATGTGGTATTGATGAGGAAGCGGGTGAGGGTCGTTCCTGCATGTGAAAGCTCACCTTGCATCAGGTTGTTCGCCATGATGACAGGTTCTGCCATGTTTTTCAAAATGGCAGCAACGCGGGTGCGCACAGGAGGTGGTACTGTTACGCGATACAACTCAGCCATAGGGCGAAGGAGGAGGCGATCTAGAAAATCATTGACGTCAAAAATAACGCGATTGATGGGTTCAATGGGATCATTGATGGCTCTGGCTTCTGCTCGTTCTTCTTTAGATTGCGGTAAAGAAGAGCATGCCGATAAGGCAATTAAAGCAACAAAGGACAAGGCCAAAATGGAATGACGATGTTTAATCATGGGGTCCTCAATGGGCTAAAAACGTATTATGAATCAGGTTACGTCTTATGTTTAACGGAATGCACGTCCTCTAGCAAGAGAGGGAGTACAAGGAAGGTACTAAGCAAAGAGTATATAAGCGCAATGGTTAATAATTGACCCATGCCGCACGTTCCTGGGTGAGAAGAAAAAGAGAGTGACCCGAATGCAACAAGTGTCGTGCCTGCGCTGAAAAGGACAGCTCGTGTCATGCTGGATTGAAGCGGTGCAACTTTCCCGTTTTTCCAATAGGATATGAAGTAAATGGCGTAAGTAACGCCCAGCGACAGTAAAAGCGGCAATGCGATGATGTTCGCAAAATTTAACGGCAGATTAATGGCAACCATGGTCGCCAATGTTAAGAGTCCAGCAAGGATAAGCGGTAAAATCAGGCGTGCCACATCCAAGAGTCTGCGCAACACGATTGCGCCCAGCAACGAGATGACGAGAAGCGCAAGCAGGCCCGCCTCAATAAAGGCGTTCACCACTGTTTTGCCAGAACCTTGAATGGAAATTGCGGTTCCTGAGGCTTCCGGCGCCATTTTTTGTACAGCGTCAGTGAAGGCTGCGAGCACATGGTGATCGCGAGCATTGCCCTTGGGATAGACTTCGATTTTAGCGCGCCCGTCAGAGGTGATCCAATCTTTGCGCAGATCGTCCGTGATGGAGTCCAATGAGGCTTTCTCTCCGTTTAAGATCAAGCGGAGTTTGTCGAGAAAACTTTCCATGCCAGAGATCATGTTGAGATGAAGTTGAGCAAGAAGCTTGGGGTCTTTGCGTGTTACCACCGATTCAAGGGCCTTGGCCAAACGTTGGGCGGCATGTTTGTCTTCGCCAAGGTCTTTGAGCTGCGTGGCTGTTTTGCTCAGGGCCGCCAGTGTTTCTTCAAGCGTGGGCGCGGTGAGAACGTCTTGCGGGTAAAGCGATGGCTCCAAAAGGAATCGGGCATCGTCGATGAGGGCGATTTTTTGATCCTGATTTTGGGGGACAAAGCTGGCAAGGGTGATGGTGTGATCAACCTCTGGCAGACGATCTAGCTGCCCTGCCAACTGTGTGGCGGCTGTCAAAGAGGGCGCTAGTATTTCAACAGTATAAGGGGTCGCGTCTGGATCTTTCATGATGTCGAACAAAGTCGAAACGGATTCGGTTTTTGTGTTCTTCAAGTTGAGCGGATCAAAATCGAAACGAGCTTGTGTTGCTATGGCCAAACTCAATGCGGCGACAAGGGCGACGATGATCAAGAGCTTTTTGCGATGTGTAATCAGGGCGCGATCAAGTGGCGCCGTCCATTTATAGCCAACGGCTTCAGGTTCGGCTGGTGGCTTGAAAAGCGAGAGGAGCGCCGGAAGCAAAGTCAGGTTCAGGACGTAGGCGATAACCATGCCGCTGCCTGCGATGATCCCAAGTTCGGACACGCCGCGATAATTGGTGGGGATAAAGGCCATAAAGCCGAGTGTGGCGCAGGCTGCGGCAAAGGTAATCGGCGAGGCGATAAGGCGCGCCGTCGCGTCCATGGCTTTTCCCATGTCGGATTCTTTATGGTGTTCGTCGCGAAAGCGCACGCCGAACTGAATGCCAAAATCGACGGCAATCCCGACGAACATTACAGCGAAGGCGACTGAAATAAGATTGAGCGAGCCGACGGTGGCCATTGCAAAGCTTGTTGTTGTGATGAGGCCGACAAATAGTGTTAACAAGATCGGCAGAATCAATCGCCATGAGCGTAAGGCGAGATAAAGGAGGAGGATCACAAGGATGATGGACGCGATTGTGGCCGTGCTGGCGCCATCGGCGACGCTTGCAAACTCTTCATCGTTAAGGGCAACGGAACCTGTCAGGCGAACGTTTACGCCTTGTTCTGCCGTCAGGCCAAGTTCAACGGCCATGTCTCGGACGGCTTGGGTCGCTTTTTGTCCGGGTGATAGAGCGCTGAAATCCAAGACAGGTTGGGTCATAATAAATTTGCGCAAATCGCGTAACGTAGGTTCTTTGCCCGCCATCATCCCATGCCATGGCAAGATCATAGGCACGCCTTGCAGATTGGCTTCGATGGTTTGCGCCATCAGGGTGAATGAGGGTTCAACGTTTTTATAGTCTGTTTCGCCATGTTTGACGCCAAGAATGGCCAGATTCATAGTCGAAAAAAGACCGCGCAGGGAAGGATCTTTTGCCAACGAACCGATCAAAGGTTGTGACTGAATCAAGACCTCGAGGAGGGCGCTGATTTCTTGTTCTGATAAAAGGAGGAGTCCGTATTTCTGAAAGTAGGAAATCGAATCGGGGCGAACGACTGATTTGAAAAGCTCTGGGCGTTTTCTAAGGGCTTCGGTCAGGTTGGCTGCGCCGCGCTCGGCAAGGTCGGGGTTGACACCGTCCACGACGATAACCAGACGATCCTGCTTTTGGGGAAAGGCTTCCGCAATTTCTTTTTCTCGCACGCGCCAATCAAGGTTCGTGGCCATCAGTTGATCAATGTCGGTATTAATTTTGAGGTGGTCGATTGCGAACTGCGCCATTAAAATGCTGGCGACAAGAAAAAAGAGAACAACAAAACCCGCGAAACGGCGTGAGACGTTGACGATGGACGCAATGAAGGATGTCAGCACGTAGGAGCGCTCCTCAATAAATTTGGTGAAGATTGTCGTTGTTTTCCTGAACCACGGATTGAGTTGGAGCAACGATTTTCAGGCCATGCAAGAAATTTAGTAAAAAAAGATTACCCTTATTCCTTCGCCGTTTCAACAGAGGCGGACGCCTCGTCAATAGGAATTCCGGCTTCGTACTTTGTCCGCCGCATGGTTGGGAACGATTTAACGTGGTTGACGTTTGGTGCGCCTGCCAATTGCGAGGTGAGGAATTTTTGAAAGGCTTCCCAGTCTTGAGTCACGACTTTCAAAAGAAAGTCTGAGTCGCCAGTCAGCATATAGCTCTCGCGGACTTGTGGCCACCCCTCAACCAATTTTGCGAAGTGCAGCAGGTCTGATTCGGCATGGTTGGCGAGGCCGACATGGATAAAGATGCTCATGCCATAGCCTAATTTGTCGGGCGCAATGTCCGCGTGATAGCCGCGAATGAATCCGGCTTGTTCCAACGCTCGTACGCGCCGCAGACATGGCGGCGCAGAAATGCCTGCCTTTTGTGACAGCTCAACGTTGGTAATGCGTCCATCTTTCTGCATTTCCCGAAGGATGATAAGGTCGATGCGATCTAGTTTGACGTGCTTCATGAGAGTCTCGTAAGCTGGCGGCGGAAAACTTTGTAGAGGGATATTAGACTGATGTTGTCAAAGAGCCAAGTCACATGCTGGATCGTGACCCAAGGGGTTGTTGGTATGGAAAACCAATGCCTTGGGCTTGCCGCCGCCTTGGGGGTGGAGCCTGTGGTCAAGCGGGTTTGCCTTCGTACCCCATGGAAACAGCTTGTTCCCTTTTTGCGTTGTGGATTGCCATGGGCCTTCAGTTCGAAAGGCGATGCGATTGGTCCGCCTTGGCCGGATCTTCTTATTGCTTCAGGAAGGGCCGGCGCTGCGGCTTGCCTTTATGCGCGTCAGGCTTCAGGGAAGGGTGGGAGCAAAAAGACATTCACCGTTCATATTCAAAATCCCGTGATCGATCCCTCGCGCTTTGATCTTGTGGCTTTGCCGCGTCATGATGGCGTGTTGGGTGAAAATGTGATTACGACGCGGGGTTCGTTGCACCGCGTCACGCCAGAGCTGTTGGCCAGCGAAGCAGGGCGCTTGGCCCCCTCTTTCGCGCACCTGCCCTCACCCCGCTTTGCCGTTCTGATTGGCGGCACGAATTCTGTGTATCAGTTTACGCCGCATGAGATGGAACCTTTGGCCGCCCAGCTGGCGGCATTGGCGAAGCAATCCGGGGGTAGTTTGATGGTAACGCCATCGCGTCGCACCGGGCAGGAGAACCTTGTGATTTTAACGGAAGCCTTGAAAGAGGTGCCACATGTGATTTGGGACGGGACGGGCGACAATCCTTATTATGCGATGCTGGGCCTTGCTGATACGATATTGGTTACGGCGGATTCGGTGAATATGTGCTCGGAAGCTTGCGCAACGGGCAAACCCGTTTATGTTATTCCCCTTGCCGGAGGTTCAGAAAAGTTTCGTCGTTTCCATCAGGCTTTGCGTGATGATGGATTCACGCGGCCTTTTCTTGGCAAGGTGGAGCCGTGGCCCACTTCGCCGCTGAGCGACGTTCAGCTTGTCGCAAACCGTGTGCGCGAAATGATGGGGATTTGAGGCGGGGGAGGCCTGTCATGGTGAGCTGCGCCAAGAGGACGTTGGCTATGGGGTTTACAAGCTTTCAGAAATCACGTCGCTGCATCCGCGCAGCTCGGCCTTGGGGACGCGGCCTTGAATGCGAAGCGCCTTGCCCTGCCAGCCTTGAGGGCCGTTGTCGGTTTCTTCGATCACGCCAAGATCTTCCGTTAAAAGCGCATGGCCGGGGAAACTCTGCGGGACCGGGCTGAACACCTGAACAAGGCCAACCTTGCCGTTTGGCAGAGCCTCAAATGTCAACGGATCGCGAATAATAACATCGGCAAAGGACGGCGGATAGAGAAGGCCGTTTGTGTTTTCTGCAAAGACAACGCCGGGCATTTCTGCCATCCCGTAATAGTTGATGCTCCGCTTAAGCTGCGTTGTTGCGCGCAGTGTTTCTTTGAAACGTTCATTGTCGATAGCTTGGTCGGCCAGAGCTTTCCATCCGCCACTGTGAAGCAGCGTGCCGTTCGACAGATCGATGGGCCTTGTTTGAGCCGTGGGGATAAGGGTTTGCCAAATCAGGAAGGTGAATCCATAGACCAAGAAGGGAGAGCCCCCATGTTTGGCCAAAAACCCGCGCAAGGTGGTTTCATTCATGCTGAGATCATCGTTCAGGATAAAGGTGTGATCAAAGCCAAACGGCATAAGGCCCAGAATAGCCGCCGCGCGTGCCCCCATGTCCATGGAAGGGTCAAGGGAATGCGGCGTATCGACGATCAAAAGCGGCAAGCGTTTTTCGCCGACGAGTTCCCGTAAAATAGCTGCGAGAGTTTGTGAAGATAGTTGAGTCGTTTCACGGTCTAGCTGCACTTGACTTTTTCTTGCGCCCGTCGTGCCGCTCGATTTGATGGTGACCCGTACATCTTCCGTGGCCACACTACGCAAGGATCTGTTCTTGAAAAGAGAGACAGGAAGGAAGGGCAGCTCGTTCAAAGAACGTGCCTTGCTGTGATCAGGAAAGGCGACATCGATGATTTTACGATAAGCAGGACACCTTTCCTTGTGATGTTCGGTCAGGTTGCGAAGCGACTCAAAAAGCGTTTGGTCCTTGGCTTGCTGATGAAGACCGAATACAGGTTGCGTGAAAAGAGGCGAAGGAAAGTGGATCATGTGGCTGTGCCTCTTGTTCGCAAAGCCTGATAATCGATTTTGCCGTTGGCCTTGTGGGGGATTTCGTCAAGCGTTTGCAGCTCGATCCATGGCGCAGGAATTTTAGTTTGATCGACGATCTGATCTTTGATGAGGGCCATTGTTGCCGTATCTGTTTTCAGGCAAAACAAAACGACTTTTTCGGGATGTTCAATGGCGACTGCGACTGCATGGGCGCTTGCAATCTTTTCAAGATCGTCCAAGGACATGCGTTGGCCAAACAGTTTGGCAAAACGTTGTGCGCGCCCTGTGATCGTAAGAAACCCCTCCGCGTCAAGGGAACCAAGGTCGCCTGTTGCAAGGCGTCCGCCTGTAACATCACCTAAGGCAAGATCGGCGGGGCTGGTGGCTGGACCCATCATCACATTGGGGCCTTTGACGATGATTTCCCCGTTTTCAATCGTGATCGTCGTGCCTTCAAGCGCTGTGCCCGATGATCCGATTTTCTCAGGACGTTGGTGCAAGGGGAAACAGCTAATGCGTGGGCTGGTCTCGGTCTGACCATACATGATGAACATTTCACCTTTGGGGCGCGCGCGAACCTCGTCGAGCATTTTTTGCGTCAAAGGCAGCGGCATCTTGCCACCAGCTTGTAAAAAGGTGCGAAGGCTGGGCAGTTTAAGCCGCGCTAGGCCAAGGCGCATCAGCATTTCGTAATGGTACGGCACCCCCGCAAAAAGGGTAACGTTTTGGGTGCGGGCCAGATTCCAAAAGGCTTCGCTCATCATACTTTCTTGCGTGAGAACAGTCCGACCGCCGACGGCAAGTTGCATATGTAAAATCGATAGGCCAAAAGAATAGGCGAGGGGGAGATGACACAGCGCGGTGGCGGCGTTGGAAAGATTCAGGCTTTTGATAATTGCCTGCGTGTTGGTTGCGATGTTCTTATAAGACAAGCGTACGCCCTTGCTGCTGCCCGTTGAGCCCGAAGTTAACAGCATCAGATAAAAATCAGGATGAAGAACAAGATCTTGAGGTTTGCTTTTCTTAAATAATCGCAAGGGCGATAGATTCCACGTGATCGGTTCATAGCCGTCAAAGTTTGTGTCATCGGGTGTGATGATCCATGCCGGGGCATAGGTGGCGATGATGTTTGGCACATTGGGGGCTTCAGGATCGGCCAAGGCAATGGCTTGCCCGGCTTGAGCGGCGGCAAGATAAGCGATAACGCCGCTGCAAGTGCGCGGCAGGCAACAAAGCACGAGGCCGCGTTGCTGTGAGTGTAAGAAAGCAGAAGTTTCCTCGATTTTTGCGGCGAGTTCACCATAAGTCAACCAAGCGTCGCTGTGATCATCACATAAGGCTGGCGCTGCAAGATCATGTGTCGCGGCGTTGGGCAAGAAGGGAAGGGCTGCGGCTTGCATTAAATGACCATACACCCGTCAACGCCAATCACTTGGCCCGAGACATAGCGCGACAAATCAGAGGCCAAGAAAAGCACGACGTCGGCCACGTCCTCTGGCGTCCCTGTTCTTGATAGAGCGATCCCGTTAAGCCTCTGCTCACGAATCTGTGAGGACAAGTGAGCCGTCATATCCGTTTCAATAAAACCAGGTGCGATGGCATTGACACGAATGCCATCGGGGCCAAGCTCTTTTGCTGCCGACATCATAATGCCCAATGTTGCCGCTTTACTTGCGGCATAGACGGTCTGACCTTTGTTCCCGGTACGCCCAATGATAGAGCTGGTAATGATGATTGATCCAGACTTGTTTTTCCGCATCAGGCGGGCGGCTGGCTGCAGGTGGTTGAGTACGCCTTTGATATTCACGTTTAGGATGGCATCGATTTCAGTATCCGAGACCATGCCGAGCAACCCATCAGAGAGAACGCCAGCATTTGCAGCCAGAATGTCAAGGCAACCAAAATGATCTTTTACCGTTTTATAAAGGGCCTGCACATCTTTACTGCTTGTGACATCACAAGGGATAACGAGACATTCGGTTTCATAGGTCTCATGCAGGTCTTTTGCGATCTTGTTCAGTTTGCTTTCGTCGCGTGCCGTCAGGATCAGGCGCGCCTTGTTTTTAGCCAAGGCGTGCGCAATGGCGGCGCCAATACCGCGTGAAGCTCCTGTGACAAGCGCAACTTTTCCCTTAAGCATCGAGGTTGACTCCGCAGGCTTGGATAATGTCGATGGCTTTCGTGAAAGAACTCATGTCAAGAATCTGGTCGGTTTCAAGCATAATATCAAAGCGTGTTTCCAATGCTGCCACAAGGCGCATGTGCGCGACGGAATCCCAAGAGGGGTGGTCTTGATAAGCAAGGTTTTTAACATCTGCATCGGCGGACAAACCCAGCGTGTCGCGAAAACAGTCTTCAAGTTTTGAGAAATTAGACATGAAGAGGCACAACTTTCATAATCAAAGAGAACGAGAGAACAAGCAGTCTTTTTCGCCGTTCAAGGTAATCATTTGATATGTTAAAAGAAAGCCGTTTTTTAGGGGGCCATCAGGAATTGTTTGACGTTTTCATACTCGGCTTTGATCAACTCGACCATTTTTGCCTTTTCTTCGGGTGGGGCTAAATGATTTATTTGCGCTTCGGCACATAATTTTCCCAAAGGTTCGGCCCCTAAGTTCAGGCTCATGCCTTTCCATGCATGGGCTTGTGTTCGCCATGTTTCCTCTTGTCCTGAACCTTGATTATCTACCAGTGCTTTCAGGCAGTCCTCTGATGAGGCGAGATAGACTTCAAACAGTTCCTTTTCGAGGGTTTTGTCGCCGCCTGTCATTTCATGTAAGTTTTCAAGATTGACGGAAGAAGTCATGGTGTTTGTCCTTTCGGTTGGCGGGCCGGGTGGAGCGCCAGATATTTGTCGATGCACTCAAAAATCTTCGATTTATTGTAGGGTTTCACAATGAAACCATCAACCTGATTGCTTTTTGCCAAAGCGACATCTTCGACTGAATTGTTACCCGTTACCATAACAACGAATGAACCTTGATCAATAGATTTGATGAAACGTGCAAGTGTATGTCCGCTTTCGTCTGCAAGCTCGATGTCCAAAAGAGCAATGTCAGGCGCGGTTTCTAGATAAAGCTTCATGCCGTCTCTTGCGTTTTCTGCAACGTCAACGACATAAGTATGATGGAGCAATTCTTGCAAAATCTTGCGTGAAAAAAGTTGGTCTTCGACAACAAGGATACGGGCGACCTCACGAGACTTGCGCATATTTTGAGCGATCCGGAAATGAGCTGCCAGAGCGGGGATTCTCTCCAAGATCATCTGCGGTGTGAGCTTCGTATCCATGGTTCCTGAAATTTCAGTTTATATTCAATTTGTTAGATAGTTTATCAGGCGAGGATTAAAAAATGGTCAAGTCTCCCCCCCTTTGTTGATTACAAAAGGGGGGTGTTGACTTGAATTGTTAGGATTTATACGCAACCTGTGTATGAAAGCATCCAACCAGGTCACGAGCGGTTGCGTGCAGCGCTCTCAATACGTCAGTTCATAGATGGATTGGTATTAGAGGCTTTTTGCTACCGCCTCCGGGGATCCAAGTTGCATGACGGAGGCAGGCGAAATCATCTCATTGAATGCAGCTTCGTTCATATAATGAGCCTCAAGGACGATTTGCCTGATGGTTTTTCCTTGCTCATGGGCATCATGAACAACCTTGACGGCTCGACTATATCCAATTTGCGGGACAAGGGCGGTGAGGATTGCGGTTGATCCTTCGATATTGGCGCGACAGCGGGACTCGTTGGCTGTGATTCCTTCAACGCAATACGTGCGCATACTCACCATGGATTGGGTCATCAGCTGAATGCCGTCGAGCAGTGAGTCCGCAATCAAAGGTAGGAAGGCATTAAGCTCCAAGTTTCCCATGCTGGCCGCTGTCGTGATGCTGGAATCATAGCTGATCATACGAAGCGCGGCTTGCGTTAAAGCTTCGGCGATGACGGGATTGACCTTGCCGGGCATAATGGACGAACCCGCCTGTCGCGCTGGCAGCTGGATTTCTGCAAAACCGCCATCGGGACCCGACGCCATCAGGCGTAAATCGTTCGAAATTTTGATCATGGTTGCCGCGCATGTTTTTAACGCACCTGAAACTTCGACAAAAACATCGGCATTTTGTGTGTTGTCGACAAGGTCATCGGCCTGCTTAAAATTATAATTTGTCATTTCGCGCAATGTGCCAACAACTTGGGTGATATAGTCGATGGGCGCTGCGATGCCCGTGCCGATGGCTGTGCCCCCAAGGTTTACGACGCAAAGATCTTTTTCACAATTTTGTATGCGCGTGACATCTCGTGCGAGAGCTTCGGCATAGGTTTTCATCTCGCGACCAAGTGTGATTAACACGGCGTCTTGCAGTTGCGTGCGGCCAAGCTTGACAATGCGGGCGAAGTCTTTCTCTTTGGCGCGGAAGGCCGTTTCAAGTTGGGAGATGGCGTCGGTGAGCTGGCGTAATTGCGTGATGACCGCAAGCTTAAGCGCCGTTGGATAGGCGTCATTTGTTGATTGATGCAGGTTTATATCTTCCAGTGGCGAGATTTGCTCATAAGTGCCCAAGGGAAGGCCCATCAGTTGGAGCGCACGATTGGCGAGGACTTCATTGACGTTCATGTTTGTGCTTGTTCCCGCACCGCCTTGAAAGGCATCGACAACGATATGTTCATCCAAAAGACCCTTGGTCATTTCATCGCATGCGGTTTCGATGGCATTGGCTTTAACGGGAGTGTTTGCCCAAAAGCCAAGTTGCCTATTCGTTCTTGCGGCCGCGCCTTTTACATAACCGAAGGCATGGATAAGCGTTTTATGCACGGGGCGATTCGCAATCGGGAAGTTTTGAACGGCTCTTACGGTATGGATTCCAAACAAGGCCTGAGCGGGTACGTTTCCTGCTCCGAGGAGGTCTTTTTCTGCGCGGAAGGGAACGTTTTGTAAGAGAGTATTTAACGTTGTGAGCATCGGACATGTACTCCTTTTGTTGTGTTGGCTGTGTTTAGCGAGGTGTGTAGGTGGGGAAGTGGTGGGGGCCGTGTAGGTCCTTAGGCTCTCTCTGAAACAGCTGATTTGGCAACTGATAATCGGATTACTTTCTAATAAATCGACACTGCATTGCGGGATATATTGAATCTCCTCATGCAATTGTATGAAGTGTATCCATTACCTTTGTATGCACTGCACCAATAATTAAATGGACAAATACAGTATTTTCACTGTTATTATCGTGGTTTTATAACAGTAATAATTCTAAGGGATTTTCGTGTTACTGTTGTATTTGTGCGTAAGTATGAACAAATATTTGTATTATGGTCGATTGTGGTTGTTCTGTGTCTTTTTATAGGTGTAGGTTGGCTGCGCTTCTGGCGCTATCGCCCAAAAAAACATCAACCCCAGTGATGAAAGAAAAAGAACACCATGTCAGCACTCCATCTTCGAATCTCTGCTCGCATTTTTCTTGGCTTTGGCTTGATTCTTGCCATTTTGATTGGTCTTATTCTTTTTGCGGAGACTTCATCCCAATCGATGATGTCTGTGCAAAGAGAATATATGCGTCGGACGGATCAGTCTGAGGTTCTTTTGGAAGCAAAATCTTTTTTAATTGAAACGCGACGTGCCGTGACCCTTTTTCTTCTTAAAGGCGGCGCTATTACAGAGATCGATGCGGCTCTAACCTTATTAAGAGGACAGTTTTCACAAAGCCGTGATTCCTTCAGAAGGCAAGAACGAAAAGACCGTGTTTCGAAGGCTCTTACGGCCTTGGTTGATTATCGCAAAGGACTTGATTATCTCGTAAAGGTCCGAGAAGACTCGGTGGAAGCCGCCAAGGCTCTTGAAATATTGCGCGCAGCGGGACAGGACATCCAAGACCAAATCACGAGTCTGACAACGGATTTGAGCGCCGATATGGCGAGGTCAGCTGAGACGATGAAGGCCACGAGTGAAGAGAACGAGCGAATCTTAAAGATTGTTGGTCTATGTGCCGTTCTTTTTGGCGTTGGCGTTGCCTTTACCATTGGTCGTGGCATTACGCTTCCAATCAAGGGGATGACCTTTGTGATGGGGAAGTTGGCTGGCGGCGATTTGACTGTGACTGTGCCCAACCGTGACAAGACGGATGAAATTGGTCAGATGGCCCGTGCGGTTGAGGTCTTTAAGGAGAATGCGATTAAGGTTGAGGCGATGCGTGCCGATCAAGCGAAGGCTGAGGAACGGGCTGCCGCTGAACGTAAGAAAGCCATGCTCGATATGGCAGACCGTTTTGAAGCAAGCGTCATGGGTGTTGTGAAAAATGTTTCGGCTCAAGCGACAGAAATGCAGGCAACGGCGCGCAGCATGTCTGAAATTGCTCAACAAACATCAAGTCAGGCAACAGCCGTTGCTGCGGCATCGAATGAAGCGACAACGAATGTGGAAACAGTGGCTTCTGCGACAGAGGAACTTTCGGCTTCCACGGGTGAAATTGGGAGTCGCGTCACGGAAGCGGCTCGGGTTTCT